>CASEIS010000094.1 GCA_949287895.1 uncultured Bacillota bacterium
TGAGCGAGCTCGCCCTCGGCTGGGCGACGTACAACGGCGACCATATGTCCATGTACGGCGTCAACGCCTCCGTCCCCAAGACGCTGGTCAAGCACCTCATCCGCCACGAGGCGAAGCGGCTTGCAGGGGAGGCGCAGGCGGTGCTCGAAGATATCCTCGCCACCGAGATCAGCCCCGAGCTGCTCCCGCCCGAGGGCGGCAAGATCGCGCAGAAGACGGAAGAGCTGGTCGGCCCGTACGAGCTGCACGACTTCTACCTCTATTACGCCGTCCGCTGGGGCTTCTCCCCGCGCAAGGTGTACTTCCTCGCGCAGGCCGCCTTTGCCGGATCGGACCCGCCCGCCGTGCTCAAAAAGTGGCTGGTCAGCTTCTACCGCCGCTTCTTCTCGCAGCAGTTCAAGCGCTCCTGCCTGCCCGACGGCGTCAAGATCGGCTCGGTCGCCCTTTCGCCGCGCGGCGACTGGCGCATGCCTTCCGACGCCTCCGCGGCCCTCTGGCTGGAAGAGGCCGAAAGCCTGTAAAATAGCGAAATAATGCGAAAGTTTGGGTTTTTTGCCCAAACTTTTTTGCTGCCGCGTATGGTTTTCCGCGATATCGTTGACAATTTCGGAAAAAAGCGGTATAATTGTTTAGGTATAAATTATAAGCGAGGAGTGTACCCTCCCGCCGCGGACGCCGATTTCGGGAAGGCAAGGCGGCGCAGAGGGCGCTTGCGCATAGTTTATATACGAGTTTTTTTCACAGGAGGCTTTTTCGATGTCAGCAGCGAAGTTGAGCTCCCTGTTTCTCGATGTCTCGACGCCGGTGTTCGTCGGGGTGCTTATCGCCGCTATCATTGTGGTCGGCGCCGCCGCCTTCTTCATCGGCTATATGCTCTACAAAAAGAGCACCGAAAAGAAGCTCGGCGAAGTCAGCCAGCGGATCAAAATAATGCTCGACGAAGCGGAAAGCGAGAGTAAAGCATTAAAAAAGGAAGCGATTTTAGAGGCCAAGGAACAGGACTTAAAACTCAGAAACGAATTTGAACGCGAATCCAAAGAAAAGAAGTCCGAACTGCAGCGCGCCGAGCAGCGCCTGCTGCAGAAGGAGGACAATCTCGACAAAAAGGAGGACGCCCTGCAGAAGCGCTCGGATGCGCTCGAACAGCAGCAGAAAAATCTCGTCCGCCAGGAAAACGAGATCAAAAAGATGCAGGAAAAGGTCAACCACCAGCACGATCTCATGATCCAGGAGCTGGAAAAGGTTGCCCAGCTCACCCGCGAGGAGGCTAAAAAGATCCTCACGGACAACATTCTCGACGAGACCCGCCACGACGTCGCCGTGCAGGTGCGCAACATCGAGCAGCAGGCCAAAGACGAGGCGGAGATGAACGCCAAAAAGATCATCAGCCTCGCCATTCAGCGCTGCGCGTCCGACCACGCGTCCGAGATCACGGTATCCGTCGTGCCGCTGCCCAACGACGACATGAAGGCGCGCATCATCGGCCGCGAGGGCCGCAACATCCGCGCCCTCGAAAACGCGACGGGCATCGAGCTGATCATCGACGACACGCCCGAGGTCGTGATCCTCTCCGGGTTCGACCCCGTCCGCCGCGAAGTCGCCCGCCTCTCCCTCGAGAAGCTGATCAGCGACGGCCGCATCCACCCCGCCCGCATCGAGGAGACGGTGGAAAAGGTCCGCAAAGAGCTGGACCAGCAGATCAAGGAAAACGGCGAAGCCGCCATGTTCGAAGTGGGCATCTTCGGCCTGCACCCCGAGCTGATCAAGCTGCTCGGCAGGCTCAAGTACCGCACCAGCTACGGCCAGAACGTGTACAAGCACTCCATCGAAGTCGCCCAGCTCGCAGGCATGATGGCCGCCGAGCTCGGCCTCGACGTCAACCTCGCCAAGCGCGCGGGCCTGCTGCACGATATCGGCAAGGCGGTCGACCACGAGCAGGAGGGCACCCACATCCAGATCGGTGCAGACCTCGCCAAAAAGTACAAGGAGAGCAACAACGTCATCAACGCGATCATGGCGCACCACGGCGACGTGGAGCCCAAGACGGTGGAAGCCGTCCTCGTGCAGGCGGCAGACGCCATCTCCGGCGCCCGCCCCGGCGCCCGCCGCGAGACGAGCACCAACTACGTCAAGCGCCTCGAGCAGCTCGAACAGATCGCCTCGTCCTTCAAGGGCGTCGACAAGAGCTACGCCATTCAGGCAGGCCGTGAGGTCCGCGTCATCGTCAAACCCGAACAGATCGACGACGCCCAGACCCTCTTCCTCGCCAAGGATATCGCCAAAAAGATCGAGCAGGAGCTCGAATACCCCGGCCAGATCAAGGTCAACGTCATCCGCGAGTTCCGCGGCGTCGAGTACGCGAAGTAACATCCGCGCATCCCGCCCGCCCGCTCTTGCGGTCAAACGGAAAGAACAGACAAAAAGCGCCCCGCAAGGCTTGCCTTGCGGGGCGTCGTTTTTTTGTCGCAATTTTGTTCAGCCGTCCACTTCGGCGATGTAGGTGGGCGCGTTTTTGGCCGTGCGGCCCTTCACCACCTCGTGGTAGTAGGCGTACGTCATCGGCTTGCGCGCGTTTGTGCTCTCGGCACCGATCACTTCCCCCAAAAACAGGGTGTGCGTCGCGGTGTCGATCGCCTGCGTGACGCGGCACACGATGTACGCGCAGCTGTCGCGCACGACGGGCAGCGCGTTGCGGATGTCGTAGGGGACGCCCGCAAACTTGTCGAAGTCTGCGCCCGTGCGGAAGCCGAAGGTGCCGATGACGGAGGGGTCGGTGTCCTCCGCCAGCACGGACAGGGCAAAGTGCCCGCAGTCGGCGATGCAGCGGTTGGTGTAGTTATCCTTGTTGATGCCGACCATCATCACGGCAGGCTGCGAGGTGACCTGCACGGCGCAGTTGGCCGTGCAGCCGGTCGGGCGGCCGTTGTCCCACGTCGAAACGACGTACACCCCGTACGACAGGGCGCGGAATGCTCTCGTGTCCATAATCTGCCTCCCCGCGCGCGCCGCCGCTCAATAATTTTCCGCGCGGAGCTGGAAGTACGCCTTCGGGTGCGCGCACACGGGGCAGATCTCGGGCGCCTTCTTGCCGATGACGATGTGCCCGCAGTTGGAGCACTGCCAGATGCAGTCTTCGTCGCGGGAGAAGACGAGGCCGTTCTTCACGTTGTCGAGCAGGGCGAGGTAGCGCTTCTCGTGCTCCTTCTCGATCTCGCCCACCTTCTCGAACAGGAAGGCGATGTCGTTGAACCCTTCGGCGCGCGCCTCTTCGGCGAAGCGGGCATACATATCCGTCCACTCATAGTTCTCGCCCGCAGCCGCGTCGGCGAGGTTCTCCTCCGTCGAGGGGATGTTGCCGCCGTGCAGCAGCTTGAACCAGATCTTCGCGTGCTCCTTCTCGTTGTTGGCGGTCTCTTCGAACAGCGCGGCGATCTGGACGAAGCCGTCCTTCTTCGCCTTGCTCGCGTAATAGGTGTATTTGTTGCGCGCCTGCGATTCGCCCGCAAAGGCCTCCCACAGGGTGGCTTCCGTCTTGGTGCCTTTCAGCTCTTTTGCCATAGTTTTACCTACCTCCTGATTTCAATTTAATACATGCGGGGCAAAGCCCGATGAATTCGATGGTATAGCCTTCTACGGCGAAGCCGTCCGTGTCCTGCAGCTGTTTGTCCAGCCCCTCGACGACGGGCATATGCGCGTCAAAGACCCGCCCGCAGCAGCGGCAGTGTAGGTGATAGTGGGGGCGCAGGCAGCCGTCATAGCGGTCCGCTCCGGCCGTCTCGATGCGCCGGATATCCCCCTGCTGTACGAGCAGGTTCAGGTTGCGGTACACCGTCGCCCGCCCCGCGCGCGGCTGTTCTCCCGCGAGCGCCGCGCAGATCTCGTCTGCGTCCGGGTGGTCGAGCGCGCGTACCGTATCCAATATCTGTTGTCTTTGCCGCGTGTTCCTTCGCTCCATAGGCTTCCTTAATGAGATTTATTCTCATTTATTATTATACATACAAAATAGAATTTGTCAAGCCTTTGGCGGAAATTTTTCTGAGATATTGACAAAACGGGTATGATTGATTTATAATATAGAAAAAGTGAATCGCAAGAAGGGGATCGCATGAACTACGAGGACACAGACTTATATTTTTTGCAGCGCGATGTGCAGCGCGCCTTCGGCGATGCGGAGGGGGATCAGATCTTCCGCCGCGCCTCCAAACTCTACGCCGAACTCGTCTGCACGACAGACTATCAGAACAGCCAGACGTACGAGAGCCAGCTCAAGCGGCTGGTGTATCCCGTCATCGCCTACTATAAGACGCTGCTCGCCTTCGGCTACCGCACGGACGCTGCGCTCGGCTTGGTGCGCAACGAGACGGAGAAGGCCGCCGACGAGTGCGCCGAGCGGCTCGCCGCGCAGATGCGCCCCATCTTCCCGTACCACGCCTTCCGGCGCAACATCAAAAACTTCATCGAGTACCGCTTCCCCGCCCGCGGCTGGAAGAGCGAGGGGCTGTCCGCCCGCGGCTCGCTCATCTCCTTCCGCATCGCCGGCTGCCTCTACTACGACATCACCAAAAAGTTCGGCTGCAAGGAGCTCTGCCTCGTCTTCTGCGAGTACGAGGCGCGCGCCTTCGCCGGGCTCTCGCCGCAGATCGTGTTCGAGTGCGGCGGCACCCTCGCCAACGGGCACGACTACTGCGACTTCCGCTTCCGCAAGGGGCACGGCAAAAAGCCGCGCAAGTAGGGGATCGCGCGCGGGCGCACTTTGTTAAAGGCGCCGCGACGGCGCGGCGCAGACACATTTCAAAATAAAAAGAGAGCCGACGGAAGTTCCGTCGGCTCTCTGCTTGTCCGAGATAAACAGCTTTATGCCTTGTCCTGGCTGCCGAGCACGTCGATGATCTTGTGCTTGACGATCTCTTTGACGGCCGCGCGGGCGTCGCCGAGGTACTGGCGGGGGTCGAAGTGGTCGGGGTGCTCCGCGAAGTGCTTGCGGATGGCCGCGGTGCAGGCGACGCGCAGGTCAGAGTCGATGTTGATCTTGCAGACGGCCATCGTGGCAGCCTTGCGCAGCATCTCTTCGGGGATGCCGATGGCGTCGGGCATCTTGCCGCCGTACTGGTTGATGATGGCGACGCGGTCCTGCGGAACGGAGGAAGCGCCGTGCAGCACGATGGGGAAGCCGGGCAGGCGCTTGCCGACCTCTTCGAGGATATCGAAGCGCAGCTGCGGCTTCTGGCCGGGCTTGAACTTATAGGCGCCGTGGCTGGTGCCGATGGCGATGGCGAGGGAGTCGCAGCCCGTCTTTTCGGTGAACTCGCACACCTCGTCGGGGTGGGTGAAGCAGGCGTCTTCCGCCTTGACGTTGACCGCATCTTCGATGCCGGCGAGCTGGCCCAGCTCTGCCTCGACGACGACGCCGCGGTCATGCGCGTATTCGACCACCTTCTTGGTGATCTCGATGTTTTCTTTGAAGGCGTGGTGCGAAGCGTCGATCATGACGGACGTGAAGCCGTCTTCGATGGCTGCCTTGCAAGATTCGAAGTCTGCGCCGTGGTCGAGGTGCATGACGATGGGCAGGCCCGTCGTCTCGACCGCCGCCTGCACGAGGTGGCGCAGATACACGGGGTTCGCATACTTTCTGGCGCCCGCGGAGACCTGCAGGATGAGCGGAGAGTTGCACTCCTTGCCCGCTTCGACGATACCCTGAATGGTTTCCATGTTGTTCACGTTGAACGCGCCGATCGCATAGCCGCCGGCATACGCTTTTTTGAACATTTCGGTTGAAGTTACCAAAGGCATACAGTTGTTCCTCCGAGAATAGATTTTTCTTTCCGTTCTCTATTTTACAACAAAACCGAGCAAAAATCAATATAATTTGAAAAATATCTCTCATTTGCTTTCTATATTTTTCGCGCGGTATTATAATAGTAGGTGAAAAAAACGAAAGAGCCCCCCGCCAAGGGGGCCGCGGCGGGGGAGACCCTGCCGCTTCGCGAATGGAAAGGAGCGTGAATTTATCATGAGAGACAACAGGATCGATCGCCTTGCAGACGTGCTCGTCAACTATTCGGTGCACTGCCAAAAGGGCGAAAAGGTGCTTATCGAGGCGCGCGGCATCGACGCGGAACTTGTCAACGCCTGCATCGAAAAGGTGTTTGCGGCGGGCGGCTACCCGTTTGCGGAGATCATCGACCAGCGCGTCGAGCGGGCGCTGCTGATGGGTACGAGCAAGGCGCACTGCCAGCTGCGCGCCAAGTACGCCAAGTACCGCATGGAGGATATGGACTGCTACATCGGCATCCGCGGCGGAGACAACACCTTCGAGCTTTCCGACGTGCCCGCGGCGAACATGCAGGTGTACGACCGCACCTATTCCTTCCCCGTTCACCACGAGACGCGCGTCAAAAAGACCAAGTGGGTGGTGCTGCGCTACCCCAACCCTGCCATGGCGCAGAACGCGGGCATGTCTACCGAGGCGTTTGAAAAGTTCTACTTCGACGTCTGCACCCTTGACTATTCCAAGATGGACCGCGCGATGAACGCCCTGCAGGCGCTGATGGACAAGACGGACAAGGTCCGCCTGGTCGCCGAGGGGACAGATTTGACCTTCTCCATCAAGGGCATCCCCGCCATCAAGTGCGCGGGCAACATGAACATCCCCGACGGCGAGGTGTACACCGCGCCCGTCAAGGACAGCGTCGAGGGGGTCATCACCTACAACGCGCCCACGCTGGAAAACGGCATCCGGCACGAAAACGTCCGCCTCGTCTTCCGCGGCGGCCGCATCGTCGAGGCGACCTCTTCCAACACCAAGGCGCTCAACGACGTGCTCGATACCGATGCCGGCGCGCGGTATGTGGGGGAATTCGCCATCGGCGTCAACCCCTTCGTGACCAAGCCCATGCTCGACATCCTCTTCGACGAAAAGATCTCCGGGTCCATCCATTTCACGCCCGGCTGCTGCTACGACGACGCCTACAACGGCAACAAGTCGAGCGTGCACTGGGACATGGTGCTCATCCAGACGCCCGAATACGGCGGCGGCGAGATCTGGTTCGACGGACGGCTCATCCGAAAAGACGGGCGCTTCGTCGTCGACGAGCTGCTCCCGCTCAACCCGGAAAATCTCAAATAACGCGTGCATTTTGAAAAAATGAACGGAATTGCGCAAATTTCGTGTCGAATTTTCATAATTTTTTGAAATGAAAAAGTATTTTGCACAAACTATTGACTAAATTTTGCCGATTTGCTATAATAGAGATGCTGGCAAAAGGCATTACAAAGAATCTATATTTTTATGGAGGACAAACAAAATGGCTAATGTAAGAGTTGCGATCAACGGGTTTGGCCGTATCGGCCGCCTCGCGTTCCGCCAGATGTTCGGCGCGAAGGGCTATGAGGTCGTCGCGATCAACGATCTGACCAGCCCGAAGATGCTCGCGCACCTGCTCAAGTACGATTCCGCACAGGGCAGATATGCGTTGGCGGACAAGGTCTCCTGCACGGAGAACTCCATCATCGTCGACGGCAAAGAGATCAAGATCTATGCCGAGAAGGATGCGAAGGATCTGCCTTGGGGCGAGATCGGCGTAGACGTCGTCCTCGAGTGCACGGGCTTCTATACCTCCAAGGCGAAGAGCCAGGCGCACATCGACGCCGGCGCTAAGAAGGTCGTCATCTCCGCTCCCGCGGGCAACGATCTGCCGACCATCGTCTACAGCGTCAACGAGAAGACGCTCACCCCCAACGACACCATCATCTCCGCGGCTTCCTGCACGACCAACTGCCTCGCGCCGATGGCCAACACCCTCAACAAGTTCGCGAAGATCAAAAAGGGCTACATGACCACCATCCACGCTTACACCGGCGACCAGATGACGCTGGACGGCCCGCACCGCAAGGGCGACCTGCGCCGCGCGCGTGCCGCTGCGGTCAACATCACCCCGAACAGCACCGGCGCTGCCAAGGCGTTCGGCCTGGTCATCCCCGAGCTCAACGGCGTCCTGGACGGCTGCGCGCAGCGCGTTCCCGTGCCCACCGGCTCCCTGACCCAGCTCGTCGCCATCTGCGAAGGCGAGGTCGATAAGGACAGCGTCAACGCCGCGATGAAGGCTGCCGCTTCCGAGTCCTTCGGCTACACCGAAGACGAGATCGTCTCCTCCGACATCGTCGGCATCACCTACGGCTCCCTGTTCGACGCTACGCAGACCAAGTGCATGCCCATGGGCGACGGCACCACGCTCGTCAAGGTCGTGTCCTGGTACGATAACGAGAACTCTTACACCAGCCAGATGGTCCGCACCATCAAATATTTCGCCGAACTCAACTGATCGTTCGTCGACACTCGGCCGCCCCGCATCCGCGAGGCGGCCGTTTTTATGTTCCGCGCCGCCCGCATGGTGCGGCCGTTTTTTTGTCGTGCCCGCAAAAAAATTGGGTCTTGACGGGAGGGGGAAAGGGTGGTATAATAAGAGAGTGGCCGTTTGAGGGGCCGCAAAACGAATGCAGCAAGGAGAGACCTACCATGTGGTTTGACGAGAGCACATTCTATCAGATCTACCCGCTCGGCTACTGCGGCGCCGAGCGCGAAAACGATTTCGGCGAGATCCGCCACCGCCTTTCGGTCATCGAGGAGCAGATCCCGTACATCCGCGACTGCGGCTTCACCGCCGTCCTGTTCAACCCGCTGTTCGAGAGCGAGCGGCACGGCTACGACACCGTAGACTTCTTCCGCATCGACCGCCGTTTGGGCGACAACGCCGATTTCAAGCGTTTGGTCGAAAAGTTCCACGAGGCGGGCATCCGCGTCGTGCTCGACGGCGTGTTCAACCACGTCGGCCGCCGCTTCTTCGCCTTCGAAGATGTGCGCGAAAAGAAGCAGGCCTCCGACAAAAAGGACTGGTTCCACATCGATTTCGGCGGCAACACTGCCTACAACGACGGATTTTGGTACGAGGGCTGGGAGGGGCACATGGAGCTTGTCAAGCTCAACCTGCAAAACTCCGCCGTGCTCGACTACATCGGCCGCGCGGTCGAGTTCTGGATGGACGAGTTCGGCATCGACGGCCTGCGGCTGGACGTCTCTTATCTTCTGCCCGAGTGGTTCTTCGAGTGGCTGCGCCGCACCGTGCGCGGCCACCGCAGCGACTTCTTCCTGATGGGGGAGGTCATCCACAACCAAAACTTCCAAAAAAATCTCACTCCCGAGCGGCTGGATTCCATCACCAACTACGAGTGCTACAAGGGGCTCACCTCCGCGCTCAACTCCGACAACCTGTTCGAGATCGAGCACTCGCTCGAGCGGCTGTTCGGCAGCCAGCCGTGGTGCCTGTACACGGGCAAAAATCTGTTCAATTTCGTCGACAATCACGACGTCCCCCGCGCCTACACCGCCCTGCAGGACAAGCGCAAGCTGCCCGCGCTGTACGCCATCCTCTACGGCATGCCCGGCATCCCCTGCGTCTATTACGGCTCGGAATGCGGCGCGGAAGGGGACAAGTCTGACAACGACTACAACCTGCGCCCCGCCATCTCCGCGATCGACAAGGACAAATGCCCGCAGCTGACCGCGCTCATCCGCAAGCTCAACGCCATCCGCTGCCGCGAGCGTGCCCTGCAGTACGGCACTTACGACAAGTGCGTCCTCTCCAACAAGTATATGTGCTTCAAGCGCGAAAGGGGGGGCGAGCGCATCTACTGCGCCTACAACATTTCGGACGGCGACGTCACCGTGCGGGTGGAAGAAGCGGAGGGCACCGACCTTCTGACCGGCGAGATCCGCAATCTCAACGACATCTATCTGCCGCCCTTCGCCGTCAAACTGTTCAAAAAGAACTGACATTGCAGAACGTACACCTTTCGGCGCGGCGCCCCGCAGGGGCGCCGCGCCCGTTTGCACGGCGGGTTTTGCAGGGCGCCGCGTCCTTTTGCACGTCGGTTTTTGCAGGGCGCCGTGCCCTTTTGTGCGTCGGTTTTTGCAGGGCGCCGCGCCCTTTTGCGCGCTCTTTGCATGGCATCGCGTTCTTTTATGCGCTTTTTTCTGCGGATCGCCGCGCATATTGTTGCCGATCCTGTCGACTTTGTAATGCTCTGTCATATATTTCTATGATATCATTGACAAAAAATCTGCCGTATAGTATAATACTCCCCGAACAAGGCGGGGCGCGCCCTTGCGGCGGGCCTGCGGCCGTATATTCCCGGAGGAACGTATGCGGAAAAAGAGAAGAAGTATCGCACTTTTGGCGTCCGCCGCCGTGGCGGCGGTCTGCCTGGCTGGCGCGTTGACGGGCTGCGCGCCCGTTGCGGCGGGGCCGGAGGATGTGCCCGGCGGCACGACGCGGCCGGAAGAGACGCTCCCGACGCTGCCCGACTGGTACCGCCCCGAAAGCGTGTCCGTCTTTTCCCTGCCCCCGCAGGAGGGCACCCCCGCCGACTATACCGCGCTCGAAAACTACGCCTATGCGGCGGGCAAGCTGGCGCTCTGCAGCGCCTACCACGTCGACAGCCTCAGCACCGCTTCGGCGAAGGTGCTCTTTATCAATGTCGAGCAGACGGTGCGCGGCACCAAAGACTTCAAGGAAGGGGTGCTCGTCACCTCCACCGTCAGCACGAGCAGCAGCGCGCTCGCGCCCTCCAAGGCGGTGCAGAAGTATTACGGCGAGGACGGAGTGATCGTGCGCGGCCCCGCCTCCGACGACGCGGCCGATTGGGAGAGCGGCGTCGAATGGGCGGAAGGGGAGCCGCTCGAGGTGCTGGACACGGCCGCCGCCGAGGCGCGCTACGGCGTGTGGGCGGGCGAGCTGACCGACTTCGTCGTCACCGAAGATACCGTCCTCTCTGCCGACGTGCAGGCGGAAGGGGATGAGTTTGTGCTCACCTTCGACCTCTGCGTCGAGGAGGGCAGCGACGCCGCTTTCTATTATAAGAAGCAGATGGTCACGATGGGCGATCTGGACGAAGAGCCCGCCTTCACCTCCATCCGCCTGACGGTGCGCATCGCCGCCGACTGGACGCCCCTGTCGGTGACGACGGAAGAGGTGTACACTTCCAAAAAATTTGTCAATGCGAACTGCACGGGCAGCTCGACGGTCACCTTCTCGTACGATGAGGCCGCCGTCGACCTCTCCGCCTATGAGAACTACTTCCGCGCCCGCGCATAACAAAAATATCGCGCCCGCGCATGATAAAAACACGGCAGCGGCCGCCCGAACGGGCGGCCGCTTTCGCGCGGAGGGCGCTGCCCTTGCGGCGGCATTTCAAAAAAATAGCGGCATAAAACGCTTTACAAGCGGCGCGGGTTGTGCTATAATAATAAAAAATGAAGCAAAATAACGCTGTGAAGCGGAACAGTAATCCGATGACGCGGGCTCCAGAGAGCCGCCGGCAGGTGCGAGGCGGTCGAAGCGGTCGGACGAACTCGCCGCCGAGCGGCCCGCTCGAAAGGATGCCGAGTAGAAGCGGGACGGGGGCTCCCCGTTACAGGAGAGGGATATGCGCCCGCACGGGCAAGTATCTTACAGAGAGCACGCGGCGCGCCCGCGTGAACGAGAGTGGTACCGCGAAACCTGTTTTCGTCTCTTCGGAGAGGAAAGCAGGGTTTTTTATTATTCTGAAAAAATGGAGGAGAAAGCCGATATGAAAAATTTCGAAAAGTACACCAAGCAGTATTTTCTTCCCCCCGTACGCTGCATGGATTGGGCGGAAAAGGACAGCATCGACCGCGCGCCCATCTGGTGCAGCGTCGACCTGCGCGACGGCAACCAGGCGCTCATCGAGCCGATGACGCTCGAGCAGAAGGTCGAGTTCTTCAAACTTCTGGTCAAGGTCGGCTTCAAGGAGATCGAGGTCGGCTTCCCCGCCGCCAGCGAGACGGAGTACACCTTCCTGCGCACCCTCATCGACAACGGGCTCATCCCCGACGACGTGACGGTGCAGGTGCTCACGCAGGCGCGCGAGCACATCATCCGCAAGACGTTCGACGCCGTCCGCGGCGCCAAAAACGCCATCGTGCACGTCTACAACTCCACCTCCGTCGCCCAGCGCGAGCAGGTCTTCAAAAAGGATAAGGCGGCTATCTGCAAGATCGCCGTGGACGGCGCGCGGCTGCTCAAACAGCTCGCCGACGAGGCGGGCGCCAAGTACCGCTTCGAGTACAGCCCCGAGTCCTTCACCGGCACCGAGCCCGAGTACGCGCTCGAGGTGTGCAACGCCGTGCTCGACGTGTGGAAGCCCACGCCCGACCGCAAGGCGGTCATCAACCTGCCCGCCACCGTCGAAAACGCGATGCCGCACGTCTTCGCGCAGCAGGTCGAGTATCTCTCCAAAAATATGCTGCACCGCGAAAACGTCGTGCTCAGTCTGCACCCGCACAACGACCGCGGCTGCGCCGTCGCCGCCTCCGAGATGGGCCTTTTGGCGGGCGCCGACCGCTTCGAGGGCACGCTGTTCGGCAACGGCGAGCGCACCGGCAACGCCGATATCGTCACCATCGCCATGAATATGTATTCGCAGGGCGTCGACCCGCAGCTTGACTTCTCCTGCATGCCCGACATCTGCGAAAAGTACACCGAGTACACGCAGATGGCCGTCTCGCCCCGCCAGCCGTACGCGGGCTCGCTCGTGTTCGCGGCCTTCTCCGGCTCCCATCAGGACGCCATCGCCAAGGGCATGCAGTGGCGCAAAGAGCACAAGATGCCCCACTGGAACGTCCCGTACCTGCCCATCGATCCGCAAGACGTCGGCCGCGAGTATCAGACGGACGTCATCCGCATCAACAGCCAGTCGGGCAAGGGCGGCGTCGGCTATATCTTGCAGGAAAACTTCGGCCTCAACCTGCCCGCCAAGTTCAAAGAGGCGATGGGCTACGCCGCCAAGGGCGTGTCCGACCGCACCCACAAAGAGCTCAAGCCGAACGAGGTGTACCAGGTCTTTTTGGATGAATTTGTCGAAAACCGCCCCGTCTTCTCCATCCCCGAGTGCCATTACAAGCAGCTCGCCGACGGCATCGAAGCGACGGTCACCGTCGAGCAGAAGGGGGAGCGCACCGTCTGCGTGGCGGATGGCAACGGCCGCCTCGACGCGGTCACCAACGCCCTCAAAAAGCACTTCGGGCTGGACTTCCTTTTGACGACCTACGAGCAGCACGCCCTCAGCGAAAAGTCCGATTCGAAGGCGCTCTCCTTCGTCGGGCTGGAAAAGGGCGGCAAGTCGTATTGGGGCGCGGGCATCAACGACGACATCATCCGCTCCTCCGTCGACGCGCTCGCCGCGGCGATGAACAACCTCATGCAAAATTAAATTTTTCCGAAAACCGTTCGGGCGGGGCGCTCTGCGCCCCGCCCTTTACGCGCCGCTTTCCCCGCCCGTCGTTTGCCCCTCCCGCCGCGCGCGGGCGCAAGGGGAGTGCAAAGGGAGGGGGCCTTTGGGTATAAAAAATTTATATACCCGAAATTTCGCTTTTGGCCGAAAAAATGCTTGAAAAAACGGTCCCCGTCGATTATACTATAAAAGCACGATTTTTTGACAAAAACACGGGAGCAGTCCCGAGAGAAGAAAGGACGGTCAGGTCATTATGTACAAGATTTTGAAAAAGAGAGAGCTGAACCAGACGGTCACGCTCATGGAAGTGGAGGCGCCCTTTGTCGCCCGCAAGGCGGAGCCGGGGCAGTTCATCATCCTGCGCGTCGATGAAGAAGGGGAGCGCATCCCCCTCACGGTCGCCGATTTCGACAGAGAAAAGGGCACCGTCACCATCATTTTCCAGATCGTCGGCGGAACCACCGAGCGCCTCAACCATTTGAATGAGGGCGAGTATATCCACGATTTCGTCGGCCCGCTCGGCGAGCCCTCGCACACCGAGGGGCTGCATAAAGTCGCGGTCGTGGGCGGCGGCGTCGGCTGCGCCATCGCGTATCCCGTCGCCAAAAAGCTGCACGCGCAGGGTGCGGAAGTACACGCCATCGTCGGCTTCCGCAACAAGGACCTCGTCATCCTCGAGGAGGAGTTCCGCTCCGCTTCGAGCGTGCTGAAGATGATGACGGACGACGGCAGCTACGGAGAAAAGGGCCTCGTCACCGACGCTTTGAAGGCGCTCATCGAGGCGGGCAACCGATACGACGAAGTCATCGCCATCGGCCCGGTCGTCATGATGAAGTTCGTCTCCCTGCTCACCAAGCAGTACGATATCCCCACCGTCGTCAGCATGAACCCCATCATGATCGACGGCACGGGCATGTGCGGCTGCTGCCGCGTCACCGTCGGCGGCAAGATGAAGTTCGCCTGCGTCGACGGGCCCGACTTCGACGGCCACGCCGTCGACTTCGACGAGCTGCTCAAGCGCACCTCTACCTATAAAGAATTTGAAAAGCGCGAGCGCGAGCTCGCCTGCAACCTCTTCAAAAAGGAGGTCAAGTGATATGCCGAATATGTCTTTGAAAAAGCACGAGATGCCCACCCAGGCGCCCGACGTGCGCAACCACAACTTTGAAGAAGTGGCGCTCGGCTACACCGCCGAGACGGCCGTCGAAGAGGCGCAGCGCTGCCTGCACTGCAAAAACAAGCCGTGCGTCGGCGGCTGCCCCGTCCGCATCCACATCCCCGATTTCATCGCAAAGGTCGCCGAGGGCGCCTTTGAAGAGGCGTACCAGATCATCCAGCTCTCGAGCAGCCTCCCTGCCGTCTGCGGCCGCGTCTGCCCGCAGGAGACGCAGTGCGAGAGCAAGTGCGTGCGCGGCATCAAGGGCGAACCGGTCGCCATCGGCCGCCTCGAGCGCTTCGTCGCCGATTGGCACAACGCCCACAGCTGCGACCTTCCCCTCAAGCCCGAACCCAACGGCCATAAAGTCGCCGTCGTCGGCAGCGGCCCCGCCGGCCTGACCTGCGCGGGCGACCTCGCCAAGCGCGGCTACGACGTGACGGTGTTCGAGGCGCTGCACCTGGCGGGCGGCGTGCTCACCTACGGCATCCCCGAGTTCCGCCTGCCCAAGTCCATCGTGCAGAAGGAGATCGACAACCTCAAGGCGCTGGGCGTCAAGGTGGATACCAACATGGTCATCGGCCGCGTCCTCTCCATCGACGAGCTCAAAGACGAATACGGCTTCGAGGCGGTGTTCATCGGCAGCGGCGCGGGGCTCCCTCGCTTCATGAACATCCCGGGCGAGAGCCTCAAAAGCGTCTATTCGGCCAACGAATTTCTGACCCGCGTCAATCTGATGAAGGCGTATAAAGAGGACTCGCGCACCCCCGTGCTGCACGCGCACAAGGTGTGCGTCGTGGGCGGCGGCAACGTCGCGATGGACGCGGCGCGCTGCGCCAAGCGCCTCGGCGCCGAAGAGGTGACCATCGTCTACCGCCGCAGCGAGGCCGAGCTCCCCGCGCGCGCGGAGGAAGTCGAACACGCCAAGGAGGAGGGCATCATCTTCCGCTTCCTCACCAACCCCACCCGCATTTTGGAAGGGGAGAACGGCATGGCAAAGGGTATGACCTGCATCCGCATGGAGCTGGGCGAGCCCGACGCCTCCGGCCGCCGCCGTCCCGTCGCCATCGAGGGCAGCGAGTTCGACATCGAGTGCGACTGCGTCATCATGGCGCTCGGTACTTCCCCCAACCCCCTCATCAAGAACACGACGAAGGGGCTGGAGACGCAGAAGTGGGGCGGCATCATCGCCGACGAGCACGGCTTGACCTCGCGCGAGGGCGTCTACGCGGGCGGCGACGCCGTGACGGGCGCCGCGACCGTCATCCTCGCCATGGGCGCGGGCAAGACCGCCGCCGAGGCCATCGACGCGTATATTCAGAAGAAGAATTGACGGCAGCGCAGTTTGCCGACAGGGGCGGGCGCCGAAGCGGCGCCCGCCCGTACCTTTTACGGAGAAATAAGCAAATGTCTATGTGGAAGAACTCGGCGCTCCCCGCGCCGGATGAACTCAAGGCGCAGTTCCCCCTCTCGGCGGAGCTTGCCGCCGTCAAAGCCGCGCGCGACGCCGCCATCCGCGACGTGTTCACGGGCAAGTCGGATAAATTCATCGTCATCGTCGGGCCCTGCTCGGCAGATAACGAAGACGCCGTCTGCGAGTACGTCTCCCGCCTCGTGCCCCTGCAGGAGAAGCTCGCCGAAAGGCTCGTCATCATCCCGCGCATCTACACCAACAAGCCGCGCACGACGGGCGCGGGCTACAAGGGGATGCTGCACCAGCCCAGCCCCGACAAGGCGCCCGACCTGCTGCACGGCATCATCGCCATCCGCAAGATGCACATCCGCGCCATGCGCGAGAGCGGCCTCACCGCCGCCGACGAGATGCTCTATCCCGAAAACCGCAGCTACCTCGACGACCTCCTCTCCTACGAGGCGGTCGGCGCGCGCTCGGTCGAAAACCAGCAGCACCGCCTCACCGCCAGCGGCATGGACATCCCCGTCGGTATGAAAAACCCGACCAGCGGCGACCTCGCCGTCATGCTCAACTCGGTGCAGGCGGCGCAGTCGGGGCACCGCTTTTTGTACCGCGGCTGCGACGTGGAGACGAGCGGCAACGACCTCGCCCACTGCATCCTGCGCGGCGGCGTCGATAAGTACGGCACCTGCATCCCCAACTACCACTACGAGGATCTCGTCCGCCTCGCCGCTCTCTATGCCGAGCGCGCACTCAAAAACCCCGCCGCCATCGTCGACTGCAACCATTCCAACTCAAACAAGCAGTTCCGCGAGCAGATCCGCATCGCGGGCGAGGTGATGCACAGCCGCAAGTACAACCCCGCGCTCAAAAAGCTCATCAAGGGGTTGATGATCGAAAGCTACCTCGTCGAGGGCTGCCAGCCCATCACCGCCGACCGCACCTACGGCAAGTCTATCACCGATCCCTGCCTCGGCTGGGAGGATACCGAAGCGCTGCTCTACACCATCGCCGACCAGGCATAAGGGTTTGAAGCAGTCCGCCTCGGCCGTACCCGACATATCGGTACAAAAGGGGAGCGGCTTGCGCTCCTTCAAAAAATAAGAGATAAAAAACGGGCTCCCTCGCGGGAGCCCGTTTTGGTTTTCTATATTTATATTTTGAATTTCATGCAAAAGCCAAAATCACACTTTTGGCTTTTGCCCTTTGCGCCGCGTGGGCGGCGAACGGGGAAAGGTGAAGGCGCGGCATTTATTTAAGGTGTGCCCCGAAGATGCCGCGCCGAGGAAAACCCCGCGGTCAGCGCTTGCGCGTGCCCGCGGGGTTGTCTTCAAATCACGGAAAATCGCAGGCGACAGCTCGCCGAGATTTTCGTGAACTCACTTACTTGCTCATTCCCTCTTGGACTGCGACCGCGCAAGCGACGGCCCAAAGAGGACCATGTCGCTTGCGCGAAAACAGGCTCCCTTGCGGGAGCCCGTTTTGGTTTTCTTATAAGCGAGCTTACTTGCTCATTCCCTCTTGGACTGCGACCGCGCAAGCGACGGTCATGCCGACCATCGGGTTGTTGCCGGCGCCGATCAGGCCCATCATCTCGACGTGCGCGGGAACGGAGGAAGAACCTGCGAACTGCGCATCCGAGTGCATGCGGCCCATCGTGTCCGTCATGCCGTAGCTGGCAGGACCGGCCGCCATGTTGTCGGGGTGCAGCGTTCTGCCCGTGCCGCCGCCGGACGCGACGGAGAAGTACTTTTTGCCGTTGTCCCACGCCCACTTCTTGTAGGTGCCCGCGACGGGGTGCTGGAAGCGGGTCGGGTTGGTCGAGTTGCCGGTGATGGAGACGTCGACCTGCTCCTTGATCATGATCGCGACGCCCTCGTTGACGTCGTCGGCGCCGTAGCACTTGACCTTGGCGCGCTCGCCGGTCGAGTAGGGGGTCTCGTTGACGACGGTCAGCTCGCCGGTATAATAGTTGTACTTGGTCTGCACATAGGTGAAGCCGTTGATGCGGGAGATGATGTACGCCGCATCCTTGCCGAGGCCGTTGAGGATGACGCGCAGCGGCTCTTTGCGGACCTTGTTCGCATTCTTGGCGATACCGATGGCGCCTTCCGCCGCGGCGAAGGACTCGTGACCTGCGAGGAAGCAGAAGCACTTGGTCTCGTCGCGCAGCAGCATGGCCGCGAGGTTGCCGTGGCCGAGGCCGACCTTACGCTGGTCGGCGACGGAGCCGGGGATGCAGAAAGCCTGCAGGCCTTCGCCGATGGCCTCTGCCGCGTCGGCCGCCTTGGTGCAGCCCTTCTGGATGGCGATGGCAGAGCCGAGGGTGTATGCCCAGCCCGCGTTCTCGAAGGCGATGGGCTGCACGCTCTTGACGATGTCATATGCGTCGAAGCCGTGTTCGTTGCAGATGCGCTTCGCGTCTTCGAAGTCTTTGATGCCGTACTTGTCCATCACGGGACGGATCTGGTCGATTCTTCTTTCGTAACCTTCAAACGTAATGCTCATTGCTCGCTACCTCCTTACTGTTTGCGGGGGTCGATGTACTTGACCGCCCCGTCCGCTTCGGTGAATCTGCCGTAGTGACCCGTCGCCTTCTGCAGCGCTTCGTTCGCGTCCATGCCGCTCTTGACAAAGTCCATCATCTTGCCGAAGTTGACGAACTCGTAGCCGATCACTTCATTGTTCGAGTCCAGAGCCATTCTCTTGACGTAGCCGTCCGTCATTTCGAGGTAGCGCACGCCCTTGGCAGCGGTCGAGTACATGGTGCCGATCTGCGAGCGGGTGCCCTTGCCGAGGTCTTCAAGGCCGGCGCCGATCACGAGGCCGTCGTCGGAGAAGGCAGACTGGCTGCGGCCGTACACGATCTGCAAGAACAGCTCGCGCATCGCCGTATTGATCGCGTCGCACACGAGGTCGGTGTTGAGCGCCTCGAGGATGGTCTTTTTGGGCAGGATTTCCGCCGCCATTGCCGCCGAATGGGTCATGCCCGAGCAGCCCAGCGTCTCGACGAGCGCTTCCTGGATGACGCCCTCTTTGATGTTGAGCGTCAGCTTGCAGGCGCCCTGCTGCGGCGCGCACCAGCCCACGCCGTGCGTGAGGCCGGAAATGTCTTTGATCTCCTTCGCCTGGACCCATTTTCCTTCTTCGGGGATGGGAGCGGGGCCGTGGTAGGGGCCCTTGGTTACGCAGATCATCTCTTCAACTTCGCGTGAATAGTGCATACTACTTCCTCCGATATAAATTTGACCGTTTGAATTGTCGGTTTGACCGTCTAAAATTATACCATAATCGCGAAAAATTATCAATATATTTGCAAGAAATTCCGGCGCCGCCCCCGATTTTTTTTGGAAAGAGCCGTTTGGCCGCGCGCGGACTGTTTACAAAAATCTGAAAATATGGTAGAATCATAAGCGATACGGCCGGCCGAAGCGCCTGCGGGGGTCGCGCACGCCCGCGTTTGGCGGGATGGCGCACGGCGGGCCGCACACAATACAAGCAAGAACAAGCGCGGGCAGGCCCCCGCACGAAGAGAGGAAGATAGAATGGCTAAAAACGTGATGGACACCCTCCGCGAGAGGGGATTTATCAAGCAGACCGTCTATGAAGACGAACTGTACGAGATGCTCGGCAGGGAGAGCGTGCCCTTTTACATCGGCTTCGACCCGACGGCCGATTCGCTGCACGTCGGGCACTTCATGCAGCTGATCGCGATGAAGCACATGCAGGATGCGGGGCACAAGCCCATCGTGCTCATCGGCGGCGGCACCGGCATGATCGGCGACCCCTCCGGCCGTACGGACATGCGCCAGATGATGACGCGCGAGACGGTCGACTACCATTGTGAGTGCTTCCGCAAGCAGATGGCGCGCTTCATCCGCTTTGACGGCGACAACGGCGCGGTCATGGTCAACAATGCCGACTGGCTGATGCAGCTCAACTATATCGACTTCCTGCGCGAGATCGGCGTGCACTTCTCCGTCAACAAGATGCTCTCGGCGGAGTGCTTCAAATCTCGCTACGAGCGCGGCCTGTCTTTCCTGGAATTTAACTATATGCTCATGCAGGCGTACGACTTTTTGGTGCTCTACCGCAAGTACGGCTGCCGCCTCGAGCTGGGTGGCGACGACCAGTGGAGCAACATCCTCGCCGGCGCCGACCTCATCCGCCGCAAAGAGCAGCAGCCCGCCTTCGCGATGACCTTCACCCTGCTCACCACTTCCGACGGCCGCAAGATGGGCAAGACGGCCAAGGGCGCCGTCTGGCTGGATGAAAACAAGACCTCCCCGTACGAATTTTATCAGTACTGGCGCAACACCGACGACGCGGACGTCGAAAAGTGCTTCAAGCTGCTCACCTTCCTCCCGCTCGAGGAGATCGCGCAGCTGTGCGCCCACCGCGACGAGCGCATGAACGCCGCCAAAGAGCGCCTCGCTTACGAGCTGACCAAGATGGTGCACGGCGAAGCGAAGGCGGACGCCGCCCGCGCCCAGGCCAAGGCGGCCTTCGGCGGCGATGCGGAAAATATGCCCACGGCATCCATCCCCGCCGACACGGCGACCGTCGCCGACGCGATGGCGGCCTGCGGCGTCGCCAAGTCCAAGAGCGAAGCGCGCCGCCTCATCGAGGGGGGCGCCGTCAAGGTGGACGAAGACAAGGTGGAAGACGTCAACGCGCCCATCCCCGCCGCGGCGAGGGAGAAGGGAGAGTTCGTCCTCCATAAAGGGAAGAAGGTGCACATCCGCGTCCTGCTCGCCTGACGCGCGCGGGCGGCGCGCTCATGTGCGCATCCGGACATAGAAAGCAAAGGCGCGCGGCGGCGCCCCCGCTTGCGGGGGCGCCGCCCGTCTTTTATACAGACAGATTTTATACAGACAGACAAAAAACATTGCGGTGCGCTTGCGCCGCGGAGGGACTATGCACGGCTACCATTCCGTCTTTGCAGAGAGCGAGTGTGAAAAGGTCATCGAGCGCTCCCGCTTCATCGCCCGCTGCGCGCATGCAGAGGGGGAGGAGCAGGCGCGCGCCTTTGTCGCGCGCGTGCGCGCGCAGCACTCCCTCGCCACCCACAACTGCTTCGCCTTCGTCGCCGACAAGGAGGGCAACCTGCTCCGTTTTTCAGACGACGGCGAGCCGCAGGGCACGGCGGGCATGCCCATCCTCGAGGTCATCCGCAGCAAAAAGCTGTTCGAGACGGCGGTGGTCGTCACCCGCTACTTCGGCGGCATCAAGCTGGGTGCGGGCGGGCTGGTGCGCGCGTACGCGGGGGCGGCGGCCGACGTGCTCGCCGCAGCGGATATCCGCGCCTTCACGCCCTGCCGCGATATCTCCCTGACCGTCGGCTATGAGCACTACGACGCCATCCGCCGCTACCTTTCCGCGCGCGACTGCTCGGTGAAGGACACGCAGTACACAGACAAGGTGTGCGTCGTCGCGGCGGTGCGCTCGGCGGAGGCTGCGGCGTTCTCCGCGGGTGCGGTCGACTTCATGGGCGGCCGCGTATCCTGCGCGGAGGGGGAGGAGTACCTCTTTCCCTTCCCCCTCGCAAAATAGGGGGACCATCGGAAAAATCGATCGCGTCAATTTGAATAATCTGATTTGTAAATCATTTACAAATGCACTTCCGTGTGCTATAATATTAAGAAAAAACAGGGCGTTTGTCCTGCGGTAAGGAAGAAAACGGAAATGAAATTCATCCAAGCGACAAAATTGAAAGAAAAACCCGCCGACCAGAGCAAGCTCGGGTTTGGCAAGATCTTCACCGACTATATGCTGACGATGAAGTATAAAGACGGCAAGTGGGAAGAGCCGGTCATCGAGCCGTACGGCCCCGTTCCCTTCGACCTCGCGACCACCGTGTTCCACTATGCACAGGGCATCTTCGAGGGGCTGAAGGCCTTCCGCAACGAGAAGGGAGAGGTGCGCGTCTTCCGTCCGGAAGAGAACTTCAAGCGCATGAACCGCTCGGCCGACCGCATGTGCATCCCGCGCATCGATGAAAAGGTCGCCCTCGACGGCCTGTTCGAGCTGCTGCGCGTCGAAAAAGATTGGATCCCGACGGCGCCCGGCACCGCGCTGTACATCCGCCCGTCCATCATCGCGACCAACGTCGCGCTGGGCGTGCACGCGAGCAGCGAGTACCTCTTCTTCATCATCCTCTCGCCGGTCGGCAGCTACTACGCGCACGGCCTCGCGCCCACACGCCTGCTCGTCGAAGACTACTACACCCGCGCGACCGTCGGCGGCACGGGCGAATCCAAGTGCATCGCCAACTACGCCGTCTCCCTGAAAGCGGGCGAGGAAGCGGAAAAGAAGGGCTTCGACCAGGTCCTTTGGCTGGACGCCAACGAAAAGAAGTACGTCGAAGAAGTGGGCTCGATGAATATGTTCTTCGTCATCGACGGAGAGGTCGTCACCCCCGCATTGGTCGGCTCCATCCTGCCCGGCATCACCCGCAAGAGCAGCATCGAGCTGCTGCGCGCGCACGGCTACAAGGTGTCCGAGCGCCGCGTCTCCATCGACGAAGTGCTCGAGGCGCAGAAGAAGGGCACCCTCAA
>CASEIS010000095.1 GCA_949287895.1 uncultured Bacillota bacterium
GCCTGTATTATAGCCCGGCGGGAAGAAGTTGTCAATACCCTGCGGCAAATTTGGGGCGGATTTTTTTCGCGGCGGCCGTGCGGCGGCGGGAAGGGGAAGAAGTGGCGCGCGGCGGCCGTGCGGCGGCTGAGCGGTGCAGGAGAGCGGGGGCGCGGGCGGGTTCCGCGCGGTAGGCGGGCGCGAGCGGGGCGCGGGGGCGTAAATTTGCGGCGGAAGGGCGCAAGGTTATTGAAATTTCCGCGCGGATGTGGTATAATGACCGTATGATCCGATTCAACGAGAGGATGCCGCGCGAACGCGCGCGCGGGATGAACGCCGTCGTGCTCGCCTTTATCGGGGACGCGGTGTGGTCGCTGTATGTGCGCGAAGGGCTGGTCTTTTCCGCCGACTATAAGACGGGGATGCTGCAAAAGCTGGCGTCCGCGCGCGTTTCGGCGAAGGGGCAGGCGGCGCTCGCCGACGGGATGCTCGCCAAGCTGACCGAGGAGGAGAAGGAGATCTTCCTGCGCGGCCGCAACGCGAAAAAGCCGACCAGGAGCAAGAACGCCTCCGTCGCCGAATACAACATTTCCACCGGGTTCGAGGCGGTCGTCGGGTTCCTGTATCTGGTCGGGGACTACGCGCGCATCGACGAGCTGTTTGCGGGAGAACAGGTATGAAGATCGAAGGCAGAAACGCCGTCTTAGAGCTGCTCAAGACGGATAAAGAGATCGATAAGCTGCTCATGCAGAAGGGCGCGGAAGGGAGCGCCGGCCGCATCTTCGCGATGGCGCGGGAAAGGAATATCCGCGTGCAGTTTGCGGACGCGCGCGCCCTCGACCGCGAGAGCGAGACGGGGCGGCACCAGGGCGTCATCGCCTATGTGTCCGACTACGCATACGCGGAACTTTCCGAATTGCTCGCTCCCAAAGCGGGCGGGCGCATGGTCATCGTCTGCGACGGCGTGGAGGACGTGCACAACCTGGGCAGCATCCTGCGCGTTGCCGAGTGCGCGGGGGCGGACGGGGTCATCATCCCCAAGAACAAGAGCGCGCAGGTGACGGGCGCGGTCGTGCGCATCAGCGAGGGCGCCGCCAACCATGTGCGCGTGGCGCGCGTGCCGGGCGTCAATTACGCCGTCGAGCAGCTGCAAAAGGCGGGCTACTGGGTGTACGGCCTGGAAGCGGACGGCGAGGACATCTATTCGGCCGATCTGACGGGGGACATCGCGCTTCTCGTCGGGGGCGAGGACCGCGGCATCGCGCCGCTCACCCGCAAAAAGTGCGACAAGATCCTCTCCCTCCCTTTATACGGGAAGGTCAATTCGCTCAACGCGTCCGTCGCGCTGGGCATCGCCGCCTATGAGGCGGTGCGGCAGCGCCGATGAGCGACGAAAGCCTCGCCCTCGCCGCGCAGCAGGGGGACAAAGCCGCCGCCGAAGAGCTGCTGCGCCGCTATAAGAACGTCGTGCGCGGCGTCGCCCGCTCCTTTTTCCTCGCCGGGGGCGATGCGGAGGACCTCGCGCAGGAGGGGATGATCGGGCTGTACCGCGCCGTCACCGACTTCAAAGAAGGCGGGCTCAGCTTCAAAAATTTCGCCTATCTGTGCATCCAGCGCCGCATCATCGGCGCGGTGCGCAGCGCGGCGCGGCTGAAAAATGCGCCGCTCAACCGCGCGGTGCCCCTTCCCCCCGAAAACGAGGCGGAGGGCGCGCTGTACGCCGCGGAAGACCCCGAAGCGCTGCTCATCGGCGACGAGGAACGCAGCGAGTTTTTGGAAAAGCTGCGCGGGGCGCTCTCCCCCGCCGAATACCGCGCGCTCACCCTGTATATGGAAGGGCTGAGCATCGCCGAGATCGCCGCGCGCGAGCGGCGCAGCGAGAAGAGCGCGGACAACGCCGTGCAGCGCGCCAAGCGCAAGGCGGCGGCCCTGCTCGGCGGCGGAACGAACGGACAGGGACGATCGAGGAGGTAGCCATGTCGTATCAGGCATTGTACCGCGCCTTCCGCCCGACCACGCTGGGCGGGCTGGTGCGGCAGGAACACATCGTGCGCATCCTGCGCAACCAGATCGAGAGCGGGCATATCGGCCACGCCTACCTGTTCTGCGGGCCGCGCGGCACGGGCAAGACGAGCACCGCCAAGATCTGTGCGCGCGCCGTCAACTGCGAACACCCGCGCGAGGGCTCGCCCTGCGGCGAGTGCGCGGCGTGCAGGGCGCTCGCCGACCCCGCCAACCTCGACATCGCCGAGATCGACGCGGCGTCCAACAACGGCGTCAACGAGATGCGCGACCTGCGCGAAAAGGTGCAGTATCCGCCCGTCGCGGGGCGGTATAAAGTCTATATCATCGACGAGGTGCACATGCTCTCCGATTCCGCCTTCAACGCCCTGTTGAAGACGCTGGAAGAGCCGCCCGCGCACGCGGTGTTCATCCTCGCGACGACCGAGCCGCACAAGCTCCCCGCGACCATCCTCTCCCGCTGTATGCGGTTTGACTTCAAGCTCATCCCGCAGGCGGACATCGAGGCGCGGCTCAAAGAGATCCTCGGCGCGGTGGGGAAGGAGTACGAGGACGAGGCGGTCTCCGCCATCGCCCGCGCCGGCGCGGGAAGCATGCGCGACAGCCTCTCCGTCGCGGATATGTGCATCTCGTACAGCCGCGGCAAACTCACCTATGCGGACGTGAACGAGGTGCTCGGCAGCGCGGATTTTTATGAGGTCGCCGCGCTGGGCGAGGCAGTGCTCTCCGACGACGCCGGCGGCGCGCTGGAAAAGGCGGAAGGGGTGATCGCCTCCGGCAAGGGGGTGGGCGTGCTGGCGAAGGACCTGCTCGCCTTTCTCAACCGCTGCGTGGTCGCCTCCACCTGCCGCGACGGCAACGCCGTCCTCGGCCTGCCCGACGAGATGTATGCGGAAGTGAAGCGCATCGCGGGCAAGGCGGACGGCCGAAAGCTGCTGCGCTGTTGTGAGATCTTCGCGGCGCTGGAGTCGGACCTGCGGTACACCTCTTCGCCGCGTATCGTCCTGGAAACGGCGCTGGTCAAGGCCTGCCTGCCCGCTTCCGACCTCGACGTGTTGACCCTCGCGCGGCGGCTGGATATTCTGGAAGGGAAGCTGGCTTCCGGCGCCTTTGTGCCGGCGCATCCGGCCGCGGAGCGCGCGGACGAAGCCTCTGTGCCTTCCGCAGAGCGCGCGCCCGCGTCGGCAGGCCCCGCCCGCCGCGAAGAGGCGCCCTGGATGCGGGAGGTCCCCTCCGACGAGGAGGCCCCGCCCGAAAATTTCGGGGGCGGCTATTCCGCCCCGCCCGAGCCCGTCTCGCTTAGGCGGGAAGAGCCCAAAGACGTGGACGCATCGGCGCCCGCAAACCGCGCCAAGGCGGGGGCGTATTTTCGCCGTTCTCTGCGGCGGAACGTCAAGAGCGGCGTGCTGTTCACCATGTGCCAGGATCTGGAAACGGCGTTCGAGGGGGACACATTCGTCCTCACGACGGACAACGACACCATCTTCCGCCGTCTGAACAGCGAGGACAATTATAAAAACGTGCAGGCGGCGCTCGCCGCCATCGGCATCCACAGCTTCGAGATCCGCCGCAAGGGGGAAACCAAGGACCCGCTGGAGGCGGACATCGAGACGCTGCAGAAAAATTTCCCGGATACGGACATCGAGATCAAATGAAGAGGCGCGTACGAGGCGCGCGGCAAATAAAATCGATCAGGAGAAGAAAACAATGGCAGGATTCAGAGGCGGCATGGGCGGCGGCAACATGCAGAATTTAATGAAGCAGGCGCAGAAGATGCAGGAGCAGCTGCAGGAGACGGAAAAGCTGCTCGACGATTGGGAGATCGTCGGCACGAGCGGCGGCGAGGCGGTCGTCGTCTATATGAACGCGAAGAAGAAGATCGACGGCATTGAGCTGGACCCCAAGGTGGTCGACCCCGAAGACGTCGAGATGCTCGAGGACCTCATCCTCGCCGCCATCAACGACGGGTATGCCAAGGCAGACGCCGTCTATAAAGAGAAGATGGCTCCGTTCGGGGGTCTGGGCGGCGCGGGAGGTCTGCTGTAAGCCATGCAGGTCTACATCGAACCCATCGGCCGGCTGATCAACGAGTTTTCCAAACTGCCCGGCGTGGGGAAAAAGACGGCGCAGCGGTACGCCTACCGCATCATCGACATGCCCGAAGAGGAGGCGCGCAACTTTGCTTCCGCCATCCTCAACGCCAAACAGAAGGTGCGCTATTGCAAGGTGTGTGGAAATTTCACCGAAAACGAGGTGTGCGACATCTGCAAAGAGCGCGACGGCCGCGTGATCTGTGTGGTCAAGGAACCGAAGGACGTCATCGCGCTGGAAAAATTGCACGAATACCGCGGCGTGTACCACGTTCTGCACGGGGTCATCAACCCGATGGAGGGGATCGGTCCCAACGATATCCGTATCCGCGAACTGCTCGCCCGCGTGGGCGAAGGGAACGTGGAGGAAGTGATCCTCGCCACCAATCCCGACGTCGAGGGGGATGCCACCGCGCTGTACATCGCCAAACTGATCAAGCCGCTGGGCGTGCGGGTCACGCGGCTCAGCCGCGGGATCCCCGTCGGCTCGGAGATCGAATACACGGACGACGTCACGCTTTCGCGCGCTTTCAACGAGCGCAAAGAGCTGTGACGCGCCTCGTTTCCAACAAAAATTTCGCATAAGGGGAGGTCAATATGCAAAAGATATCCGTTCTCGGCTGCGGGCGCTGGGGTTCGTTCATCGCCTGGTATCTCGCCACCAAAAAGGGAAAGGAAGTGTATTCGTGGGGTCCGGAAGGGGATCCCTCGTACGAAGTGCTCAAAAATACGGGCAAAAACGAATATGTGACGCTGGATGCGTCCATCACGCTGACCTGCGACCTCGCTGCCGCCGTTTCGCGCGCGGAGATCGTCATTATCTCCATCAGCTCGCAGGGGCTGCGCGGCTTTATCGAGCGGATCAAGGCGGCCGCCGACGTTTCGGATAAGATCTTTGTGCTGTGCATGAAGGGCATCGAGGCGGAAACGGGCGAGCGGCTCTCGCAGATCCTCATCGACGCGGGCATCCCCCGGGAGCACATCGCCGTGTGGGTGGGGCCCGGCCACATCCAGGATTTTACGGCGGGGATCCCCAACTGCATGGTCGTCGACGGCTACGATACGCAGCTGAAAAAGATGCTCGCCGACGACTTCAAGAGCGATCTGATCCGCTTTTATTACGGAAACGACGTCATCGGCACCGAGATCGGCGCGGCGGCCAAAAACGTCATGGGCATTGCGGCGGGCGTTCTGGACGGCGGCGGCGTCTCCACGCTCAAGGGCCCGCTCATGTCGCGCGGCGCGCGCGAGGTGGCGCGGCTGATCAAGGCGCTGGGCGGGAGCGAGTTTTCCGCCTACGGGCTGGCGCATTTGGGCGACTACGAGACCACCCTCTTTTCCCGCCATTCGCACAACCGCATGTACGGGGAAATGCTGGTCAAGGGGCAGAAATTCGGCAAACTTGCCGAGGGCGTCATGACCGCCGCCGCCATGAAAAAGCTGGGGCAGAAGCTGGGCGTCGAGCTGCCCATCACCGAAGCGGTGTACGACGTGTGCTTCTCGCAGGCGCCGCAGACGGGCGAGGAGTGGCATAAATTGTGCATGGACCGCATCGCGCAGCTCTTCTCGAGGGATACGAAATTCGAGTTTTAAGGAAAACGCGGCGGTTTTTTGAGCAGGCGGCGCAGGAGGGCGGTTTTGCCGCCGCGCTGGAGGAACGAGAGGGGGCGATGCATCTGCGGAAACAGGACGGAGGATGGAAGGAGCGGCTTGCGGGCATGGATTCGTGCGACTTTTCCCGAAAGTGGAAGACCGCGTTTGCGGCGGACGTTTCGGCCGAAGTCATGCAAGGGCGCGTCGACGCGGCGGGCTGCCATATGTGGCATGTGTTCACCTGGGGCAAAGCGCGCTGTTTCGAGCAGGCGGCAGCCGACGCCGCTTTCGATGCCGCGGATAAGAAGGGTGCCTTCGTCGCCGAGGAAAGCGCGTTCAACGGCGGCGGCAAAAAGATCGCTTATCGCTTCCGCGCCTGCCCGCCCGATGCCCGCAGCCTCGACTTTGCCGACGGGGCGGACGTGTTTGTCGTCGGCAAAAATTTTGCTTGGACGTACGTCGTCACCCACGAGGCGGGCCTCGGCCCGTACTTTGCCGCGCACGGCAGGGCGGGCGGCTCGCGGGATCGTTTTTCGTGACGGGATATTTTTTCGTGACGGGATCGTTTTTGTAAAACGGGATATTTTTTATAAAAAGAGAGAGCGGAGGCGTTGCCTCCGCTCTCTCGTGTTGTTTTCCGCAGGTTTGGGGTGACGTTGCCCTGCGCCGCGGCGGCGGGCCTGCGGTCCGCTGGCGGGTGCCAGGCTTTGCCCTCAGCTATCGCAAGGTCGGGCGCCAGGCTTTGCCCAGTCATCGCAAGGTCGGGCGCGGGATGGGCCCGCTTCCGCGTCGCAGGGGGGCGAGAAAGGACTGTTTCCGCGCCGCAGGGGCGGCGCAGGGTTCTGTTTTTTGCCGATGGTGCGGCACAACCGAGCCGCTTTACCAGCGGCCGCTGCCGCCGCCGCCGAATCCGCCGCCAGAAAAACCGCCGCCGCCCGAAAATCCGCCGCCAGAAAAACCGCCGCCGAATCCGCCTCCCTTGGGCGCGGGGCGGGAGGACATGTTGGTCGTCAGAAGCAGCGCGGTGCTGCGGTAGAAGGAGTGGAAGAGCAGGAAATCAAACGCGCTCGGGCGGTTGGAGAGCCAGCGCGGCGGCTCCGTCGCGATGTCGCGGAATTTATCTTCCCAAATATCGGAAACGCCGAGCACCTGCGCGTAGGGCAGGATGTGGTAATAGAAAGCGGGGTCTTCGGCGAGCAGCGCCTCCAGCCGATCTTTTTCGGCGAGACGGATAAAATCGGCAAAGCCGGCGATCTCGCCCAGCTGGCGCAAATACTCCGCTGTGCGGCGGTTGCACCAGGGGGCGGCGATCATGGCCGCCGAAAGGCAGAGGCAGAGCGCGATCTGTGCCGCCGTTCGGAGCAGGAAGGGGCTGGCTCCCCAACAGAAGAGGGCAGAGCCCAGCGCGGCGACGGGCAGGGCGAGCAGCCCGAAGGCGGCCGCCTTTCCGTTTCCCCACTTGACGGAGTGGCGGATGGCGGTGCGGCCGATCATATAGCAGAGCGCCGCGGCGAGAGCGAGCCCGATCCCCGGGAACAAAAAGGAAAGGGAGGGCGCTATGCCTGCCGCGAGCGCGGCGATCATGGGCGCGAACAGGCCGAGCGCGCCCGCCGCGGCGGCGAGCAGGACGGACAGCGCCGTCTGCGCGCGGCGGAAAAAGTTTTTGTTTTCGCGGACGACGGCCCCGCGCACAAATTCGGTCGTCTTGTAAAAGCTGTTTTTCAGGGCGCTGACCATCACTTCGCTGCACCCGCGGAACAGGTCGTTGTACAGCGTTTTCAGGTAAAAGGGCGCGCTGTCGGGCAGCGGATCGCGGCGGACGAGCCGCGGATCCTTCGGGTTGGCCATGTCGATGTCGAGGTGGCCTTTGTCCGCGAGATAGAACAGCAGCGACGTCACGTCCTCGTTGCTCGCCTTCAGGTCGATGCGGTAGCCCATCTGCAGGGGATCCATCGCCTCGGGCGGGGTAAACTGAACGACGGGTATCACCGTTCCGCGCGGCAGGAGCAGGGCGAGCAGGATGGCCGCCGCGCCCAGCAGGGCGGCGACGGCGATGAGGGCGATCTCCGCCGCGGTCAGCGATTCGCCGGGCAGCGTGCCGGGCGCAAAATCGACGGCAAAGGTCACGCCGTGGCCGGGCAGGATGTCGCTCGCCTCGTAGCGGAGCTCGTACTCGTCCCCGCTTTGCGTCCATGCCAGCGGCTGTCCGCTGCCGTCGCCGTAGGAGCCGGCGAACACGGTCGCCGACGAAGGCTCGAAGGGGACGATCATGCGGCCGATAAAGTGTTCGGTCGCGGCCTCGTTGCCCGTGCCGAGGATGTTGAGTTGAAAGCTGTCGCGTTCAGCGCCGACGGGCAGGGTAAAGTCGTAGGCGAAGGTGTAGGAGCGCACGTCGCCGCTCGCGATCGAATCGCCCGCATCGCCCAGGTACACATAGAGGAATCGGTCGGTCAGCTCGCTCATGGCGACGTCGCCCGTCACGGCGGAATACCGTTCCCCGCTGTTGACGGGCAGGCTGCGGAAGATGCCGTGGCCGCCGCCCGTTTCGAAGGAGACGTCGATGCTCTCTTCGACGCGCAGTGTCCTGCCGCCCGTATAGCGCGCGGTCACCGTGTATTCGGTAAAGGTATAGCCAGCCCCCGCGGCGTGCGCGGCGGGCGCGGGCAGACATACGGCCAGCGCGATCAGCAGGGCGAGGAGTAGCGCCGCGCAGGACAGCCTCCTCGTCAAATTTGCGGTCATGATCCCTCCGTCTAAAACTGAACTTTCACGTTCTGCCGCTCTTCCTCTTCGATCTCATAATAATCGAATTTTTGCAGCCGCATCATGCCGGCGATGAGATTGGAGGGGAAGGTCTGCATTTTGGTGTTGATCTGGCGCACCGTCGCGTTGTAGTACTTGCGCGCGTTGGCGAGCTCGGCCTCGATCTGTTTGAGTTGGTTTTGCAGGTCGAGGAAGTTCGCGTTTGCCTGCAGCTGCGGATATGCCTCCGCCACCGCGAACAGCGAGCGCAGGGTGCCGGTCAGCGCGTTTTCGGCGGCGATCTTGTCTTTGGGCGCGGTCGCAGACATGGCGGCGTTGCGCGCCGCGATCACGCTCTCGAGCGTGCCGCTCTCGTGCTTGGCATAGCCTTTGACCGTCTCCACGAGGTTGGGGATGAGGTCGTAGCGCTTTTTGAGATAGACGTCGATGGTCGCCCACGCCTCCTCGCAGGTGTTGCGCATCTTGACGAATTTGTTGTAGGTGCCGACGCAGACGGCGGCGATGATGATGACGAGCAGCACCACGACCGCGACGACGATGGTCGGCACGACCCAGCCGGGTAAAAGCAGATTGGGCATAGTCGTTCTCCTTGTTTGCGGAATACATCCGCATCGTTTGCTCCTATTATACAGGAGGGGCGCGCGTTTGTCAATCCCATAAAAAAGGAGAACGGCGAAGGAAATCTTTGGGTTGCCTGCACGGCACCATTGACAATGCCGGGCGCGTATGGTATAATCGTATGAATCGACAGAAACGGCAAAAGGAGATCAAATTGTTCCGCATTTTCAAGGCGCTGCGATGGCGCGAATGGCTGTATATGGCCTTATCGGTGTGCTTTATCGTGCTGCAGGTCTGGCTGGATCTGACGATGCCCGACTATATGTCGAGCATCACCAGGCTGGCCGTGTCCGGCACGGCGGCCGCGATGGGCGGGATCTGGCGCGACGGCGCGCTGATGCTCGCCTGCGCGCTCGGCAGCGCGCTCAGTTCGGTCGCGGTCGGCTTTTTTGCTGCGCGCATTGCGGCCGCGCTCTCGTTCCACCTGCGCGCGCAGGTCTTTGACCGCGTGGAGAGCTTTTCGATGGAGGAGATCAACCGCTTCTCCACCGCTTCCCTCATTACCCGCACCACCAACGACATCACGCAGGTGCAGATGGTCGTTTCGATGGGCATGCAGGTGGTCATCAAGGCGCCCATCCTCGCCGTTTGGGCGATCGTCAAGATCACTTCGACCAACTGGCAGTGGTCGGTGGTGACGGCGGCGGCCGTCGTGCTGATGGTCGCGCTGATGCTGTTCCTGCTGCTCGCCGTCTTTCCCAAATTCCGCAAGGTGCAGAAGCTGACGGATAACCTCAACGCCGTCACGCGCGAAAACCTGACCGGCGTGCGCGTCGTGCGCGCTTACAACGCTGAGGAATACCAGGAGAAAAAGTTCGGCCGCGCCAACGATGAGCTGACCAAGACGCAGCTGTTCACTTCGCGCGCCATGGCGGTCATGGCGCCGGTGATGACCATGCTCATGAGCGGGCTCACGCTCGCCATCTATTGGATCGGCGCATCGCTGATCGACGCCCTGCCCACGGGGGCCGAACGCGCGGCGCTGTTCGGGCAGATGGCGGCGTTTTCCGGGTATGCGATGCAGGTCGTCGCCGCGTTTATGATGCTGACCATCATCTTTATCATCCTGCCGCGCGCGATGGTCTCGATCCGCCGTATCGGCGAGGTCCTCGATACCAAACCCGCCATCCTCGACGGGACGATGACCGAGCTTCCGGCCGGCTCTCCCGTCGGCACGGTGGAATTCCGCCACGTCTCCTTCCGCTATCCCGACGCGAGCGACGACGTGCTGCACGACGTCAGCTTCAAGGCAGAGCACGGCCAGACGGTCGCGCTCATCGGCTCGACGGGCAGTGGCAAATCCACGGCCGTCAACCTCATCCCCCGCTTTTACGATGCGACGGAAGGGGAGGTGCTCGTGGACGGCGTCAACGTCCGCGCGTATGCCCTCCGTGCCCTGCACGACAAGATCGGCTATGTTTCCCAGCGCGCCGTGATGTTTTCCGGAACGGTGGAGAGCAACGTCGCGTACGGCGAAAAAGACGGGCTGGAATTTACCGAAGAGAAGGTGAAAGAGGCGGTGCGCATCGCGCAGGCCAAGGAGTTTGTCGAGAGCAAGGAGGACGGATACCGTTCCTTCGTTTCGCAGGGCGGGACCAATTTTTCGGGCGGGCAGAAACAGCGCCTGTCCATCGCGCGCGCCGTCTGCCGCGACCCGGAGATCATGATCTTTGACGACTCGTTCTCCGCGCTCGATTACAAGACGGATAAACTGCTGCGCCAGGCGCTCAAACACGAACTGGCGGGGGTGACTTCGGTCATCGTCGCCCAGCGCATCGGCACCATCCGCGACGCCGACCGCATCGTCGTCCTCGAAGAGGGGCGCGTGGTCGGCGAGGGCACGCACGACGAGCTGATGGAAAGCTGCGAGGTTTACCGCGAGATCGCCTATTCGCAGCTTTCGGAAGAGGAATTAAAAGGAGGTGAGCGCGCATGACGACGGGACAGACGCCGCGTCGGCCGGGCGGCCACGGCATGCACGGCCGCGCTCTTGCCGAAAAGCCGAAAAACTTCCGCAGGGCAATTTTGCAGCTCTTTCGCTTTTTGAAGCCGCTCTTTGTCATGATCGCCGTGGCGCTCCTGTTTGCGATCGCCGGAACGGTGCTCAACCTCACAGGACCGAATTTTTTGGGCGACCTGACCGCGGTGATCCAGAACGCCTTCGCCTATCGGCCCGACCTGGGCGACTATGCCGTACAGCCCATCGACATGGCCGAGGTCTTCCGCCTGAGCATCCTGCTCGTCTGTATCTACGGCGCCGGGCTGATCTGCTCGTACATCCAGGGCCTGCTCATGGCGACGGTCACGCAGAAGAACGCGCGCAGCCTTCGCACCGCCATTTCCGAAAAGATCAATCGCCTGCCTTTGCAGTATTTTGACCGCCACGCCGTCGGCGACGTGCTCTCGCGCGTGACCAACGACGTCGATATCATCGGGCAGACGCTCAATCAGTCGGTCGCCACCTTCTTTACCGCCGTCGTCATGCTCGTCGGCAGCGTGGTCATGATGTTCGTGACCAACTGGATCATGGCCCTCACCGCCATCCTCGCGAGCCTGATCGGGTTCGTGCTGATGTTCCGGATCATGGGCCGCTCCCAAAAATACTTTGCGCGGCAGCAGCGGTATCTGGGCGAGATCGACGGGCACATCGAGGAGGTCTATGCCGGCCATAACGTCGTCAAGGCATACAACGCCGAGCGCATGGTCAAGAATACCTTCAACGAGATCAACTACAAGCTGTACGGGAGCGCGTGGAAGTCGCAGTTCCTTTCGGGGTTGATGATGCCGCTGATGACCTTTGTCGGCAACCTCGGCTATGTCGCCGTCTGCGTGGTGGGCGCCGCCCTGCTCGTGAACGGGCAGATCGCCGACTTCGGCGTGATCACGGCGTTTACGCTGTATGTCCGCCTGTTCACGTCGCCCCTCTCGCAGCTGGCGCAGGCGTTTACCAGTATGCAGACGGCCGCCGCCGCGTCCGAGCGCGTCTTCGAATTTTTGGGCGAGGCGGAGCTGTCGGACGAATCGGGGATCAAAAAACACCTGGATCCCTCCACTGTCCGCGGCGAGGTCTCCTTCGAGCACGTGCGGTTCGGCTACGATCCCGACAAGATCATCATTCACGATTTTTCCGCCGTCGCGCATGCGGGGCAGAAGATCGCCATTGTCGGCCCGACGGGCGCGGGCAAGACGACCATGGTCAACCTGCTCATGCGCTTTTACGAACTGGGCGGCGGCTGCATCCGCATCGACGGCATCCCGACCGACCAGCTGACCCGCGCGAATGTGCACGATCTGTTCTGCATGGTCCTGCAGGATACATGGCTGTTCGAAGGCACGGTGCGCGAAAACATCGTCTACAGCAAGCAGAACGTCACCGACGAGGAGGTCGTGCGCGCCTGCAAGGCGGTCGGACTGCATCACTTCATCATGACGCTGCCGCACGGCTACGACACCATGCTCGACGACAAGGCGAACCTCTCGGCGGGGCAGAAGCAGCTGGTCACCATCGCCCGCGCGATGATCGAAAACGCGCCCATGCTCATCCTGGACGAAGCGACCTCTTCCGTCGACACCCGCACCGAGGAGCTCATTCAAAAGGCGATGGACCGCCTCACGGTCGGCCGCACCTCCTTTATCATCGCGCACCGCCTCTCGACCATCCGCAACGCCGATCTGATCCTGGTGATGAACGGCGGCGACATCATCGAGAGCGGCAGCCACGAACAGCTGCTCGCCAAAAACGGCTTTTACGCCGATCTGTACAAT
>CASEIS010000096.1 GCA_949287895.1 uncultured Bacillota bacterium
CGCGATGCGCGCGGCGAGGTCGCGCGAGGTCAAATGCGCGTCCTCCGCCTGTTCTTGCGCGCCGGCGTGGGAGACGAATTTATCGGGCGCGCCCAAAAGGAGCAGCTGCACCGCCTCTCCGCGGGCGGCGTAGTACTCGGCGACGGCGGAGCCGAACCCGCCGGCGGCGTAGCCTTCTTCAAAGGTGACGATCTTGTGCCCGGCGTAGCGGTCGAGCATCTTTTCGTCGAGCGGCTTTACGGAGCGACAGTTGACCACTTTGATGTCCGTGCGGCCGCTGACGCGGCGGGCGTCCAGCGCGCGGGCGACGGCGCGCGCGCCCGACGCGAGCACGATGACGCCCTCGCCCTCGGTGAGCACTTCCCAGAGCATATTGTCGGAGATGCGCATGCGCGAGCCGAGGTTTGCCGCGTAGCCGTTGGGGTAGCGGATGGCGGCGGGGCAGCGCAGGCTGCGCGCGTAGTCGAACACGTCGGCAAGCTCCGAGCAGTCCTTCGGGGCGAAAATTTTTAAGTTGGGGATGGCGCGCAGGGCGGAGAGGTCTTGCAGGCCCTGGTGCGTCTTTCCGTCCGCGCCGACGAAGCCGGCGCGGTCGATGCAGAAGATGACGGGCAGATCTTGCAGGCAGACGTCCTGCACGATCTGGTCGTACGCCCGCTGCAAACAGGTGGAGTACAGGCAGACGACGGGCGAGAGGCCGCCCTTGGCCATGCCGGCGGCCATGGTGACGGCGTACTCCTCGCAGATGCCCGCATCGAACAGGCGGTGGGGGTAGAGGGCGCCGAACTCGGAGAGGCCGACGCCGTCCGTCATGGCGGCGGTGACGGCGACGAGGGACGCGTCCTCGGCGGCGCGGGCGCACAGCAGGCGGCCGAGCGCGACGGCGAAGGAGTTGTTGCTGCCGACGAAGTTCTGCCCCACGCCGTGGAAGCGGGCGGGGTCCTCTTCCGCCGCCTCGAAGCCCTTGCCCTTGACGGTGATGACGTGCAGCAGCACGGGCTCGTCGATGGCGCGGATGCTCTCGAGCACGCCGACCAGCTCGCACAGGTCGTGCCCGTCGACCGGCCCGACGTATTTGAAGCCGCACCGCTCGAAGAAGTCGTTTTTGTTCAGCCAGCCCTTGAGGGTGTACTTCATCTTGCGCAGCTTTTTGCCGAAGGCGCTCGTCTCCTTGAAGGCGCGGCGCACCTTTTTGTTGAAGGTGCGGTAGCCCTTCTTCGCCGTCGCCTTCGAAAGGGCGCGATACAGCGCCGAGTTGTTTTTATCGATGGACATCCCGTTGTCGTTGAGCACGACGAGGAAGTTTTTGGGCTTTTGGTCGGAGGAGAAGACCGCCTCGAGGGCGACGCCGTTGCCCATGGACGCGTCGCCGATGAGCGAGACCACCTTGTAGTCGTCGCCGTAGGCGTCGCGCGCGTTGCAAAGGCCGATGCCCGCGGCGATGGACGTGCCGCTGTGCCCGGCGATAAAGGCGTCATACGCGCTCTCTTCGGGGTCGGGGAAGCCGCTTTCGCCCCCCTTGCGGCGGACGTGCGCGAGGCTGCGCCCGGTGAGCAGCTTGTGCGCGTAGCTCTGGTGGCCCACGTCGAAGATGAGCTTGTCACGCGAAAAGTCGACCACGCGGTGCCGGGCGAGCGTCAGCTCGACCACGCCGAGGTTGGAGGCGAGGTGGCCCCCGTTTTCGCGCACGACGTTGACCAGACGCTCGCGCAGCGTCGCGGCGAGCGCCTCCATTTGCTCGATATCGTAATTTTTGATCTCGTCTGCCAGCACGGCGACACCTCTGAAAAAAATTTTGGCTCGGAGAATTTCTTTTGAGCTGACAAAAGAAATTCTTCCGATTTGAGGGAGACACCGCCGTGCGCTGCGCGCAGCAGCGTTTTATCCCTCGCTGCACGATATTTAAGGGCACGCCTTTTATAAATCGTGCAGCTTCACCCTCTTCCCAAAAGCCTTTCGGCAAATTGGGGGAAAAAGCAAAAAGCGCGGTTTTTGCTTTTTCGATCGATTCCAAAAATTTGATTTTTTGCGCGCGAGTTTTGAATGATACTGCGAAAGCGCAGTTGCTATCCTTTTGTATATGCGCGGCGCGGCAAAAACAGACCGCGCCTCGCTATTATTGTAAACGTTTGCAGTCTTTTTGTCAAGACGTTTTTTTATCCGCCGCCCGCCCCATTGCCTTTTTGTACAATATCTGCTATAATTTACTCGGAGATTTCTCGGCGAGCTGACGCCTGCGAAATCTTCCGATTCAAAGACAACCCCGCGGGCACGCGCGGGGCGCTGGCCGCTGGGTTTTCCTCGCCGCCACGCTTTTAAGTGCACGCCTTTGAGAGCGCGCGGCGGCTTCACCTTTCCCCCAAAAGCCTAACGGCAAATACAGTGCGCTGGCGGAAAAGTGCGATTTTCCTTGCGCAAATTTTTTAATTAAAATAATTGAATAAAAGGGAAATTGCAATTATCGCTTTTTTCCAAATTAGTCGAAACCCTTTCGATTTATAAGAGGTTTTTATGTCTTACACCGTTTACTTAAAAAAAGGCGAAGAGCGCCGCCTGCTGGCGGGGCATGCCTGGGTATACGCCAACGAGGTTGCGCGCATCGAGGGCAAGGACAAGAACGGCGCGCTCGCCGAGGTGCGCGCGCATGACGGGCGCTTTATCGGCCGCGGGTACATCAACCACCTCTCCAAGATCCTCGTGCGCATCTTTTTGCGAAATGAAGCCGAGGAGGAGGCCGCGGCTTTGGAAAAGCGCATCCGTGCCGCTATAGCACTGCGGCAGACGCTCTACGGCGAGGAGAACGACTGCTGCCGCCTCATCTTTGCCGAGGCGGACGACTTGCCCGCGCTGATCGTGGACCGCTACGGCGACGTGCTGGTGTGCGAGCTGCTCTCCCTCGGCATGGACAAGCGCCGCGAGCTGATCGCGGACATCCTCGAAAGGGTGTGCGCGCCGCGGGGCATCTACCTGCGCGGCGACGCGCCCGTGCGCCGCAAGGAGGGGCTGCCCCTCGAAAACGGCGTGCTGCGCGGCGACGTCCCCGACACCGTCGTCGTGCACGAAAACGGGCTGGAAATGGAGGTGGACGTCAAGCGCGGGCAAAAGACGGGGTACTTCCTCGACCAAAAGGAGAACCGCCTGGCCGTGCGCCGCTACTGCCGCGGGGCAAGGGTGCTCGACTGCTTCTGCAACAGCGGCGGGTTTTCCCTCAACGCGGCGGCCGTCGCAAGGGAGGTGACGGCGGTGGACATCTCCCCGCTCGCCCTCGAGCAGGTGCGCGCCAATGCCGCGCGCAACGGGTTTGACAACATCAAGGCGGTGTGCGCGGACGCCTTCGAGCAGCTGCGCGCCCTGCGCGCCGCGGGCGAAACGTTCGACTGCGTCATCCTCGACCCGCCCGCCTTCTGCAAGAGCGCGGCGGAGGTGCCCGGCGCCTACCGCGGGTACAAGGACATCAACCTTTCGGGCATGAAGCTGGTGCGCCCGGGCGGGTTTTTGGTGACCTGCTCGTGCTCGCACTACATGACCATGCCGCTGTTTGAAAAGATGCTGCGCGAGAGCGCGCGCGACTGCGGCCGCCGCGCCAAGATCCTCGACGTGCGCGTGCAGGCGCCCGACCACCCCGCCCTGCTCGCCGCCGACGAGACCAGCTACTTGAAGGCGTATTTTTTGCAGATCGAGTAAAGTTTTGCGGCCGCCCCCGATGGGGGCGGCCTTTTTTTTGCCCGCCGTTGCCGCCCATCCCACGCCTGCGGGCGGCAAAGCGCGCGGCGCAAGGCACAGCTGCGCGCTCGTGCGGGCGGCGCGGCAAGAACGAGCGCACGCGGGGCGGGGCGCAGAAGTTGACAAACGCCGCCACCGCCGCTATAATAGAGGCATGAAACTCGAAAAGATACAGCCCGCGGCGACGCCCGCGGAGGAGGAATTTACATTCGGCGAGGCGCCCGTGCAGGGCGCGCGCGTCGGCAAAAGGGAGGGCTGGCTGTTCGTGCGCTCGCCGCGGCGGTACAAGCTGTTCACCGAAGGCACCGACGAGGTGACCTTTGCCGAGGGCAGCGGGCACTTCAAGTGGGCGCGCGGCGAGCGCGACTTTGCCGCGGGCGAGAGCTACCGTTTGGAGAGCCCCGGCGAGTACGAAATAAACGGCAAGTGCGCCTTTTTCGTGCGCCGCACATAGAGGGCGGGGGCTGCGCCGCCTGCGGCGCGGCCGAAGGCTGTTTTTTGGCCGCACGGCAAAACCTCCTTCACCCCAAAAATGCCGCTTTTGCCGCAAAAAAACGGCATTTGAAGGGAAAAAACGTTGACTTTATGCCCGAAATCGGGTACAATAGAGTATGCGCCGAAAAGGCGCGCGACCCTCGCGCATCGGGATGATGCGCCAATACGACCGGGAGGTGAAAACAATGAAATACGAGATGCTTTATCTGATCGACTCGTCCATCGCCGAAGAGGCGCGCGACGCGCTGATCGCCAAGTTTGAAGACACTGTCAAAAATTTGGGCGGCACCGTGCTTTCGACGGACAAGTGGGGCGTTAAAAAACTCGCGTATCCTATCCAGTATAAGAACGACGCGTTTTACGTGCTCATGACCTTCGAAGCGGACGGCAGCATGATCAAAGAGCTCGACCGCATCGCCGGCATTACCGACGGCGTGATGCGCAGAATGATCACGAAGGCGAACTGACGCGGAGGCGATGCCATGAACAAGGTATTTTTGATCGGCAACCTGACGCGCGACCCCGAACTTTCGGAGACGAACAGCGGGATCCCCGTCTGCCGCTTTGCGATCGCGGTCAACCGCCGCTTTTCTTCGCAGAACGGCGAGCAGCAGACCGACTTTTTTAACGTGACCGCATGGCGCAACCTCGCCGAAACGGTGGCGCGCTACACCCGCAAGGGCAACAAAGTCGCCGTGCTCGGCAGCATCCAGATCCGCAACGTCGAAGACAACAACGGCCAGCGCCGCACGTACGTCGACGTGGTGGCGGACGACGTGGAATTTCTGACCCCGAAGGGGAGCAGCTCGAACAGCGGCGACGACTATGCGCCCGCCGCGCCCAAAAAGAAGCCCGCGCTCGAGGCGTTTGACGACGACTCTGACATCCCGTTTTAAGCGGGGCGCGCGCGAAGCCGCACCGCTGCGAACCGTGCGGCTCTAAACAAATTTGACAGGAGTTATTATGGAAGAGAGACCCGCAAGAAAGCCGATGAAGAGATCTTCTCGCAGAAAGGTTTGTGTCTTCTGCCAGGAAAAGACCCCCTACATCGACTATAAAGACGTCAACCGTCTGAAAAAATTCATCACCGAAGGGGGCAAGATCCTGCCCCGCCGCATGAGCGGTGTGTGCGCAATGCATCAGAGAGAGCTTTCTAACGCCATCAAAAAGGCGCGCATCGTCGCTCTCCTGCCCTTCAAGGGAGAATAAAGAGCTGCCCCGGGGCGACCCGGGGCATTTTTATAAGCGGCGCGAGCCGCGAAGGATATCGCTATGGGACAGACCAAAAAGAAACAGAGCCAGAACAAGAAGGGCGGCGTTTCCGTCGGCAGCCCGAAGATCGCCGCGCAGCGCACTGAGCCCGCGGCGCAGCCCGCCGACCCCGCGCCGGACAAGGCAGCCCTCGAGGCCGCCGCGCCCGAAAAGGGCGCCGCAAGCGCCGCGCCCGCCGCGGCCGCCAAGAGCCCGAAAAAGCTCTCCCCCGCGCGGCTGGCGCTGATGATCGCCGCTGTCGTGCTCGCCTGCTTTGTCATCGTCATGATCATCGTGCTCGTGCTGCCGCCCCGCCACCCCGGCCAGGACGAATATTACCTGCCCGACCTGCGCGAGGAACAGATCGACTCCATCGCCGCCTACAACGCAGAACACGGCACCGGCTACTGCTACCCGAGCTTCAACCTGAGCGGGCTGTACAGCACGCAGGAAGCCGCCGCCTACTACGACGGGCGCGTCGCCGTGCTGCTGTACGAGCAGTTCACCTACGACGATACGACCTGCGAGCTGTATATCCAGACTGACGAGGAAGATACCTTCAACATCTTCCACACCCTGCCCACGATGAGCCCCTCCTTCGGCATCAACGACGAGGACGCGGGCATCCAGGTCTCCATCGACGCGGCGGAGACCAACGGCGTCTGGTATGCGCGCGCCGCCTACAAGGGCTGCCTGTACCGCTTCCGCATCAAGGCAGAGTCGGAAGAGAAGTACATGAACATCGTGCAGGCGGTGTTCTTCTCCGAGCTGAACTGATATCGAACGAAAACGCACCCCCGCAGGCATAGCCTGCGGGGGCTTTTTGCGCCCTTGCGCCGCCCCGCGTGCGCCGCGCACTCTTTCATCTTTAAGGAAATGCCGCCGCATGCACGCGCGCTGCCGCAAGCACAAAGCGCGCCCAGCCACTCTTTCCTTATTATTATAATAGAAGCGCCCGCACGGCGGCGGGCTTGCAATACAGAGCGAGGGCAAGCAAGGCTCCGTTCTTGCTCGTAAATCGAAATGCAGGCAAAAAGAAAAGCCGCCCACCCAAGCAAAGGAACGGACGGCGAACGCGGGGAGGGCAAGCCTGCCGCCCTCTCTGCAAACTGATAATAACACGGCAGGCGGCAAAAGTCAATAGGAACAGAGAAAAAAATTAAAAAAACGCGCAAGTGCTGACCGCCGAAAGGCAGGCCGAATGCCGCAAAAAGAGACAACCCGCTGCCGAGCCGCTTGTATAAGCGGTAAGCAGCGGGTTGTCTTTGAAATCGAAAGACTTTGTTTTGTGCTGACAAAACAAACCCTTCGAGCCCCTCCCCACCTTTATTTAATTTATGAAAAAGCGGAAATCACAATTTTCGCTTTTTCACCCAATTTGCCGTGAGGCTTATGAGGAAAGAGTGAATTTGCGGCATTTATTAAAGGTGTGCCCCTAAATATGCCGCAAAAAGAGACAACCCGCTGCCGAGCCGCTTGTATAAGCGGTAAGCAGCGGGTTGTCTCTAAAATCGAAAGACTTTGTTTTGTCAGCACAAAACAAAGTCTTCGAGCAAATATGGATGCGGCAACAACCTAACCTCCCGTGGGGTGATCCCAAAGTACTTTCGGCGCTGGAGAGCTTAACTTCTGTGTTCGGTATGAGAACAGGTGGATCCTCTCCGCTATCGTCACCGCAATGGTTATATAATCCCGCGCTTCGCGCGGCTTTATATACAAAGTTATGATTTCTTCCCCTTATCTAAGAAAAAAATCATAATCGCCTTCCCGGGGGATTTACCTCCCGCCGCCAAGGCTGACAACTGCATAACCAACTCTGATTCTTCCGTCCGGCAACTTTGTGCTCGTTGAAATTTTCGTTTTCCGTATAAGGATCCGTATTCCGCTTTCTTCTCAATTCTATTGAGATCAAGCCCTCGACCTATTAGTATCGGTCAGCTACACACATCACTGTGCTTCCACCTCCGACCTATCAACCTCGTTGTCTACAAGGGGTCTTACTACCTTACGATATGGGATATCTTATCTTGAGGTGAGTTTCACGCTTAGATGCTTTCAGCGTTTATCTCATCCGCACTTCGCTACCCTGCC
>CASEIS010000097.1 GCA_949287895.1 uncultured Bacillota bacterium
CGCGGAAGACGATGAGCACGGACAGCGCGAACAGCAGCGAATAGGCGACGATGCGCCAGGCGGGCGGCGCGTTTTTGGGGCGGGAGGTGAGCGACGCGGGCTGCGGCTTGACGAACAGGCAGACGGCAAGGATGAGCACGAACGCCGCCGCGAAGGGCAGCGCCATGATCGCGAAGAACTCCCCCGTCGGGATGGAGAAGTAGGAGTACAGGTAGAGGTTTTGCGGGTTGCCGAAGGGGGTGAGCATGCCGCCGAGATTGGCGGCGATGTTCTGCATGATGAAGGTGAAGGCGGTCAGCTTTTTGTTGCCGCAAGACTCGAGCACGAAGTAGCCGAGGGGCAGAAAGGTGACCAGCGCCATATCGTTGGCCATGATCATCGACCCGAAGTAGGTGACGAACACGAGCGCGAGCACGATGTTGCGCATATTTTTGAACCGCCGCACGATGATGTCTGCCAGCCAGACGAAGAACTTGATGTCCTTGAAGGCGGCGACGACGGCGAGGGTGCAAAACAGACAGGCGAGCGTCTGCCAATCGAAATAGCCGAGGTATTCTTCGTCAAAGGGCACGAAAAAGCAGGTGATGCCCGCCGCAACGAGCGCCACGATGAGCACGACGCTGCTCTTCAACACGTGCGCGAGCGCGGCGGCAAATTTTTTGAAGCCGTGCAGGGCTGCGCCCGACTCTTCCATATCTCTCTCCTCCGCCCCGCCGTGTGCGGGGCACTCCATTTTGCACCCGCCAAACGCGGGGCGTCCTTGCGATCCCCGCCGTGTGCGGGGCGCGTTCTGTTCCGGCGGCGCGGACGCGCCGCCCGTTTTACCCTCCCCTTGCGGGGACGGGTACCCAGCCGAAAGGGCCCCCTCGCGCGGAGAGGGCCCTCTGTTTTTGTTTCAAAAAAACCGAAGCGGCGGCTTACAGGATGTCTGCCGCGTACAGCGGATACTTGTCACACAGCGCCTTGACCTCGGCGCGGACGGCGTCGAAGCAGACTTCCTTTTCGTTGATGACGCGCACGATGAGGCGGGCGATATGGCGGGCGTCCTCCTCGCCGAACCCGCGGGAGGTGATGCTGGGCGTGCCGAGGCGGATGCCGCTGGTGACGAAGGGGCTGGTCGTCTCGAAGGGGATGGTGTTCTTGTTGACGGTGATGTTGACCTCGTCGAGCATCTTTTCCAGCTCTTTGCCCGTCATGCCCTTGTCGCGCAGGTCGACGAGCATGAGGTGGTTGTCGGTGCCGCCGGAGACGAGGCGAACGCCGTTTTTGGTGAATTCGTCTGCCATCGCCGCCGCGTTTTTGATGACCTGTTTCTGATATTCTTTGAACGCGGGCGAGAGCGCCTCCTTGAAGGCGACCGCCTTGCCGGCGATGACGTGCATGAGCGGGCCGCCCTGGATGCCGGGGAAGACCGCCTTGTCGATGGCCTTGGCGTACTGCTCTTTGCACATGATGACGCCGCCGCGGGGGCCGCGCAGCGTCTTATGCGTGGTGGTGGTGACCACGTCTGCATACGGCACGGGCGAGGGGTGCAGCCCCGCCGCGACCAGGCCCGCGATGTGCGCGATGTCTACCATCAGGTAGGCGCCGACCTTGTCGGCGATGGCGCGCAGGCGGGGGAAATCGATGATGCGCGGGTAGGCGGAGGCGCCCGCGACGATCATTTTGGGCTTGTTTTCGAGGGCGATCTGTTCGAGGGCGTCGTAGTCGATGCGCTCGTCCTTTTCAGACACGCCGTAAGGGACGATCTTGAAGTATTTGCCCGAGATGTTGACGGGCGAGCCGTGGGTGAGGTGGCCGCCGTGCGAGAGGTTCATGCCCAGGATGGTGTCGCCCGGCTGCAGCAGCGCGAAGTAGACGGCGGTGTTGGCCTGCGCGCCGCTGTGCGGCTGCACGTTGGCGTGGTCGCACCCGAACAGCTGCTTGCAGCGGTCGATGGCGAGGTTTTCGACGATATCGACGTACTGGCAGCCGCCGTAGTAGCGCTTGCCGGGCAAACCCTCGGCGTACTTGTTGGTCAGGTGCGAGCCGACGGCCGCCATGACGGCGGGCGAAACGAAGTTTTCGCTGGCGATCAGCTCGATGTTGCCGCGCTGGCGCTTGAGCTCTGCATCCATCGCCTCGAACACTTCGGGGTCGGCGTTTTTCACAGTCGTAAGATCGATCATTAGATTTTCTCCCTGCGTTTATTCTTTTCCGCTCTATTATAGCGCAATTTTGTCTTTTTTACAAGAAAAAGAGCCCCGCCCGCAAGAAAATCTTGGGGGCGGGGCGGGAGGGAGAAACTTTATGCCTCTTCGCCGCCCTGCGGCGCGGAGAAGTGCTCGATGGGCAAGCAGACGGCCGCTGGCGCGAGAAAGCAGCCGAGCGCCGTGCAGAAGAGGGGCCAGGCGTTGCCGCACACGAACCCTGTAAGCAGCAGCAGCGCGACGCCGACGGCGATGGAGATGCCCGCGCGCACGGCGGCGGACTGCCGCGAGGGGGCGCGCGGCACCGCGAGCGGGCCGCTGAAGTCGAAGGCAAACCGCGCGAGCGCGTACAGGAGGG
>CASEIS010000098.1 GCA_949287895.1 uncultured Bacillota bacterium
ATCTTTTTCAGGCGTTCTCCGCCGAAGCGCTTGATGAGGTCGTCTTCGAGGGAGATGAAGAAGATGGACACGCCCGGGTCGCCCTGACGGCCGCTTCGGCCGCGCAGCTGGTTGTCGATACGGCGCGATTCGTGCCGCTCGGTGCCGAGGATGCACAGGCCGCCCGCCGCGACGACCGCCTCCTTCTCCTTATCCGTCTCCGCCTTGTACTCGGAATAGAGGGCGTCGTACATGGCGCGGTACTATTTGCGCTGCTCCTCCGCCTCGCCCTCCAGCTCGGCGTACGAGGTCGCCAGCTCGATCATGTCGTGCTCGACCCCCTCCTCGCGCATGCGCTTTTTGGCGAGGTACTCGGCGTTGCCGCCCAGCAGGATATCGGTGCCGCGGCCGGCCATGTTGGTGGCGATGGTCACCGCGCCCAGGCGGCCCGCCTGTGCGACGATCTCTGCCTCGCGCTCGTGGTTTTTGGCGTTGAGGATGTTGTGCTTGATGCCGTTTTTGCGCAGCATGCGGGCGATCTCTTCGCTCTTTTCGACGGTCGCCGTACCGATGAGCAGCGGCTGGCCGGTCGCGTGGCGCGTCTCGATCTCGTGCAGCAGCGCGCGCTTCTTGCCGTCGACGGTGGCGTACACCATGTCGGGCATATCCTTGCGGATGACCGGCTTGTTGGTCGGGATCTCCAAAACGTCCAGCGAGTAGATGGTGCGGAACTCCCCTTCCCCCGTCTTGGCGGTACCCGTCATGCCCGACAGCTTTTTATAGAGGCGGAAGAAGTTCTGGAAGGTGATCGTCGCGTACGTCTTGTTCTCGTTGCGGACCTTGACCCCTTCCTTCGCCTCGATGGCCTGATGCAGGCCGTCCGAGTAGCGGCGGCCGATCATGAGGCGGCCGGTGAACTCGTCGACGATGATGACCTCGCCGTCGTTGACGATGTAGTCTTCGTCGCGGTGGAAGAGCTTGTGCGCCTTGAGCGCCTGCTGGATATGGTGGTTGAGTTCGGCGTTGTCAATGTCGCCGAGGTTGTCGATGTTGAAGAAGTGCTCTGCCTTGGCCGCGCCCTTTTCCGTGATCTGCACGGTGCGGTTCTTGCGGTCGATGACATAGTCCCAGTCGCCGTACTTCGCGCCGCGGGCGATGTCGTCATAGTCGCCGTACTTAGACTCGGGCTGCTCCTCCTCTTCCTCGGCGGGCTTCTTTTTCTTCTTGTCCTTGGTATCCGCCTCGCCCATGTTGCCGTCGTCGTCGAAGCCGCCCTCGAGGGTGCGCACGAAGCGGTCTACCCGCTCGTACAGCTCGCTCGACTTATCCCCCTTGCCCGAAATGATGAGCGGGGTACGCGCTTCGTCGATGAGGATGGAGTCCACCTCGTCGACAATGGCGAACTCGAGCTCGCGCTGCACCATGCGGCGGATATCCGTCTTGAGGTTGTCGCGCAGGTAGTCGAAGCCCAGCTCGTTGTTGGTCGCGTAGGTGATGTCGCAGTTGTACGCCTGCTTTTTGGCGGCGTCTTCCATGCCCGGCACGACCACGCCGACGGTCAGCCCGAGGAAGCGGTGCACCTTGCCCATCCATTCCGCGTCGCGGCGGGCGAGGTAGTCGTTGACGGTGACGATGTGCACGCCCTTGCCGGTGAGGGCGTTGAGGTAGGCGGGGAGCGTCGCGACGAGCGTCTTGCCTTCGCCCGTCTTCATCTCGGCGATGCGCCCCTGGTGCAGGCAGATGCCGCCGATGATCTGCACGTGGTAGTGCTTGAGCTTGAGCACCCGCCACGCGGCCTCGCGCACGACGGCGAAGGCGTCGAAGAGGATGTCGTCGAGCGTCTCGCCCTTGGCGAGGCGGCCCTTGAGCACGTCCGTCTGCGCGCGCAGCTCGGCGTCCGTCATCGCGGCGTATTTCGGCTCGAGCGCCTCGACCTGCGTCGCCATCTTTTCCAGGCGGCGCATATTGCGGCGGCTTTCGCCGTTGAATAAAAAGTTGATCAGACCCATTCTCCATTCCTCCTTCGGGCGGCATCCCGCTGCCCGACTGGGTATTGCCGCCCGCCTCGGCGGAACGGCTCAGTACGCATATTACTTCAATTATACCGTATTTTGCGCAAAAAGTAAAAAGTTTTTTCCCTGATTTTCCCAAATTCACGCTTTTTTCAGCGGGGCGGGCGGGGCTGTCCCCTCCCCGCCTGCCGACAGCGCCTCTTCGGGCGTGCGCACCCGCTCGCGATAGGGCACGCTCGCCGCGGTGAGCGCGTACACCCGCTCTGCGCCCGCGCCGCGCAGCGCCTTTGCGACGGCGTCCGCCGTGGCGCCGGTGGTGAGGACGTCGTCGACGATGACGATATGCCTGCCGCGGCAGAGGGAGCGCTCGTGCACGCGGAAACTGCCCGCGAGGTTTTTGGCGCGCTCGGCGGCGGAGAGCTGCTTCTGCGCAGCGGTGTCGCGCGTCTTGACGAGTGCGGCGGGCGCGTAAGGGAGGCCGCTGCGGCGGGAGAGGGCGTCCGCGAGCAGGTCGGCCTGGTTGTACCCCCTCTTCCTGCGCGCCTTCTCCGTCATGGGGACGCAGACGATGAGGTCGGCGTCCGGGAAGTGCGCGGAGAGCAGCGGCGCCATCCGCTCGGCGAACGCCTCGGCGAGGTAGCGCCCGCCCGTCTTGAAACGCCTGATCAGCCCGACGACGCGCCCCTCGTAGCGGAAGGCGCTGCGCGCGGCGTCGTAGAGGGGCATATGCGCCTTGCACTCGAGGCAGACGGGGTAGTCCGCCCCGATCGCCCGCCCGCACTTGGAACAGACATACCCGCCGTTGACGGGCAGCTCGCGCAGGCAGCGCTCGCAGAAGAGGGCGTCATCGAACACGTCCTCGCCGCAGGCGGCGCACACGCAGCTCTTGCCGAACACCGCCTCGTGCGCGAGCTCGAGCAGCCGCCGCAGGCCGCCGCGCGCCCTTCCTTCCCCCGCCGCGCCCGCATTTTTTATGCCCTCTGCCGCGCCCGCATTTTTCGCGCCCTTTGCCGCGGCGCCCTCCTTTTGATCCCCTTTCATCCTCTTTTTCCCCTTTTTGCGAACGGCGGCGGGGCGCACCGCGCCCCGCCGCCGTTCATTCGTTTACAGATATTTTTTGAGCGTCTGCACCATGTCCGTCTGTTCCCAGGGGAACTCCTCCCGCCCGAAGTGGCCGTAGGCGGCCGTCTTGCGGAAGATGGGGCGGCGCAGCCCGAGCTTTTCGATGATGGCCTGCGGGCGCAGATCGAAGTTTTCACGCACGATGGAGACGAGCTCGTCGTCGGGCAGGCGGCCGGTGCCGTAGGTATCGACGAACAGCGACACGGGCCGCGCCACGCCGATGGCGTAGGCGATCTGCAGCTCGACCTCGTCTGCAAGGCCCGCCGCGACGATGTTTTTACAGATATAGCGCGCCATATACGCCGCGCTGCGGTCTACCTTGGTCGCGTCCTTGCCCGAAAAGGCGCCGCCGCCGTGCGCGCACCGCCCGCCGTAGGTATCGACGATTATCTTGCGGCCGGTCAGCCCGCTGTCCCCCTCCGGCCCGCCGATCTCGAAGCGACCGGTGGGGTTGATGTAGTACTTTGTATTTTCGTCGAGCAGGGTGGGCTCGATGACCTCGTCGATGACGTGGCGACGGATATCCGCCTGCAGCTGCTGCTGCGAGACGCTCTCGTCGTGCTGGGCGGAGACGACCACCGCGTCCACGCGCACCGGCTTCTTCCCCTCGTACTCGACGGTGACCTGCGTCTTACCGTCCGGGCGGAGGTAGGGGAGCAGCCCGCTCTTGCGCACCTGCGCGAGGCGGTAAGCGAGCTTGTGCGCGAGCACCGCCGTCAGCGGCATGCGCTCGGGCGTCTCGTTGACGGCGTAGCCGAACATCATGCCCTGGTCGCCCGCGCCGATGCGGTCCTTTTCGTCGCCGCCCGCGCGGCTCTCCTGCGAGGCGTCCACGCCCATCGCGATGTCTGCACTCTGCCCATGGATGGCGGTGATGACGGCGAGGGAGTTGTACGAGAAGCCCTGCCCCTGCGTGTAGCCGATCTCTTTGACGGTGTCGCGCACGATCTTGGAGATATCGACGTAGCAGTCGGTGGAGAGCTCGCCCATGACCAGCACCATGCCGGTGGTGGCGCAGCACTCGATGGCCGCGCGCGAATTTGCGTCGCGGGAGAGCACGGCGTCGAGCACGGCGTCGGAGATCTGGTCGCACACTTTGTCGGGATGGCCCTCGGTCACGCTTTCACTGGTAAAAAACCTTCTCATTCTCGCTCCTTTGCGCCGCGCGCCGCGCGCCGCCTTTCTCATTGTGTTTAAGGTCTCTCAATTATATATTTTTTGCGGGGAAAAGTCAATGCTTTCTGTAATCGCTTTGCTTTCGGCCGCAAAATATGGTACAATTTTTTTATGGACAAACATTGTACGCTGTGCCCCGTCTCCTGCGGGGCGGACCGCACGGAGGCGCCGGGCGCGTGCGGGGGCGGCGCGCTCGCGCGCGTCGCCAAATACGGGCTGCATCCCTACGAGGAGCCCTGCCTCTCCTACGGCAAGGGCTCGGGCACCATCTTCTTTTCCGGCTGCGCGCTGCGCTGCGCCTTCTGCCAGAATTACGAGATCTCGCACGCGCAGGCGGGGAAAGAGCTGACGGCAAAGCAGCTTGCGGCGCTCTTCCAAAAAATGGAGGAGATGGGGGCGGCGAACATCAACCTCGTGACCGCCGCACACTACATCCCGCAGCTCGTCGAGGCCTTCCGCCTCTACCGGCCGAAGATCCCCGTCGTGTACAACACCCACTCGTACGAGACGCTGCCGGCCCTGCGGGCGATCGACAAATACATCGACGTGTACCTGCCCGACCTCAAATTTTTTGACCCGCGCATCGCCGCGCGCTACACGGGGCGGGCGGATTACTTTGCCCATGCCTACCCCGCCGTCGCCTTTATGGCGGAGCGCAGGGTGGAGATGGAGGGGGAAAAGATGGTGCGCGGGTGCATCGTGCGCCACCTCGTGCTGCCGCTGTGCGCAAACGACAGCGTAAAGGTCGTGCAGAAGTTCGCAGAATTGGACACGGACGCCCGCTTTTCTCTGATGGGGCAGTACACGCCGCACGGCGACATCGCCGCCCTGCCCGAGCTGCAGCGGCGCATCACCCGGCGCGAGTATGAAAAGGTCCTTGCCGCCCTGCTCGCGGCGGTGCCCGCCGAGCGGGTATTCGCGCAGGAGCTTTCGGCGGCGGCCGAACAGTTCATCCCCAACTTCACCCCGAACGGCGACTTATTTTGAGCGTTTGCATTGCCCGCGCGGCGAACGGGCTCACTCTCCCCTGTTGCGGGCGAGGCGGCGGCGCAGGCGGACGAGCTTGCGCACGAGGGGTGCAACCTGCGGCGGGGAAGCGGAGGCCAGGCGGGCCTCCAATCGCGCGATCTGCGCGGAGACGGCATCTTTCATGCCGACAGTATGTGACAAACGGGAAGAGACCATGTTATTGACTTTGGAAAACGTGAGCTTCGGCTACGACGACAAGCGCATCCTCGAACACATCAATTTCACCGTATCGGAGGGGGAGCGCATCGGCTTTATCGGCCCCAACGGCGAGGGCAAGACCACCCTGCTCAAGCTGATGGCGGGCGTCCTCTCGCCCGACGAGGGGAAGATCGTAAAAAAGAGCGGGCTGAAGATCGGCTACCTCGAACAGAACGGCGGGCTGGAGAGCGCGCGCACGGTGTACGAGGAGATGCAGTCGGTATTTGCCGACGTGCAGCGGGCGCTGCAGGCGCAGCGGGAGATCGGCAGACAGATGGCGGAGGCGGCGGAGGGGAGCGATGCCTTCCGCGCCCTCGCCGCGCGCTACGAGCAGCTGGACAAGTTCATCGCCGCGCGCGACGGCTACAACGCCGACGTGCGCATCCGCACCATCCTCAACGGCATGGGCTTTGCGTCCATGTACGAACAGACGATCTCGGCGATGAGCGGCGGAGAAAAGACGCGGCTCAAACTGTGCCGCCTGCTGCTCGAACAGCCGGACATCCTCTTCCTCGACGAGCCGACCAACCACCTCGACGTACCCACCCTCTTCTGGCTGGAAAATTATCTGAAGAGCTACCGCGGCGCCATCTTCACCGTGTCGCACGACCGCTACTTCCTCGACGCGACCGTCGGCAAGATCCTCGAGCTGGAAAATTGCCGCGTGCGCGCCTTCCGCGGGAACTATTCCAAATATAAGGTCCTCAAGGCGGAGCAGTACGAGCACGACCTGCGCGAGTACGAGAAGCAGCAGGAGGAGATCGCCGCCCTCGAAGACTATGTGGCGCGCAACATCGTGCGGGCGACGACGGCGCGCAGCGCGCAGTCGCGCGTCAAAAAGCTGGAGAGCATGGAGCGGCTGGAAAAGCCCCTGCCGCCCCCGCAGCCGCCCGTGTTCGCCTTTACGACGACGGAAAAGAGCGAGGAGCGCACGCTGTCGGTGGAGAACCTCGCCCTGCGCGCGGGAGAAAAGCAGCTGCTTTCCTCCGCATCCTTCGAGGTGCGCCGCGGCGAAAAGATCGCCGTGGTCGGCGAGAACGGGGCGGGCAAGTCTACCCTCATCCGCGCGCTGGTCAAAGGGCGCGACCCCGCCATCCGCTGGGGGCGCTTCACCCGCATCGGCTACTACGATCAGGAAAACGCCGACCTCGACCCGGAGGAGACGGTGCTCGGCGCGCTGTGGCACCGCCACACGGCGATGGGCCAGACGCAGGCGCGCGCCCTGCTCGCCCGCGCAAAGCTGGGCGCGGAGGACATGGAAAAGCGGGTCGCCTCCCTCTCGGGCGGCGAGCGCGCAAAGCTGGCGCTGGTGCTGCTCGAGGCACAGAACGCCAACGTGCTCATCCTCGACGAGCCGACCAACCACCTCGACCTGCAGGCGCGCGAGAGCCTCGAAGAGGCGCTGCGCCGCTTCGACGGGACGCTGCTGTTCGTGTCGCACGACCGCTACTTCATCGCCGCGCTGGCGGACAAAATCATAGAGCTTGAAAAGGGAACGCTGAAGGTGTATCCCTTCGGCTATGCCGACTACACCGCCGCCAAACAAGAGGCGGCGGTGCGCGCGGAGGCGGCCGCAAAGGCGGAGAAGGCGGAGGAGCGCGCCGCCAAAAAGGAGAGCTCGTACCGCTCGAAGGCGGAGCGCGCGGAGGAGGCGAAGCGCAAGCAGCTGTTGCGGCAGACGGAGGCGGACATCGCCGCCGCGGAAGCGGAGATCGCCCAAACGGAGGCGGAGATCGCCCGCCCCGAAGTCGCCGCCGACTACCGCCGCATGAACGAGGCGTGCGAAAGGCTGAACGCGCTGCACGCCCGCCTCGACGCGCTGTACGAGCAGTACGAAAAGCTCATCTGACCGAAAGGCACGGCACATCAAAGGCGGCCGAAAATTCTTTGAAAAATTCGAAAAAAGCGGCGCGCCGCCCTTCCCCTGCCGGGGAGGGCGGCGCGTTTTGTTATTTTGGGAGAACGTGCGGCCTTCTCTGCCGCAAACAAACTTATTCGAGGCGCACTTCCGCCAGCTCTTTGGGGGGGATGGCCTCGGTGGAAGAGGCGACCGTCTTTTTGACCAGGCCCGCCGCCTTGCCGATGGCGATGTTGGTGCCCGCGCCCGCGACGCAGCCGCCCGGGCAGCCCATCCCCTCGATGAGGGCGCCGTTGAGCTTGCCCAATTTGGCGAGCAGCAGCACCTTGCGGCAGTCTTCCAACCCCTCGACGTGCTGGATGTCGACCTTGGTATCCGGATAGTACGCCGCGATACACTTTTCGATCGCCCCGGCGACGCCGCCCGCGACCGCATAGCCGCGGCCCGCGCCCGTCGCATCGTGCATGCCGGCATGGTTTTCGATGGCCTCGGGGTCGATGCCCTTCGCCTCGAACATGGCGGACAGCTCTTCAAAGGTGATGACGAAGTCGACGTCGCTGCGGACGGTGCGGCGGGAGGCCTCCAGCTTTTTGGCCGAGCACGGCCCGACGAACACGACGCGCGCGTCGGGATACTTCTGCTTGATGGTGCGCGCGGTGGCGACCATCGGGGTCAGCGTGCGCGAAATTTTATCCGCCGACTCGGGGAAGTAACGCTTGATGAGCATCGCCCAGGCGGGGCAGCAGGAGGTGAGCATGAAGGGCTGTTTGCCCGTCGCCACCTGCTCGGCGTAGTGCTCCGCCTCGATGGCGGCGCCCATGTCCGCGCCCAGCGCGACCTCGAACACGTCTGCAAAGCCCATCGCCAGCAGCGCCGCCTTCAGCTTGCCGGGCGTCGCCTTTTCACCGAACTGCCCCACATAGGAGGGCGCGACCTCGGCGATGATCTTGTCGCCGCGGCGCAGCGCGCGGATGAGCTGCAGGATCTGCGACTTGTCTGCGATGGCGCCGAAGGGACAGCTGACCATGCACATGCCGCAGGAGACGCACTTGTCCGCGTTGATCTTGGCGCGGCCGAGGTCGTCCGTCTCGATCGCCTTGACGCCGCACGCCTCCGCGCAGGGGCGGGTGCGGTGGGCGATGGCGTCGTACGGGCAGGCGGCCTTGCACTTGCCGCACTTGATGCACTTGCTCTGGTCGATGACAGACTTGCCGTTGACGATGGAGACGGCGCCCTTGGGGCAGACGGTCGTGCAGGGGTGCGCGACGCAGCCGCGGCAGTTGTCCGTCACCTTGTACATATTCGGCTCGCACGCCGCGCAGGCGGATGGAATGACCTGCATGAGCGGCGGCTCGTAGTATTTATCCGCGATGTCGCTGCCGCGCAGGCCGCTGGTCAGGTGGACGGGCGCGTCCTCCGGCCGCAGCGACAGGCCGAGCGCCAACCGCACCCGCTCCGAACAGATGGCGCGCTCGCGCCAGATGCTCTCGCGGTACAGCGGCTTGTCGCCGGGGGTGATCTTGTACGGGATCGCCTCGATGGCGTCCATGATGTCGCCGGGGTCCGTTTCAAAGGCGATGCGCGCCACCTCCACGAACACCTGGCGGCGCAGCTTCTTCAAGGGGGTCAGCAGTCCTCTCTCCATATTTCTCTTTCCTTTTTCCGAAATTTTTGCGCCTTTATTATACGAGAACGCCGCGCGTTTGTCAATCTTCCGCGCGCGGGCAGAGAGAAATCGCGCACGGCCGCCCAAACGTGCGCCGATCTGCAAAAAATTCTTATCCGCGCGGCACAAACGGCGCACAAAAGCGGCTCCCCCGCCCGCGCGGTGCGCGCCGCTCCCCTGCCCCGCGGGCAAAGAGAAAAGGACCCGGACAAGTCCGGATCCTTCCCTTATATTTCCTTCCGCAGGGCGCGCCTTGCGGAACGCGGCTTACAGTCACTCCTTCCGAAATACTTCCGCCGCATCCGCGCCGCACCGCCCCGCGGTGCCCGGCGAATCAGTTGGCCGCCTTGTCATTCTTCTTCTTGCGGAAGAAGCACAGGTAGGTCGTGAGGACGATGCCGCCGACGATGACCACCGCCATGACGACGTCGAGGGTGATCAGCCAGTACTGCCACAGCGGCATGATCTTCTCAACGCGGGAGTTCTGGTCGATGCCGTTCATCGCCGCCGAGTTGATGCCCGAGTACAGGATGTTGTGGCACGCTTCGCGGACCTTGGTCATCACATACGGGTTATCGCGGTAGAGGGCGATGGAGTCGTAGCAGGCGCTGTTGGTCGCGAGCATCATGTCGTTGCCGGAGATGACGGCCTGCGCGGTGTTCTGGTAGACGGGGGTGCCGACGTAGTCGGTGACGATGTGGCCGACGAAGCCCCACTCGTTGCGCAGGACGTTGACGTTGAGGTTGGAAGAGCCTGCCGCCCAGATGGCGCCGAAGCGGTTGTGCGAGGTCATGACCGCGTTCGAGCCGCCTTCCTTGACGGAGATCTCAAACGGGGTGAGGTAGATCTCGCGGATGGCCTGCTCGTTGGCGAAGGTCGCGAGGCCCTTGCGGTTGGTATCCTGGTCGTTGATGGCGAAGTGCTTGATGTAGGTGATCATGCCCTTGCTGCGCGCGCCGCGGACCTCGGCTGCGCCCATCTGGCCGGAGAGGAAACCGTCCTCGGAGAAGTATTCGAAGGAGCGGCCGGTGAACGGCGTCCTGTGGATGTTCATAGCGGGAGCATACCAGCCGACGAGGCCCTTGCCGTCATCGTTGCGCGGGATGTGCAGGCCGTCTTCACCCATCAACTCGCCCATGCGCTCGATGAGTTCGATATTCCAGGTGGAGGCGATGACCACTTCGGAGGTGTACGCCATGCCGCTCGCGCCGCTGACGAGGGTGCCGGAGATGCCCTGCGGGCCGTCGCGGTCGACGGTGCCGGGGTAGGAGATGGAGGCGACCGCCTGCGTCTGGTAGCCGCCGAGGGCGACCATCGTGAGCATCTCGTCCGCCGTCATTTGGTCGAGCAGCAGCTCCCACATCTCGTCGTCGTAATCGGCGCCGCGCAGGGAGATGGCGAGGATGCCGTTGTCTGCGCCCATCGTGGGCATTTCATATTCCGATTCGTCCACTTCTGCGATGAAGTCGGCCGCGGTGAGGCGGAGGTCCGCCATCAGCTCGTCCGTCGCGGTCAGGACGACCGTTTCGGGATAGGTACCTTCCCAATCGGAACGGGTGAGGTACTCGATGTTGTCATAGTAGGCGTCGATGTCGGTGCCTTCGAACTGGTTGACGATCTCGGTGTCGGTATCCGGGTCGCGGGAGAACTTTTCGAGATCCTGCTCGAGGTCGAAGGAGTAGACGAGCGCGTCGTCACCGTCGTAGTCCATGCCGTCCGTCGTGTCGTAGCCCTTGGCGGCGAGGATGTTGTTGAGCGCGTCGTGCGCGTTTTTGCCCGTCGCGAAGTAGTAGGTGCCGCCGTCCTGGATGTAGGTGCCGGCGCCGTCCGCGTCGTAGGTGCGCAGCTCGGTCTCGCTGACGGAGATGGTCATTTCCTGGCTATCGCCCGCATCCAGCAGGTCGGTCTTGGCGAAGCCGACCAGCTCGACGGACGCCTTTTCGATGCCGTTCTGCTTGTCGTACTCGGTGTACGGAGACTGCATGTACACCTGCACCGTCTCTTTGCCGGCGACGTCGCCGGTGTTGGTGACGGTGACGGTCACGACATACTGGTCGCCGTCCTTTTCGACGGAATAATTGCTGTATTCGAAGGTGGTATAGGAGAGGCCGTAGCCGAAGGGATAGGTGACCTCTTCTGCATAGTTCCAGTTGCCGGAGGAGGCATACACGCCCGCCGTAGAAGAGGCGTTGCCCTGGCCGAGGACGGTGTCCTCATAGCGGGTCTCGTAGTAGCGGTAGCCGATGTAGATGCCTTCCTGATAGACGACGTAGTTTTTGCCCGTCCACTGGGTAGACATGAAGTAGGGCTCGCTCAGGTCGTCCAGCTCGTCTGCGTTGGTGTAGGAGAAGTTGCCGAAGTTGACGCTGGCGGGCGCGCTGTGCGAGTCAGTCGCGTAGGTGTCGACGAGGCGGCCGGAGGGATTGTACTCGCCCGTGAACGCCTTGGCGACGGCGGTGAAGCCGGTGGTGCCGACAGAGCCGACCCACAGGGCGGCCTTGATGTGCGAATAGTCATTCAGCCAGCCCAGCTCCATCGAGTTGGAAGAGTTGATGATGACGATGATGGTGTCGAAGTTGTCCTGCGCCAGCTGGAGCATATCGCGCTCGTTCTGGCTGATCGCGAGGTAGCCCTCTTCGCCGCTCTCGGTGTTGGTCATGGACAGGTCGCTGCCCTCGCCGCCGCTGCGGCCGATGAACACGATGGCGGCGTCGTTGTAGTCGGCAAAGGACGCGATGACGCTGTCGGTGTACTCGGAGACGGGGCACTCGTTGACGATGTAGTTGACGCCGTCGTTGCCCTCGATGGCAGCGGACGTGCGCTGGTAGGTGTCATCCTTTTCGTTGTTGAACGCATCGAGCACGGGGTTGACCTCGTAGCCGACGCTCTCGAACGCCGCGCGGGGACGAACCGCGATGTCCGTGTCGATAGACCCGGAACCGGTGCCGCCGAAGACGGGGTTGGTGGACGTCATGCCGAAGAGGCTGACCTTTTTGTTCTCGCCGAGAGGCAGCCCTCTGTCGTTCATCAACAGGGTCATGCCCTCGCTCTCGATCTCTTCGCACAGGGCAAGACCTGCCTCGTGCAGTGCCTCGTCCGTGTCAAACTCACTCTTGTAGTACTCGGAATCGGTGACCTCGTCGCTGGGGATCTGCACCAGCTGCGATTCAGGATGGCCGAGCGTCTGGGAAATGATGCTGCTGAACGAGAATGCGAGCACGTTGCCGATGATCAGCGCGACGCCGACGATGACGAGCACCACATACCAGATGACCGCAAAAATGATATTCTTTTTGCTGAAACTCATAAAAATCCTCCTTTCAAAAATAGGACGGTGCGGGGCGCACCGCCTTCGATCGTGAGGATTTTAGCATAAAAGGCGCCCGCTGTGTGAAATTTGGCAACATTGGCTGCAAATTTCGCACAGTGAGCGCCCCGCTGGCACAAATGGTCGTATTTTGGCACAAATGGCACGTTCAGTTCCCGAACGCAAAGAGCACGTCGACGTTGAAGTAGTCGTTTTCGCTGTACATCCCCACGACGCCGCCGTATTTTTCCGCCACGAAGCGGATGCTCTGCGTGCCGTAGCCGTGCGCCGTCTTGTCAGACTTGGTCGTCACGGGCAGCCCGCCCGCAAAGCGGAGGGGTGACGAGCAGTAGTTTTCGGTATGCACGTAGATGCAGCCGTTGCGGCGCACGACGCGCAGCGTGATGATGCGGTTGCCCTCCTCTTCGCGCACTTCCCGCTCGATGGCGTTGTCGAGCATATTGCCGATCAGCGAAAACACGTCGGCCGTATCCATGAAGGCGAGCAGCTTGCCGTCGACGATGTACGAGAGCTTGATGTTGTTCTTGTTGCAGTAGATGCCGCGGTCCATCAGCAGCACGTCGATCGCCTCGTTGCCGGTGCGCACCTCGCTGTCGTAGATCATGATGGAGTCGGACAGCTCCTGTTTGAGCTTTTCGCGGGCGGCGCCGTCGCCCACGGTGAGGAGGAGGTCGAGGTCCTTTTTCAAGTCGTGGCACTTGAGGTTGATGACGTCGATGTTCTCCTTCGACATGGCGAACTGCTCGTTGCGCTGCTGCATGAGCTGTTCGATGATCAGGTTCTTCTGTTCCAGCTCCGTCTCGCGGAAGAAGTTGAACTGCACGATGAGCACGAGCAGGCTGCCGCCGATGGAATAGACGCGGGGCAGCACTTCGCGGACGAGATTTGAATCGGCATTCAGCCACAGCGACAGGATCTGCGTGATGCAGACGGTGATGCCGACGAGCAGCAGCAGGTGACTGTTGTGCATATTGCCCGATTCTTCCGGGTTGAGGCGGCGCGCAAACAGCAGGGCGCAGAGGATGTACACGGCGACGAAGCAGCTGAGATACACCGCGAGGTACGCCCAGCCGGTGAGAGCAAACTGCACGTTGCAGATCATCATCACGCTGAAGCCGATGTGCTGTACGCTGTAGCCTGCCAGCGCGCAGAAGAGGGCGTCCTTCCAATTCCAGCGGAAACAGGGAAAGTGGAAGATGGCGGCGATACAGAGGATGACGATGTATTTGAGGTCGAGCCAGCCCACCACGAGGATGTTGGGGATAAACCACGTCGCCAGCGTGTACAGGGCGACGGAGGCGATGTAGCGGAGGGGGAACAGGCTGCGCTTGGGGAAGCGAAAGGCGAACAAGCTCATCGCAAAGTACACCTGCAGCGGGAAAAATGTGACGATGCTCCGGGCGATCTCGTACGGCATATTATCCCCTCGTGCGGAAATAGTTCATGAAGTCTTCCATGAATTCCTTTTTGCGCAGCCGCGCCAGCGGCAGGGCGACCCCGCCGCGCAGGTAGACGGTATCTTTTTCGACTTTGGTGACGGCGGCAAGATTGACGAGGCAGCCGCTGATGGAGCGTGAAAAGCCGTCTCCGCGCAGCTGCTCTTCCGCCTCCCCCATCGTGCCGCGCGTCTCGTAATCTCCCTGCGAGGTGTGGTAGATGAGGTAGTGCTTGGCGCTCTCGATATAGCGGATCTCGCCGACGGCGACCTTGACCACCCCGCCGCCCACGACGTTGAGGACGATATCCTTCTGCGCGCGGCTGAGCAGGACGGGCAGCCACTTCTTCATCTTGGCGCGGAAGGTCGAATAGGCGACCGGTTTGACGAGAAAATCGAGCGCGCCCACCTCGTACCCCTTGATGGCGTACTTGGCCATATTCGTATAGAACACGATGGCGACGCTCTTATCCATCTCGTACAGCGCCTTGGCCGCCTCCATCCCGTTGAGGATGGGCATCTCGATATCAAAAAAGACCAGGCGATAGGCCGGGTCGTATGCAGAGAGAAATTGCAGCCCGTTTGAAAACACGTCCAGCGCGATCGGCTGGCCGCTCTCCTCCGAGAAGCGGGTGCAGTACTCCTGCATTTTGGCAGTTTCCTCCTCCTGATCCTCTACAAATGCGATCTTCAGCATTCTTCCTCCGTTCCGGGAAGCGCCCTCCGGGCAAAGGCCGCCGCCCGTTTTTTATTATAACACTTTTTCGCGGTTTGTCAATCCCCCCGAACGATATTCGACCTCTTTTGGGCGAAATATGCGGCATTTTGGGCGCGCAAGAGCCAAAAACGCATGAAAAAGGCGCCCCGCGGGCGGGGCGCAACTTTATGCTGTTTTACGATCATTCCGCTTCCTGCGCGGCGGGCTTTTCGCGCGGAGAGCGCGCGCCCTCTTTCGCTTGCGGCTTCTGCCTCTTGGCGGCGGCTTCCGGCGCCAGCGGGAACGCTTCGTCTGCCGCGGCCGCCAGCTTTTTCGCCTGCGGGGCTTGCTTTTTGGCCGGCTTCGCCTCGGCGGCTTCGCCGTGCGGGATGGGCTTCCACTCCAATTTTTTGGTAAAGAAGGAGACGACGTCGAGCACCACGTTGAGCGCGACGAAGAAGGGCCAGAGCAGGACGGCGGCGAGCATGACGGAGAAGCGGATCTTGGGGATGCGCTTGCGCTCGAGGATGACGAGCAGCACCGCCGAGATGACCGTCAGCAGGTACGATATGCCGAACATTGCGCCCGCCCACACGCCGTACAGCCACCACGCGAAGGAGGCGGAGATGCCGAAGAGGGGCGCGAGCGCCACGCAGACTGCCTGCGCGAGGCCGAGCACGACGCCCATCACGCCCAGCGGCATGAGGGACATGGAGATGTCGAAGATGGAAAACTTGTTGTCTGGGCCGCCCTTCTTTTTGGGGCGGAAGAAGCTGCGCGCCAGCTGTTTGATGCGGGTGAAGAAGACGACGGTATGGCCGCGCGCCCAGCGCAGGCGCTGGCGCAGCATCAGGCGGATGGTCTTGGGCTGCTCGTCGTACAGCTGCGCGTCGTCGCAGTAGAACACCTTCATCCCGCGCGAGATGCGATCGGCGGAGAACTCCCAGTCTTCGGTGAGGGAGACGTAGTTCCACCCCTCCTTGATGAGGTCGGCGCGGAAAAGGAAGCCGGTACCCGAAACGCGGGTCGAGCAGTTGCACACCGTGCGCCCGCGCGACTCGTAGCGGCAGGCCGCGATGAAGAAGATGCCGTACAGGCAGGTCATGTAGTTGCGGCCGAAGTTTTCAGAATTGCGGTAAGAGGTGATCACCTTTTCGCCGCCGGTGGCGACGAAGGCGTCGTTCATGCGCGAGATATAGTCGGGCGCGAGCACGTTGTCGGCATTGATGACGATGATGCCGTCCAGCTCGCTCAGCCCGCCCTCGGCGTTGATGCGCTCGGCAAAATGGCGGTACGCGCAGCCGACCACGCGCTCGGCGGGGTTATTATATTCGTAGACCGTTGCCCCCTTAGAGCGGGCGATCTCGGCGGTGCGGTCGGTGCAGTTGTGGGCGACGACGAACACGCGCACCTTGTCGGCAGGGTAATCGTTGGCGCGGATACTGTCGAGCAGGCGGCCGATGACCGCCTCTTCGTTGCGGGCGCCGATCAGGATGCCGTAGCGGCGCTTTTCTTCCGTCTTCGGAAAAGTCTTCTTCTTAAAAATACCGATGACCGTAAAGACGATATAATGAAAGAGAAGCAGAAAAAAGAACCCCCATATCGCCCCGAAAACGATCCATACGATCCACAAGTAATTCATATTCACCTCAGCCCGGGTAGAAGCTACACATTAGTCTATCACATATCCATCACATAGTCAAGCAGAATAAGAATATGCACACACATCTTGTCGATTTTTCATGAAAATCGACAGTTTTACCCACACCTGCGGCGAAACTCGCCCGCAGGAGTCCTCCCCCGATACCTTATTTATAAAGAAAAGGCGGAGCGCCGCCCGCAACGGCAGCCGGGACGATCCCGGCCGCCGCGCGCGCTTGGCGCCCCGCATCTTGCTCGGGCCGACGGCCCTTCTTATACCGTCAGTCCTTCGCTTTTGTGAGCTTGCGGATCTTTTTGATGAGGAACACGCCCAGCACGATGAAGCCGGCCGCCGCGACGACGTCGACAGCGATGATGATCAGCTTGTAGTAGGCGAAGCCGGGCACGAACTCGACGCCGTGCACATAGCCGTTCATGCCGGCCGAATGCACCACGGTGTAGAGGATGTGGTGCGCCGCGTCACGGCCGTACGCCTGGTACTCGGGGTCGTTTTTCACGGTGAAGCCGCTCCAGTCGACGGTGGTCAGCTTGGCGTCGCCGCCCGCCGCGAGGGCCTGCCGGGTGTGCATGTACGAGGTGACCTCGTAGTCGGTCAAGACGAAGCCGTTGAAGCCCCATTCATCGCGCAGCACGCCGGTGATCAGGTCGTAGTTGCCGCCCGCCCAGGTGGGCCCGATGCGGTTGAACGAGGACATGATGGCCGTCGCCGCGGGGATGGTCGTCGTCTTCTTGGTGTAGCCGGTGATGTCGCCGTTTTCGCCGCGCACGGGCTCGTTGTAGAAGACCTCGACGGTGTTGTCCTTGAGGCAGATCTCAAACGGGCGCAGGTAGATCTCGCGGATGGCCTGCTCGCCCGCCCAGGTGATGAGGCCGAGGTGGTCACGGTGGATCTCCTGGTCGTTGAGGGCGTAGTGCTTGAGGAAGGCGTACATGCCCTTCTGCGCAGCGCCCTGGATGGCCGCCTTGCCCATGACGCCGCTGAGGAAGCTGTCCTCCGAGTAGTACTCGAAGTTGCGGCCGGCAAACGGCGTGCGGTGGATGTTGACGGCGGGGCCGTACCAGCCCGCGACGCCCGCGTACAGGCCGTCTTCGCCGACGCCGCGGCCCATCTGCAGGGACAGGTCGACGTTCCAGGTGCAGGCGATGAGGAATTCGGTCGGCCAGGTCATGGCGAGGTACCCGTCGCCGAGGGGTGCGGAGCCGTGGTTGACCACTTCGTTCAGGCCGGCGGGGCCGTCGAGGTCGGTGACCTTGGGCTTGTTGATGGACTTGACTTCGGGCGAGCAGTAGCCGCTCTCCGCGATGAGCTTAGAGAGTTCGTCGACGGTGATCTCGTCGAGCAGGTCCTCCCACAGCGGGTCGTAGTAAGAGAGGCCGCGCAGATCGATGAGGTCGACGTCGTTGTCCGCGCCGAAGGTGATCTCCTCTGCGGGGGCCTGCCCCTCGCTCGGATTGAGGGAGGTCTGCGAGTCGAGCTTCGCCTTCAGCTCGCTGCTCAGCGGCGAGGTGAACTGCTTGCCGCCGATCTCGGTGGGCGAATCGTAGTCGGACGGGGTGCCGTAGCGCAGGCCGTCGTTCTCCATCACAGACCAGTCGGAGCGGGAGAGATACGGGGTGTCTTCGAGCAGCGCGTATTCGAAGCGGTTTTCGACTTTGCCGCTGCCGCCCTCGTTTTCATAGGTGGAATAGGTCTCGGCGTCCGTCTCATCCTGCACATAGGTGCCGACGAAGTCGACGTCGCCCTCGGCCGTCATCGCGGCGGCGTTGACGGAGCCGTCGCCCGCCGCGGCGCGCGCCGCGAGCACGTTGTTGACAGCCTTGTGCGCGTCGGACGCGGCCGTCACGTAATAGGTGCCCTCTTCGAGGATGTAGGTGCCGTAGCCGTTGGTGTCGTACGAGGCGAAGTCGTACAGGTCGAGCTCGACGGTCAGCGTCTGCGACTCCTTCGGCGCGAGGTTATCCGTCTTGGCGAAGCCGACCAGGGAGACGGCCGCCTTTTCGACGCCGTTCTCGATGTCGTATTCGGTGTACGGAGACTGCACGTACAGCTGCACGACGTCTTTGCCGTTGCGCTCCCCCGTGTTGGTGACGGTGACGGAGGCGGTCAGCTTGCCGTTCTCGTCGGGGGCGGACAGGGTGAAGTCGCTCCACGCGAAGGTGGTGTAGCTGAGGCCGTAGCCGAAGGGATAGAGCACGGTGGAGGCGTAGTCGTAGCTGCCGACATTGGCGCGGGAGGTGACCACGTCTTCGTAGCGGGTCTCGTAGTACTTGTAGCCGACGTAGATGCCCTCGGCGTAGTTGACGTAATAGTAGCCGAGCGAGATGTCGGCGGGCTGGGTGCCGTCGTCATAGCGATAGTCGCCCATGTTCTGCATGGCGGGGGAAGAGAAGTTGTCGTACACGAAGGTGTCGGTGAGGTGGCCGGAGGGAGAGATCTCGTTGCCGTTTCCGTCCTTGCCGACCAGCACGCGGCCGAGGCCGCGCACGCCCGTGCGCCCTGCGCCCGGCATGCTGATAACCGCCTTGATGTTCGGGTAATCTTTCACCCAGCCCAGCTCCATCGCGTTGTTGCAGTTGACGAGCAGGATGACGTCTTCGAAGTTGTCGTTGAGGTACTTGATGACCTCGAGCTCCTCGTTGCCCGGCTCGAGGTAGTGCTGGCCCGCCTCGCCGCCGAACGCGGCCATGTCGCGCGGCTCGTCGCCGCCCTCGCCGCCCGTGCGGGAGAGGACGAACATCGCCACCGTGCCGCTGAAGGTGCCGGTCAGCGCGGAGTCGGAAGTGATCTTTTCGATGGGGCACTCGTTGAGGTTCCAATCGTTGCCGCGGCCGTAGTTGATAACGCCGATGCCGCGCTTGTACTCGGCGCCCGGGCCGCTCATGTAGAAGTTCCACAGGTCCTCGTTGACCTTGAGGTTTGCGCTCTCGAGGCCCTGCTTGAGGTTTTCGGTCAGTTCGAAGCTGCCCGAACCGGAGCCGGAGCCGCCGCTGACGAGGTCGACGCTGGCGTGGCCGAACAGGCTGATCTCGGTGCCCTCCTTCAGGGGGAGCAGGCCGTCGTTTTCGAGCAAGGTGACGCCCTCCTGGGCGATCTCTGCGACCAGCTCCTCTTCATACGCGTAGAGGTCGGCGGCGCTGTCGAAGTCGCTTGTATAGTAGTTGACGTCGGCGCCGAGGGTGTCGCCGCGCAGGGTGTCGTCCGACTTGCGGAAGAACTGTTCGAGGATGTTGTCGAACTGCCCCAGCGCGAGCACGTTGATGACGATGGTCGCGGCGAGGATGAGCGCCATGCCGACGGCCATGATGATGATACTCAGTTTTCCTTTCATTGCAAGATCCCCTTTTTAGATAGCGGGGCGGACGCGCCGCCCCGCTCGGTCTGCCTTTCGGGTCATTCCGCCTTGCTGAACGCCATGCCGGTGACGGTCAGGTCGCCGCTGTGCGTGGCGGTATCGTTGTAGACGGAGGAATCGAACATCATCTGCAGGCTCTGCACCGTCTTCGTCGCGTCGAAGACGACGGCGATGTTGACCGTCTTGCCCGCTTCGATGGTGAAGGTCGAGCCGCCCCATTCGAGGTCGGTGTACACTTCGGCGCCGTCCATGGTCGCCGACAGGTTGCAGGCGTTCGTGTTGTCGTTCACCTTTTCGGACGCGAGGACGTCCACGCGCAGCGTGACCGCTTCGGTACCGTTGTTGGTGACGGTGGCGGTGAAGGTGTCGCTGCCCGCCGCGGCTGCGGCGACGTTCATGCTCACATTGTGGTAGCTTGCGCCCGCGATGGTGCTGTATGTAACGTTCATCGCATTGTTTTCATCGACGGAAACGAGGTAGGACGCGGCGCCGAGGTTGCCTTCGACGCGGATGGTCTCGCCGTTGATGACGACGTCGGCAGGTCCCTGCTCTTCGGGGATCTCGATCTCGCCCTGCTTGGCGAACTTGATGTCGGAGACGGTGATGTCGCCCGCCTTTTCGACGGCGGAAGCCTGCATGGAGTCGAGCATGATCTCGATAGACCGGCAGACGCCCGCGAAGCGGATCTCTACCTCGACAGATTCGCCGGCAGGGATGTCGACAAAGGTGCCCTCGCCCGCGTTGGTGCGCAGCAGTTCGCCGTTGCCGAAGCCGTACGAGTTGGTGGTGGACAGGCTGGACGGATCGGAGCCGGCGCGCACGTTGATGCGGCCATTGACCGTCGCGTCGCCGTTGTTGGTCAGCGTCATGTGCAGCCAGTTGGTGTCGGCCGCGATGTCGGCGCAGGAGAAGTTGGCGTTGTCATAGCCGCCCGCCTGCGTGTAGGTGATGTCGGTAGAGGTGCCGTTCTGCTCGAAGGTGTAGGCGGGAGAACCGAGGTTTTCGCTCGTTTCAAACGTCACGGCCTGCGCCTCGTAGTCTGCCCAATCCCCTTCGAACTCTTCGACGACGACGGGTTCGGGGATCTCGCCCATGTACACTTCTGCGCTCGTCTTGACCCATTCGTACTCGGGACCTTCGTCGCCGGGGTCGCTGTACGCGCCCATCCAGCCTTCGGCCGCGCTGGTGCCGCACCAGTAGTTCATGAGGATGCGGCCCGCCGCTGCGGGCATCGGGCTGTCTGCGCTCGCCTCGACCTTGTAGACGGGCTCGCCGTCCACGAACCAGCAGATGTAATCTTCCGTCCAGCGGAAGCCGTAGTTGTGGAACTCTTCGGACGCGTCGAAGCCGAGGTCGTACATATATTCGTGCTCGCCGACGCCGTTCACGTAGTAGTTGAACTGCACCTTGGTCGTATCCTGGCCGAGGAATTCGATGTCGATCTCGTCCCACGGGTTGGGCTCGCCCTCGAGGTTGGTGTCGTAGTTGCCCGTGCAGGTGAAGAAGGTGCTGGCGGTGCCGGCCTTCTTGGCGGGCTTCATGCGTACTTCAAAATCGCCGTAGCCGAACCACTGGTGGGTGCGCGCCTCGCCGCCGAAGTACTCGTTGTTAGTCTCTTCCGCGCCGTTGGGGTTCTCGTCGATGGTCAGCTTGAGCATGTCGTCGCTGAGCACGTAGTTGTTTGCGCTCCACTGCGTGTTGAACACGCTGCCGTTGGACCAGCCGTCCGACGCGAGGAAGGCTTCAGACTCGCCCGCCGTGAAATCGGCGAGCATGTCGCCGTCGAGGGCGGGGTCGTCCAGCGGCGGCAGCGGCTGCGGCTCCGGTTCATCCGGCGCGCATCCGGCCAAAGCCAGCGTTCCCGCGGTCATCGCCAGCGCCAGCGAGAGGCTGAGCGCGGCCAACAGTTTTTTCTTCATAATTTCCTCCTATATTTTGGCTGCCATAGCAGCACATTTTTTTGATCGGAACGGAACGGCGTGTTGTTTACGCTCTTTTTCTGTTCGTTCTGTTCACGCCCACAAGTATAACAGAAAAACGCCCGTTGTCAACGGGCGTTCCTTAAACTGCAATTTAATTACTTATTCTGTTTTTTGGGGCCGCTCGGGATGCCGAACGCGATGTTGAGGCGGAAGATGCCGCCCTGCACCGAAGTGCTCAGCTCTCCCCCGTATTTATGGGCGATCATGCGGATGCTGCGCGTGCCGAAGCCGTGGTAATTTTTATCCTCCTTGGTGGTGACGGGCAGGCCGTCGCGGAATTGCAGCTCTCCCGCAAAATAATTTTCCTCCTGGATGAGCAGCAGGCCGTTTTTCGCCTTGACGACGAGGTTGATGACCCGCTTTTCCTTTTCGGGCAGGCCGCGCACCGCCTCGAGAGCGTTGTCGATGATGTTGCCGAACAGGCAGTAGAGGTCGCCGTCGCTGAGGAAGCCGAGCTTGTCTCCCTGCGCCATGCACGAAAAGATGATGCCGTTCTGCTCGCAGTACAGGCTCTTTTCGGTCAAGAGCACGTCGAGCATGCCGTTGCCCGTCTCTACCTTGGTGTCGTAGATGGAGATGCTCTCGTACAGGTCGCTCACGTCCGCCGCGTCCGGCACCCCCTTCTGCGCGAGCAGGGCGCCGATCTTATACTTGATGTCGTGGCACTTGACGTTGATCAGGTCGATGGTGTCCTTCGAGATCTCGTACTGCTGGGCGCGCTGGCGCACCTCGTACTGCAGGTACTGCACCTCGTGCTCGAGCTCGCTCCGCTCAAGCGTGCGGGAGATGAGCAGCAGCACGACGGCGCAGCAGACCACGGAGAAGACGTTGCCCGTCTGCCAGAGGGTAAAGTAGACGGGGTCGTCGAACCGCCCTTCCCGCTCGACGGAGAGCTCCGCGAAGAAGATATCCTCGAAAGAACAGAGCACGATGGTGACGGCGAGCACGACGAGGGAGATGGCGAGCGTGCGGAAGTTGACGTCCTGCTCCGGCCGCCGCCGTATGAGCGGGCGGATGAACAGGAAATACGAGGCGGCGGCCGCCGCGACGAAGAAGGCGTAGTAAATGATGCGGTAATACAGCTCGAAGCTGCTCCCCCACGAATCGTACAGGCGCAGCTGCTCGCCGAACCCCCACAAAAAGAGGAAGAGCTTGTACGTCAGGTTTTGCACCGCATACGCCGCGCTGCAGCAAAAGAGCACGTTTTTGTACGGCTCGTCAAAGCAGATGCGCGCGTGCAGGGTGACGAGGGCAAACAAGAAGAGGTAGACGACGGCGCGCCCCCACACCGTCTGCCCGAACAGGTCATAAAAGAAGGCGACGCCGAAGGCGATCGCCGCGATACAGACCAGCCCCGCCCATACTTTGAAGGCGAAGTGCTTGGCGCGGCACAGGCGCATGGTGACGAGCGCGCAGAAGACGTACAGCTCGAGCAGGAACTCGAGGATGATGCGCACATACACGGAGAGGACGGCGCCCATCACGCATCCCCCTTCTTCGCGCCCGCGTACCAGTCGGCGAGCTCCGCCAAAAAGGCGGCGCGGCGGGGGCGGCTGATCTGCAGGGTGCGGTTGCCCACTTCCACGTCCGAGCTCTTGACGCTGACGATGAACTTGGGGTTGACCAGGTAGCACTTGTTGCAGCGCAAAAATCCGTAGGCGGCGAGGTCGCGCTCGACGTTGGAGAGCACGCCCGTCATTTCGATCACCTCGTCGACGAGGTGGTAGTACAGGCGGTGGTTGATGATCTCCACATACATCAGCTTGTCGGTGGAGATGCGGCACATGCCGCCCGCGCGGTTGACGGTGATGCAGTGTTCCTCGTTCATCACATATAAGTCGAGCGCCTTGCGGAATTTGAGGGAAAAGTCGTAATACTGCACCGGCTTGACGAGGAAGCCGACGGCGTCCACCTCGTACCCGCGCTGGGCGTACTGCACGAGGTTGGTGATGAAGAGGATGGAGACCGTCTTATCGAGGCGGCGCAGCTGCATGGCGCCGTCCATGCCGTTGAGCTTGGGCATCTGTATATCCATGAGCACGACGGCGTACACCGAGCGGTACCCTTCCAGGAAATCTGCCGCCGACGTGAAGCGGTCGACGTGGAATTCCTGGCCCTCCTCCTTGGCGAAGCGCCCGATATATTCGGTCAGCCGCTTGGCGTCGCTATCACGGTCTTCTACGACGGCAATGTTGCGCATAACCTCTCCCTCGCGCGGGCTTTGCCCGCGAAAAAACGAAATTCTGTTTATATTTTACAACAAAAGGGGCGATTTGTCAATATCACCCCCGATTTTTCTTCTCCGTGGCGCCATTCTGCCCCGCAAATATAAAAAGCCGCGCGGCGCAAGGCCGTGCGGCATATTTGTTTTCGCTTTTGTTTTACTGCTCCGCGCCGTGCGCGCCGGCATCTGCGGGCGGCGCTCCCGCGCTGCCGTCCCCTTCTGCGGGGACCTTGCAGCGGATGGCGAAGATGAATACGACCAGCCCGATGAGGAAGAGCACGGCGAGCGCCGCGACGCCGAGGTTTTCGCGCCCCGTGAGGTCGGAGACCAGCGCCACGAGGAAGGTGCCCATGAAGGACGCGCCCTTGCCGAAGATATCATAGATGCCGAAGTACTCGCTCGCCTTGTCGAGCGGGATGATCTTGGCGAAGTAGGAGCGAGACATCGCCTGGATGGTGCCCTGGAACAGGCCGACGCACACCGCGAGGATCCAGAACTCGTATTCCTGATCCAAAAAGACGGCGTAGACGGTGATGCAGAAGTAGGCGACGATGCAGGCGAGGATGAGGTACTGCGGCTTGACCTTGCGCGAGAGCATCCCCAAAAGGATGGCGGCGGGGAAGGCGACCACCTGCGTGACGAGCAATGCCAGAACGAGGCTGACGTTGCCCAGGCCGAGGTCGGTGCCGTAGGCGACGGCGAGGTCGATGATGGTGTACACGCCGTCGATGAAGAAAAAGAAGGCGATGAGGAAGAGCAGGATGTGCTTTCGGGTGACCAGCTCGCGGAAGGTCTTGCCCAGGCTGCGCAGGCCCGCGCGCACAGGGTGGCTGCCCGGCTCGACAAAGTTGACCTGGCGATAGCTCTTCCACAGCGGCAGCGTGCAGGCGACCCACCACACCGCCGTGAGGAGGAAGACGATGATCATCGCCGCCTCGAGGGAGAGGATGTGCTCGGCGCCGAAGAGATCGGGCATGGCGTACAGCACATACACGAACACGGAGAGCACGAAGGGGATGCAGCTGCCGATATACCCCCACGCGTAGCCGCGGGAGGAGACTTCGTCCATGCGCTCGCGCTGCGTCACGTCGCACAGCATCGAGTCGTACACGACGAGGCTGAGCTGGTAGGCAGACTTGGCGATGACCAGCAGCACGAGGAACCAAAGCCAGTGCTGCATGAAGCCGAGGGCGACGCAGCCGATCGCGCCCACCAGCACGGAGACCGAAAAGATGACCTTTCGCATGCCGCGCAGGTCAGACAGCGAGCCGAGAATGGGCCCGAGGATGGCGACGACGGCGGTGGCGATGCTGGTGGCATAGCCGAGCGCGGTGGTCGCAGACTCCGCTTCGCCCCCGTCTATGAGGCCGAAAAAGATGGGAATGAGCGTGGACACGAGCAGGGTAAAAGCCGAGTTGCCGACATCGTACCATACCCACTTGCGCTCGAGCGGTGTCATCTTAAATTTCATATCTCTCTTCCTCTTCCAATGAAAGTACGGGGATCTCCCGCCAATTCTGCGGCGGCCCGAAGGTGCGCGCAAAGCGCTCGCCCAGGCCCTTTTCGCCGCGCAGATACCCTTCGAACTCCGCCGTCATGGCGAGGCAGTCTTGCTGCGCCCGCCCGAACAATTTCAAAAGTCGCAAGTTGCTGTCTGCACAGGCGGGGATGGGCCTTTTGGCGATCATCATGCCGTGCATCTCGGGGTAGTTGCCGCTCAGCCGCAGCACGAGGTTGACAAGCCCCCGCTTGGGCTGGTGCGGGGCGCGCAGCAGGCCGTTGTAAAAGATCATCGAGCGCAGCGCCCGATATACCTGTTTTGCATTCACCCCCTCGAAGAAGGGGGCGATGACGGCGGCGTTCTCCTCTGTGGGATGGATGTGCCCGACGAGATGAGCAGACAGCGGCTCGATGCCCTGCCGCTCGAGCAGGAAGCGGTCGAACTCGCTCTCGATCTCGGTGTGGGTGACGCCGGAGACGGCGATCTTGTTTTCGATATAACCGTGGCAGGCGGCGTCCAGCGCGAAGTGGCACAAGAAGCCGAGCAGGTAGGCGTGCGCGCCCTCCGGGTCGGCGGCCGCCTCCAGCGTCTGTTTGGCGGGTACGAAGAAGTCGCGGCCGGGCAGGCCGTGCTGGCGGTAGCCGACGGCGTTGACGGGATCCGCCTTGAGCACTTTGTAATAAAAAAGGATATCCGGGCCGTGCAGGCCGATGTCGAACAGCGCGCGGCGGGCGCGGGCTGCGGCGGCGATCTCCGCCGGGTATAAATCGAGCATCGCCTCTCCGAACAGGCGATGGGCGTACGTAGAAGGCATAAATTTGTTTCTCCGTCTTTCATTATAGCACGCCGCACCCCAAATAAAGGCGATTTTTTGCCTCTAAAATGTAAAAAAATTGTAATATCAGCGAAAATTCGCCCAAAACGAAGGCGGCGCGCCCCGCAGGCAGCGCCCCCCCCCCCTGGCCAAACAGTTATTTTGCCCCAAAATACGGGTATTACCCCCCCCAGACGCCCCGCCCCCCTGGCGAACCAGTATTTTTGCG
>CASEIS010000099.1 GCA_949287895.1 uncultured Bacillota bacterium
TAGACGTCGGTATAGCGGTATTGGTTTTGCAGGCAGAGGGTGGGGTAGCCTCGGTCGAGGTAGGTGCGTGCGGCCGTCTCGGCGCGGTCGTAAAAGGTGAGGGTAGAAAACAGCCCGAACAGCGTAAAGGCGAGGAAGGAGAGCAGGATGGTGAAGGCGAGGCGGACGGGCTTGGTGCGCACGCAGCTCGCGCCCATGCGCGCGGCGCGCAGCAGCGGCAGATGGGCGCGGATGAAGGGCACGCCGTCCGGCGCGTCTGCCGCTTTTGCCGTTTCTGCTGCGGGCGCAGTTTCTCGGGTGGGCGCAAAGCCGCCCGACGGCGCGCGCGTCACGTCGGAGAGGATGGCGCCGTCTTTGAGCTCGACGATGCGGTCCGCGTACCGCTCGGCGAATTCGCGGTCGTGCGAGACGACGATGATCAGCTTCTCCCTGGAGAGCTTTTGCAGCGTTTCGAGCACCTGCCGCCCCGTCTCGCTGTCCAGCGCGCCCGTTGGTTCGTCGGCGAGCAGGATGGGCGGATCTTTGACGAGTGCCCGCGCGATGGCTGCGCGCTGCTTTTGCCCGCCCGAGAGGGTGTTGGGCCTGCGCCTTGCAAAGTCTTCCATCTCCACGGCGGCGAGGGCGCGGGAGCCGGCGGCGTCTCGCCGCTTGCCCTGCAGCTCGAGCGCGAGCCCGACGTTCTCTTCCACCGTAAATTCGTCGAGCAGGTTGTATTCCTGGAAGATAAAGCCGACGCAGGTGTTGCGGTAGCTGTCGAAGTCTTCCTCGGTAAAATTTTTGCTGCTGCGCCCATAGGCGAGCAGCTCGCCCGCATCGGGGCGGTCGAGCCCGCCCAAAATGTTGAGCAGCGTCGATTTGCCGCTGCCGCTCTTGCCCAGCACGAACACGAGCCCCCGCGCGGGGAAGGTGAGGGATACGCCGCGCAGCGCGCGCGCCTCGCTCCCTTTTTTGGCACGGTATGTCTTATAGATATTTCTGATCTCGAGCATGGTCTCCTCCCTTGTCATGGTCTGCGGCGCACTTCCCGCCGCACCTTCATTATAGCAGGTGCGGCCGCCCTGTCAATGGCCGGGCTGTCCCGTTTTTGTCCCGCATTTTCGGAAATCGCTCTCGCCCTCTCGGAAGTCCGCCCCGCCGCGCGTCTGCGGGGCGTTTTTTCGGCTTTTGAGAGGGGAAACGCGCCGTTTGCGGCAAAGTATGTCACGCATAGCAATATTGCGCGCGCCCGTCCGTGCGGCGCGCGCCCCGCGCTTGCCTTCCTTTCGGCCTGTCGGCAAGAACTATGTCACGCATAGCACCTCGTGCCGCGGCGCTCCGGCCGCGGCGGAGGATCGGTCGGGCGCGCCGATTCGACGGGAAGCGGCAAGCCTTCTCAAAAAAGGGAGGCGGACGCGCGCTATAATGGGGGCGTCGCTCGGAGAAGGGCGGTGATGCGTGCGGCGATGGCGCTGCGGCAAGTTTGCGGGGCGCCCGCGCGCGGCGAGGCGCGCAAGTTTGTGTGGCGGCAAGCGCGGCGGAGGCGGAGAGCGTATGGTCGTCTATGTGGATGAGCTGTTTCTTGATAATTTCTGCGCGGACGCGGCGCTGCTGTATTGCGCGGTGCGCACGGTGCGCGGCGATGTCTCGGCTTGGCGCATCGCGCTCGCGGCCGCGCTGGGCGCGGCGCTCGGCACCGGCTACGCCATCTTCACCCTCTATTATGCCCTGCCCGCCGCCGTAGACTTTCTGCTGCGCTGGGGAGTGCTCCTGCTGCTGCCGCTGCCCGCCGCGCGCTACAAGCGCGCGCACACCTGCCTGCTGTGCGCCCTCGCCTTTGTCGGGTACATGGCGGCGTTCGCGGGCATCCTGACCGCCCTGTTCGCGCGGGGGCAGCCCTCCGCCGCGGGCGGCGCGCTGGCCTATACTGTGTTCGGCATACCCTCGGGCGTGCTCGTCGCCGCGTGCGTCGCCTTCGCCTTCCTCGCCGAAAAACTCGTTCGCCGTTTGCTCGCGCGGGCAGAGATCGTCGCCTGTACCTGCCGCTGTGTGCTGCGGTTGGGCGGTCAGGTAGTAGAGGCGGAGGGATTCGTCGACACGGGCAACCGCCTGCGCGACCGCCGCGGCAGGCCGGTCGCCGTCGCCGAGCGGAGCGCGCTCTCCGCCCTGCTCGCGCAGGCCATCCTCTCCCGCCGTGAGACGGAAAAAATCGCCGTGCGCACCGTCAACGGGCGGAGCAGCCTGCCCGCTGTGCGCGTCGACGTATTCGAGATATATTGCGGCGGGCGGGTGCATACAATAGAGGATGTGACGGTCGCCCTCAGCCCCCGGCCGCTCGCGGGGGAGTACAGGCTGATCTTGCCCGCATCGCTCGCCAAAGAGAAAGATTTTCGTGTTCGGGAGGGGAAGGATGCTCCATAAGCTCAGAGAGTCGCTGCGGCGGCTGGCGCAGCGTTGGCAGCTGCGCGAAAACGTGC
>CASEIS010000100.1 GCA_949287895.1 uncultured Bacillota bacterium
ATCTGTAACGAAAGAGCGGGGAATGCAGCCAAACGGCGCCTTCCCCGCTCTTTTTTGCTCAGCCTCGGTCGACTTCGTAATGGCAGCCGGACTGCTGCGTCGGGGGAAGCGTTTCCCCTTCCCGCATATGCACGCTGCCGACCGTGCGGCCGTCCGCATCGATGACCTTGTACGTCGCCGTCTTGGGCGCGGTGTCGCCCGAATTCAATCGCATCATGTTGTAATGACCTCCTGTTCTGCGATACTCTTACGATGTGCAGCCCGGCGCAAAGTTATGCGCCCTCCGCAAATAATTTTTCAGAAGAGCAGCCGCAAGAGCAGGAGGGCGGCAGAGAGCGCGGCGAGGTAGAGGGCGAAGGGCCACAGGCGCGCACCCTTCATGCAGCGCAGCATCAGCCGCACAGAGAGAAGCCCGCACGCCGCCGCGCAGAGGGTGCCGACGGCGAGGCTCTGCCAGGAGATGGCGACGACCGCGCCCTGCGCCGTCAGCGAGGAGATCAGCTCGAGCAGGAAGGCGCCCGCGATGACGGGCAGGCTGAGCAAAAAGGAAAAGTCTGCCGCATCCGCGCGCGAGAGGCCGCAAAAGACGCCCGCCGTCAGCGTGACGCCGCTGCGCGACAGCCCGGGCAGCACGGCGAGCGCCTGCGCCGCCCCCACCGCCAGCGCGCGCCTTGCGTTGAGCGGCCGAACGAGGCCGCCCGCCCGCATGCGAAGGTCGGCGAGCAGCAATAAGAGGGCTGTCAGCAAAAATGCCGCCCACAGCCAGTCGCCGCCGTAAAAGATACGGTCGATAACGTCGCCGAGCAAACCGCCGACGAGGGCGGCGGGCAGCGTCGCGAGCAACAGGTACCAAAGCTGCCGGCGCGCGTGCAGCGCCATCTGCGCGAGGCGGCGGGCGTACACGGCAAGCACGGCGAGAAGTGTGCCCGCATGCAGCATCACGCCGAGAAACAGCCCGCCCCCTTCCGCGCCGAGGATGCGTTCAAACAGCAGGAGATGCCCGCTGGATGAGACGGGCAAAAATTCTGTCAGCCCCTGCACGGCGCCGAGGACGGCCGCCTTCCACCATTCCATGCTCCACCTCCCGCCTGTCCTTCTCACTCATTGTATGCCGCAGGCGGCAGAAATAGTATTGACCTGCGCCCGACCGCATCGCGCCGACCGCACCGGCCGCGCCGATCGCTGCGCGGCCGCGGCGCGGCGACAAAAACCGCGATCTATGTCACGCAGAGTACTGCGCAAATGGAAAAATTGCGCGATTTACGGCACATTTTTACGGCGTATCCCCCGATTTTGTGCAAGAGTATAGAAATCGCCCGCCCGCGGCCGAAAGCCGCGGGCGGGCGGAAACATTGCGATGTACGGCGGTCACAGCTCACGCGCGCGGCTCGCCGACGCGGTTGCCTTCCGCATCGTAGCAGACGAGCTCGCTCGCAAGCACCTCTTCTTCTCCATAGACGGAGTAGACGATCTCTGCATAGTAATAGGCCGTCCCCTCCACGGCCGCGCTCGCCTCGATGGACGCGAGGAAATCTAAATCGTCCGTCTGCGCCTGCGCCGCGATCGCGCGCCCCGAGAGATCCTGCGCGTCCGGCACGAGATATAGTGTGAGCGAGACGGGGATGACGGCGGGGCCGAGCGCAAACTCGTTGCGCGCGACCGCCGTGACCGTGCCGTCGCCGTTCCCGCGGATACGCACGGAGAGGAGGGCAAAGACGGCGCTCCCCTCCCCGCCGCAGGCGGCGAAGGACAGACAGACTGCCAGCAAGAGCAGCGCGCACAACAGGCGCGAAAAGCGCTTCATTTCTTCTTCCCCCGCAGCAACAGATAGATGAACACCGCCGCCAGCATGACGATGAATACGGCGAGGAAGACGCACAACACGAGCATGGGCGTGTTTTGCGGGATGGCGATGATCCATACGGTCGCGCTCGCATCGTACAAGCTGTCCTTGACGGCGTAGATAATGGTCAAAACGAGGCCGACGACGGCCGCGAGCAGAAAGATGCCGAGGACGATGAGCGCGGCGAGGCGGCCCCTTTTCGAAGCCAGGAACCACGGTTCGGCGCCGGGCGGCAACGCGTCCGGCGGATCGGCGCGCCCCTCTTCCGACGCGGCACCCGCTTCACCGCGCGCTGTCGCGCGTTCGGCTCCGGGCTGCGCGTCGGCAGGCAAGTCGTCCAGCGCGCGCGCATCGACGTGCAGCGCGGCGCAGATACCCGCGATCTGACCGGGCTGCGGACGGCTCTTGCCCGACTCCCAGCGGGAAACGGTCTGCCGTGTGACCTGCAAGAGGTCGGCAAGCTCCTGCTGAGAAAGCCCCTTTTCGTCACGATAACGTATGATCATTTCGCGAAAATCCATAAGCGCGTATCCAATCCCTTTCACAGCGCCCGCCTGCGCGAGCGCCAGATCGCGGCATCCGGCGCACATGCGCAGAAGGCCGACCGTTATCAATATTATACCACGCGCGCGCCCGCCTGTCAATCGCTGCGCCAAAACCGCCGCGCCCGCCCATCGCACCATAACCCTCCCCAAAGTCAACGGCGCCGCCCTATTTTTTCGGAAGAAGTTTGGCCGCTCTCCCGCCCGGCGGCTTTGCCGCCCCATCTCTGCATCCGATATTTTTCAAAAAAATCGGAAAAAGCACGCAAAAACGATTGAAAATTTTTATGAAATGCTATATAATATATAAGCTAAGGCGTGGGGATGTAGCTCACCCGGTAGAGCGATACGTTCGCAACGTATAGGTAGTCAGTTCGAGTCTGATCATCTCCACCACGCAAAGGGACCACAAAAGTGGTCCCTTTTTGCGTGGCGGAGATGACAGAGAGAACTGCCGCGCGCGTTATCAGGCATACGGCAAAGCCGGTGCGCGGACAGTTCGTGCTCGAGCGAAGCGAAGAGCTTTGCGCCGAAAGGCGCAAGCCCTGATCATCTCCACCACGCAAAGGGACCACAAAAGTGGTCCCTTTTTGCGTGGCGGAGATGACGGAGAGAACTGCCGCGCGCGTTATCAGGCATACGGCATAGCCGGTGCGCGGACAGTTCGTGCTCGAGCGAAGCGAAGCGGGGGCCGCAGGCGCAAGCCTTGATCATCTCACCTGCAGCCGCGCAC
>CASEIS010000101.1 GCA_949287895.1 uncultured Bacillota bacterium
GGCCGCGGCATGGTCGCGGCGTTCGCGCTGGGCGCCTGCGGCGTGCAGATGGGCACGCGCTTCCTCGTGGCGGACGAATGCACCGTCTCGGCGGAGTATAAAAAGAAGGTGCTCGCCGCAAAGGACATCTCCACGATGGTCACCGGCAAGCGGCTCGGCCACCCCGTGCGCGCCATCAAAAACACCTACATGAACACCTACGCCAAGATGGAGGCAAACTCCAACCTCCCCGACGAAGAGCTCGAGCAGTTCGGCGTCGGCTCGCTGCGCAAGGCCGCAAAGGACGGCAACGCCGACGAGGGCTGCTTCCTCGCCGGGCAGATCGCCGGCATGGTCAAGCGCGCCCAGCCCGCCAAGGAGATCGTCGACGAGATCATGGCGCAGGCAGAAAAGATGATGGAGGGCGTCAAGTGGGACGTGTAGCCTTCCTCTTCGCCGGCCAGGGGGCGCAGGTCCCCGGCATGGCGGCAGACGTCAAAGACCTGCCAAAAGTACAAAAACTCTTCTCCGTCGCCGAGGATATTCGCCCCGGCGTCGTCGAAAAGATGCTCTCCGGCACGCAGGAGGAGCTCAACCGCACCCTGCTCACCCAGCCGACCATGTTCCTCGCCGACCTCGCCTACGCCTACGCGAAGGAAGAGGAGAGCGGCGCCCCCGACTTTGCCTGCGGCTTTTCGGTGGGGGAGGTGCCCGCCCTCTGCTTTGCGGGCATGCTCTCGGAGGAGGACGCCTTCCGCGCCATCGTGCGCCGCGCCGAACTGATGGAGGCGTACACCGCCCGCGTTCCCGGCTGCATGATCGCCTGCGTCAAACTGCCCGCCGACGCCGTCGAGGGGCGGTGCGGCGGCGTGAACACCCACCCCGCCAACTATAACGGCGCGCTGCAGACGGTCGTCGCCTGCCGCGCGGAGGCGGAGGCAGAGTTTTCCGCAAAGGTGAAGGCTGCCGGCGGCCGCGCGATGAAGCTGCGCGTGTCCGGCATGTTCCATTGCCCCGAGCTCGCGCCCGAATCGGAAGCGTTCGAGGCCTTTTTGCGCACCCTCTCCTGGCAGGCGCCCCGCCTGCCCGTCTACGCCAACCTCACGGCGCAGCCGTACGAGGGGGACTATGCGCGCACCCTCGCCCTGCAGATGCGCTCGCCCGTGCGCTTCACCGCCACGGTCGCCAACATGCGCGCCGCGGGCGCGGATACCTTTGTCGAAGTCGGCCCGGGCAAGGTGCTCACCGGCCTCGTCCAGCGCGGGTAAGCCCGCCCGCCGCGCCTCGGGGCGCGGCGCATCGCCATTTTCGCATTTTTATTATTTTTTCAAGGAAAGAAGGATCATGTCTGATAAACGAGTAGCTCTCATCACGGGCGCGGGCAGGGGCATCGGCGCGCAGATCGCGCGCACCCTCGCGCAGGAAAATACCGACATCGCCGTCGTCGACTACGGCGAGGAAAGCGCCGCCAAAGAGACGCTGGAAGCGCTCGCCGCGGCGGGCGCGACGGCGCGCTATTACAAGTGCGACGTCTCCGACTTCGCCGCGACCAAGGCGGTCGCCGACGCCGTCGTCAAAGACTTCGGCAAGATCGACATCCTCGTCAACAACGCGGGCGTCACGGCGGATAAGCTCATCCTGCGCATGGACGAGGCGGACTGGGACCGCGTCCTCAACATCAACTTAAAGGGCTGCTTCAACATGATCAAGCACGTCACCCCGCACATGATGCGCAAGCGCTACGGCCGCATCGTCTCCATCAGCTCGGTCGTCGGGCTGATGGGCAACGCAGGCCAGGCCAATTACGCGGCATCCAAGGCGGGCATCATCGGCCTGACCAAGACGGTCGCCAAAGAGTTCGGCTCGCGCGGCATCACCGCTAACGCCGTCGCCCCCGGCTTCATCCGTACGGCGATGACGGACGCCCTCTCCGACGAGCAGAAGCAGGCCATGTATAAGCTCATCCCGCTCGGCTCGCTGGGGGAGACGCAGGACATCGCCAACGCGGTCAAGTTCCTCGTCTCCGACGACGCGCGCTACATCACCGGCGTCGTCCTCAAAGTGGACGGCGGCATGTATATCTGAGCGCGCATCCGGCGCTTGCAGGAGGAAGATCATGGAAAAGAGAGTGGTCGTGACCGGTCTCGGCGCGGTGACCCCGCTGGGCAACGACGTAAAAACGACCTGGGAAAATATGAAAAAGGGCGTCCTCGGCATCGACACGGTGACCAAGTTCGACGCCACCGGCTATAAATGCACCTTCGCGGGCGAAGTGCGCGGGTTCGACCCCACGCTGTATATGCCCAAGGGCGAGGTGCGTAAGACGGACCTGTACTGCCAATACGCCGTCGCCGCGGCGACGCAGGCGTATGAAGACAGCGGCCTTACAGAGGGGAGCGTCGCTCCCGACCGCTTCGGCGTGTACATCGGCTCGGGCATCGGCGGCATCGGCACGCTGGTCACCGAACACACCAAACTCATCGAAAAGGGCCCGGGGCGCATCTCCCCCTTCTTCGTGCCGATGATGATCTCGAACATCGCCTCCGGCACGGTGGCCATCAAATATCACGCGCAGGGGCCGAACATCGGCATCGTCACCGCCTGCGCCACCTCGACCAACAGCATCGGCGAGGCGTACCGCGCCATCAAGCACGGCTATGCAGACGTCATGCTCGCCGGCGGCAGCGAGGCGGCCATCACCCCGCTGTGCTTTGCGGGCTTCATCAGCTGCCAGGCGCTCTCGCAGGCGACGGACAAGACGCGCGCCTCCATCCCTTTCGATAAGGAGCGCGCCGGCTTTACGATGGGCGAGGGCGGCGCCGTGGTGATGCTCGAAGAGTACGAGCACGCAAAGGCGCGCGGCGCAAAGATCTACGCCGAGGTGGTCGGCTACGGCTGCACCAACGACGCCTACCACATGACCGCGCCCGACCCGGAGGCGACCGCCTCCGCCCGCGCGGTAGAGCTGGCCGCCAAAGAGGGCGGCATCGAGGCGGGCCGCGACGTGTACGTCAACGCGCACGGCACCGGCACCCCCCTCAACGACAAGACGGAAACGCGCATGCTCAAAAAGGTGTTCGGCGACGGCGCCTACAAGCTGCACGTCTCCTCCACCAAGTCGATGACCGGGCACATGCTCGGCGCGGCGGGCGGCGTCGAGGCGATCGCCTCCGTCCTCGCCCTGCACGAGGGCGTCGTGCCTCCCACCATCAATTACCGCGTCAAAGACGAGGACTGCGACCTCGACATCACCCCCAACGAAGCGGTCAATGCCCCCCTCACGGCGGCGCTGTCCACCTCGCTCGGGTTCGGCGGGCATAACGGCTGCCTCGCCTTCCGCAAGGTGTAAGCCGCCCCGCGGATACTGTAAAAGAAGGAGTAAGCATGGACAAGAAAAAACTGCGCGAGATCATCTCCGTGTTCCGCGAGAGCGGCCTCGCCAAAATGGAAATTTCTGAAACGACGGCAGGGGATACCTTCTCGCTCAAGCTCGAGGCGACCGCCGCCAACGTGCAGCCGGCGCCCGTCGCCGTGCAGTACGTGCAGAGTGCGCCCGAGGAGAAGGCCGCAGACCCCGCCGAGATCAAAGACTTCAACAAGTACCGCGACGTCAAGTCGCCCATGGTCGGCATCTTCTATACCGCCCCCTCGCCGGAGGCGGAGCCCTTCGTCAAGGTGGGCAGCAAGGTCAAAAAGGGCGACACCCTCTGCATCATCGAGGCGATGAAGCTGATGAACGACGTCGTCGCCGAAGAGGACGGCGAGATCGTAGAAGTGTGCGCCGAAAACGGCAGCCTCGTCGAGTTCGGCCAGACCCTCTTCAAGATCTTTTAAGCCGCACGGCGCCGCAAAGGGGCGCGCCGCCGCGGGCGCAAAGCCGCGCGGGAGACTGCGCGCCGAATGTGCGTGCGCGGGAGACTGCGCGCCGAATGTGCGCGCAAGGGCGCACATCGCCGAAAGAGCGGGGGAGGGGCAGCGCTCCGCCCCGCCTTTTGTTGCCCGCCGCGCGCGGCGGGAGCCGGACAGGGAAACAGTATGTTCAGTAAAATTTTGATCGCAAACCGCGGCGAGATCGCCGTCCGCATCATCCGCGCCTGCAACGAGATGGGCATCCGCACCGTCGCCGTCTATTCGGAGGCGGACGCGCAGGCGCTGCACGTCAACCTCGCCGACGAGAGTTACTGCATCGGCCCCGCGCTGCTCAAGGACAGCTACCTCAACATGACGGCCATCATCGACGTCGCCATCGCGACGGGCTGCCAGGCCATCCACCCCGGCTACGGGCTGCTCAGCGAGAACCCGCGCTTTGCCGAGCTGTGCGAAAAGTGCAACATCAAGTTCATCGGGCCGCACTGGTCGGTCATCGCCCGCATGGGCGATAAAGACGAAGCCCGCCGCACCATGAAGGCCGCGGGCGTGCCCGTCGTGCCCGGCCTCGACGAGATCACCGACATCGCTGCGGCCAAAAAGTTCGCCGCCGAGATCGGCTACCCCGTCATCGTCAAGGCGGCGGCGGGCGGCGGCGGCCGCGGCATCCGCATCGTCTGGAAGGAAGAAGACTTCGAAACGGCGGTGCAGACGGCCTCCGCCGAGGCGCAGAGCGCCTTCGGCAACGGCAAGGTCTATCTCGAAAAATACCTCACCGACGTCAAGCACGTCGAGATGCAGATCGTCGCCGACGAGCAGGGCAACGTCGTCTGCCTGGGCGAGCGCGACTGCTCGATGCAGCGCAAAAACCAGAAGCTCATCGAAGAGAGCCCCTGCGTCGTCTTAAAGGAAGAGACGCGCGAAGAGATGATGCGCTGCGCCGTCCTCGCGGCAAAGACGGTCGGCTACACCAACCTCGGCACCATCGAGTTTCTGCTCGACAAGCAGGGTAAGTTCTACTTCATGGAGATGAACACCCGCCTGCAGGTCGAGCACCCCGTCACCGAATACGTCACGGGCATCGACGTCGTCAAGTGGCAGATCCGCATCGCGGCGGGCATCGAGTTCATCTACAAGCAGGAGGATATCCGCCTGCGCGGCTGCGCCATCGAGTGCCGCATCAACTCGGAGGACGCGCGCAACAATTTCCGCCCCAGCTGCGGGCGCATCCGCTTCATGCACATCCCCGGCGGGCCGTGGGTGCGCTTCGATACCGCCATCTACCAAGATTACGTCATCCCGCCCTATTACGACAGCATGATCGGCAAGCTCATCGTGTACGCGCGCGAGCGCACCGAGGCCATCCGCAAGATGCAGGCGGCCCTGTGCGAGCTGGTCATCGACGGCGTCAACACCAACGCCGAGCTCTCCGGCGACATTTTGGCTCAGCCGGAGTTCAAAAACGGCACCTACTGCACCAACTTTTTGGAAAAGTTTTTGAAGGACTACCGCTGATCTCGCAGCGCCTGTCCTTCGGCGGCAGAGACGCTGCCGCCCCCGCAAAGCGCGCCCCCGCAAGCGTGCGCCGCGCACGCGGCGCAGAACAGGTAAAGCGGGCACAGCGCGCGCCCCTTCGCGGCAGCAACGGCGCCGCCATACATCGAAAAAAAGGAGCAAACAGCCTTGAATTTCGAAGATCTGAAAAAGTTTTTCTTCCGCAAGCCGAAGAACGCGCTCGAGGGCACTGAAGACGCCGCGCCCGACAGCCGCCCCGCCAGCGAGGCGGCCATCCCCGAAAAGCTGGTCGAAAAGTGCGAAAAGTGCGGCCAGATCATCCTCTCCGACGAATTGCGCGACAACTTCGGCATCTGCCCCAAGTGCGGCCATTATAAAAAGATAGACGCGCGCGCGCGCATCGCGCTGTGCGCCGAGCAGTTCGAAGAGCTCTTCGAGGGCGTCGAGGGCGGCAACCCGCTCGACTTCCCCGGCTACGACGAAAAGCTCGCTTCGCTTCGCGCAAAGACGGGCGAAAAGGACGCCGTCGTCTGCGGCACCGCGGCGATCGGCGGCGTGCGCTGCGCCCTCTTTTCGATGGACTACCGCTTCCAGATGGGCAGCATGGGCCACGCCGTGGGAGAAAAGATCACCGCCCTCTTCGAGTACGCGACCGCAAACCGCCTGCCCGTCGTCGGCTTCATTTTAAGCGGCGGCGCGCGCATGCAGGAGGGCATCGTCTCCCTCATGCAGATGGCCAAAACCAGCGCGGCCGTCGCCAAGCACAGCGAGGCCGGCCTCCTGTACATCGCCGTCCTCACCGACCCGACCACCGGCGGCGTGTCGGCGTCCTTCGCCTTCGAGGCGGACGTCATCATCGCCGAAAAGGGCGCGCTCATCGGCTTTGCCGGCCCGCGCGTCATCGAGCAGACCATCCGCCAAAAGCTGCCGGCCGGCTTCCAGCGCGCCGAGTTTTTGCAGGAAAAGGGCTTTGTCGACCGCATCGTCGGCCGGCGCGAGATGCCCGCCCTGCTCGCATCCCTGCTGCAGCTTCATTGCGCGGCAGGGGAGGGGGAAGAAGAAACCTCCGCCCCCGCGCCCGCATCTTCCGCTGCCGCAGCGGCGCAAGCCGCCCAAGCCGCTGCTGACGCAGCGGCAAAAGACGCGTCTTCCGCCGCGCCCGCGGCAGAAGAGGGCGGCAAGGCGGCAGAAGAGGGCGGCAAGGAGGTCACCGCATGAACGCATACGACATCGTGCGCGCCAGCCGCGAAAAGGGTCGGCCGACCGCGCAAAAATACATCGACGAAATGGTCGAGGGCTTCATCGAGCTGCACGGCGACCGCTGCTTTGCCGACGACGCCGCGATCATCGGCGGCATCGGCCGCATGGGCGGCAGGCCGGTCACCGTCATCGGCATCGAAAAGGGTGCCGACACCAAGAGCAAAGTCGCCCGCAACTTCGGCTGCGCGCATCCCGAGGGCTACCGCAAGGCGGTGCGCCTCATGCAGCAGGCAGAAAAATTCCACCGCCCCGTGCTCTGCCTTGTCGACACCTCCGGCGCCTACTGCGGCATCGGCGCCGAAGAGCGCGGCCAAAGCGAGGCCATCGCCACCGCCATTTTCGACATGATCCGCCTCAAGACCCCCGCCCTCACGCTGATCATCGGCGAGGGCGGCAGCGGCGGCGCGCTCGGCCTCTCCGCCGCCGACGAAGTCTGGATCACCGAAACCTCGACCTACTCCGTCATCTCGCCCGAGGGCTGCGCCTCCATTTTGTGGAAGGACGCCTCCAAAGTCGCCCAAGCGGCCGAGTGCCTCAAAATGACGGCCCCCGACCTCATCCGCCTCGGCGCGGTCGAGCGCGTCATCCCCGAGCAGGGCTTTTCCCCCGCCTTCTACGCCGGCTTAAAGGCGCAGATCGTCTCGTTTTTTGAAGAAAAATCGCGCATCCCCGTCGATTCCCTCGTCGAGGCGCGCTACGCCCGGTTCCGCAAATTTTAAGTGAGAAGAATTTGTCCGCATTGCACCTACGCACAAGGAGGAAAGATATGATCGCCATCGTCACCGATTCCACCGTCGGCTATTCCACGCAAGAAGTCGCCACCCGCGGTATCGTCACCGTCGTTCCCGTAAATTACCAGATCGGCCGCGCCTTCTTCGAAGAATACGCCTCCGACCGCAACGGTGCCTTTCTGCCCCTCATCGAGGGCGCCTCGCCCTGCAAAACGGCGCAGCCCACCCTCGGCAACTTCCTGCGCACCTTCCACTCTCTCGTGCAGGGCGGCTGGCAGGTCATCTGCATCGTCCTCTCGTCTGCGCTCTCGGGCACCTATTCCTCCGCCTGCTTCGCTGCCGACCAGGTCGGCGGCCCCATCGCCGTCATCGATTCTCAAACCATTGGCGACGGCCTCCGCTTGCTTGTAGATGAAGCAGTCAACATGGCCAAGGGCGGCTTCTCGTTCGAAGACACCTGCAAAAACCTCCAAACCTTAAAGGAGAAGATCGGCATCGCCTTCACGGTCGAAAGCCTCGCCCCCATCTTAGCCGGTGGGCGCCTCAGCGCCCCGCAGGCCAAAACCACCTTAAATCTGCGCCCCGTGTTCGAGGTCAAGGGCA
>CASEIS010000102.1 GCA_949287895.1 uncultured Bacillota bacterium
AATCGTAGGCGTTCGCCGTCTTTGCCGCGGCGATGACCTCCTCGTCCGTCGCGCTCTGCCTGCCGTACCGGATATTTTCCTTTACCGTGCCGGTAAAGAGGTTGGTATCCTGCAAAACGACGGTGAGAGAGCGGCGCAGCGACCGCTTTTCGATCTTGTTGATATTGATGCCGTCGTAGCGGATCTTTCCGTCGCGGACGTCGTAAAAGCGGTTGATGAGATTGGTGATCGTCGTCTTTCCCGCGCCCGTCGCCCCCACGAACGCAAGTTTTTCTCCCGCCGACGCATGTACGGAGACGTCGTTGAGCACCCTGTGCCCCTCTTCGTACGAGAAATCGACGTGATCGAGCACGATATCGCCGTGCAGCGGCACGAGCTCTTCCGGCGAACACGCCGAAGACGAGCGCGGCCGCCGCAAGCACGGCAAGCGCGGCGCCGTATACGGCGATATCCCGCCAGTCCACCCCGCTGCTGTCGATGAGTTTCGCCATGACGAAGGGCAGAATGCACTCGCACACGGCGCCCATCGTCACAAAGAGCACGGCGATGACGGCGATCCGCCCGTTTTCCCGCAGAGACGCGCGCAAAGTTTTTAAGGATTGCAACACTTTTTCAGATGACCTCCTTCCGTAAAATAGTTTGATATCAAACAGTTTGGGTATTTTTTAACCGCCCGAAGGCGGCTGAAAACATTATTCTGCGATGTTGGCTTTCAGGCGGTCGAAAAAGGAGAAGAGCTGCGCCCGCTCCTCGGGTGAAAACCCTGCCGTGAGACGGCGTTCGAACGCCTCGATGATCGCGTCCGTCTTTTCGACGAACTCGCTGCCGAGCGGCGTAAGGCATATTTTATTGAAACGCGCGTCCTTTACGGGCAGCCGTTTCACGAGTCCCCTGTCCTCCAGCGTGGAAAGCACTTTGGAACACGTGGATTTTGTGATGGACAGCACCTTCTCGAGGTCGCGCTGGAAGATCTCCTCCCCTTCGTGCTCCTTGAGCACTTTGAGCAGATACACGTTAGGACCCGAGATGCCCTGCGGCGGAACGCTGTTCACCGCGTTCTGAATGTGTCTGATCAACATGTTCTGCAAAATACGAAGCTCCGAACCGATATGCCGTTCCATATTCCCACTCCCGACTGTTTGATATGCAACCATTATACCGCCGAAACAATTCGATGTCAAACAGATATCGTGAAAACTACATGAAACCTGCGCTTCCGAAGAGAGGGATGGGTAAACAAAATTCACGCGGGACTTATCTTCCGGAAAACCTGCCGATATTCTCTTTCACGCTCGCCTTGAAACGATCGATAAAGCCTGCGATATAATCGGGCATCGACTTTGACAAAAAGGTCGTACATATCCGGCGCAACAGGCTGTACTCCAAACAGTTCGGCTACTATGAAAAAACGCCCAAGACAAAGACGTCCGTCCGAGACATTCCTTTGACAGATGCGCTGATAGACGATTTGAAGAAGTACATGGACTGGTTCAGGCTCGCCGACAGCGAGTTTGACAGCCGTCTTGACGAAACCTATCTCGCCGTAAATGTATATCGGCAGACGCTGTACCCGCAGTCCATCGGGCAATGGCTGACCTTCTATGAGCGCAAAAGGGACATGAAACACGTCACTTGTTACGGCTTGCGGCATACCTATTGCAGCCTGCTTCTGGCGCAGAACGTGCCGATACAGACGGTAAGCAAATATTTAGGACACAGATTCGACGGTCACGTT
>CASEIS010000103.1 GCA_949287895.1 uncultured Bacillota bacterium
GGAAAAAGCACCGCGATGCCATTGCCGCTGCGCGCGAGCAGATCGACGCGCTCTGCGCCGCGGCGCGCGGCCTGCGCGCCGCGGGAGAATTGTTCCCTTCGGCGCCGGGTACCCTTTCTGCGGCCGCGGACGGCGCGGCCGCCGGCAAAGCCGCCGAAACAGGCGAAGGCGCCGCAGGGGATGAGAGCGTCTCCGCCGCGGCGCAGGGAGGTGCGGTATGAGCAGACGCCCCCGTCTGAGCCGCTCGCCCGACCCGAACGTCGTGCGCGTACGCACCGAGGGCAACGGCCTCGGCGCGCTCAAGACGCTCGTCGTGCTGCTGCTCATCGCGCTGCAGCTGGGCGTGCTCATCTTTTTGTACCTGCGCCTGATCGAGGTGTTCGGCGCCTACGTCACCATCTCGCTCGCGCTCAGCGTGCTCACCGTCGCCTTCGTGCTCTCCTCCGACCAGAGCCCCTCGACCAAGGCGGTGTGGGTGTTCGTGGTGCTCGTCTTTTTCGTGGCGGGATTTTTGCTCTACTTCGCCTCCGACCGCCGCGTCTTTTTCGGCCATTCCCGCCGCCGCTACGACGCCATCTTCCGCCGCGCGGCCGCCTATGCGCCGCTCGGCTGCGACGCCGCGGGCGCGGATGCGCGCGTGCGCGCCGATGCCGCCTACCTCGCCCAAACGGGGCGCTTCCCCGCCTTCCGCGGCACAGACGCCGCCTACTTTTCCTCGGGCGGCAAGCTGTTCGACGACGTCTTCTCCCGCCTGCGCACGGCGCAAAAGTTCATCTTCATCGAGTACTTCTGCATCGCAGACGGCGCCCTGCTCGAGCGCTTCATCTCCATCCTGTCCGAGCGGGCGGCGGCGGGGGTGGACGTGCGCGTCATCTACGACGACATGGGCAGCCACAGCACTTTCCGCGGCCGCACCAAGCGGCGGATGAAGGCTGCCGGCATCCGCGTGCTGCCCTTCAACCGCCTCGTGCCCGCCCTCAACATCGGCATGAACTTTCGCGACCACCGCAAGATCGTCGTCGTCGACGGCGAAACGGCGTATACGGGCGGGGCCAACCTCGCCGACGAGTACGTCAACGAGGTGCGCATGTACGGCTATTGGAAGGACGCGGGCATCCGCCTGGACGGCAGCGCCGTCGACGGGTTCACCTTCCTCTTCCTGCGGCAGTGGGAGTTTTTGTCGAAGAAGGAGGAGGACTACGCCCCCTTCCTCGGCCTCGCTTCCCCGCGCGCAAACGGCGCGCTGTACATCCCGTACGCCTGCGGGCTGGACTTCGACGCGCCCATCGGGCGGAACGTCTACCGCAACATGATCGCCGGGGCGCAGGGCAGGCTGTGGCTGATGACGCCCTACCTCGTCCCCGACGACGACCTGCTCGACCTGCTCGCTGCCAAGGCGGAAGGGGGCACGGACGTGCGCGTCATCCTGCCCGGCGTGCCGGATAAGGCCGTCGTCTACCGCCTCACCCTCGCCAACGGCGAAAAGCTCGCGCGGCGGGGCGTGCGCGTGTACTGCATGCGCGACAGCTTCGTGCACAGCAAGCTCATGCTCACCGACTGCTGTGCGGCGGTCGGCTCCGTCAACATGGATATGCGCAGCTTTTACGAGCAGTTCGAAAGCGCCGTCTACACCGACGATGCCGCCGTGCGCACGGAATTGGAGAGGGACTTTACGCGCACCTTCGCCGAGTGCGCGCCGCTGTCTTTGCACCGCAGGGCACTCGGCCGCCTGTTCGACCGCCTGCTGCAGATCGCGGCACCGTTAATGTAGTTTGGCTCGGAGAATTTCTTTTGAGCTGACAAAAGAAATTCTTCCGATTTGAAAGACAACCCGCTGTTTACCGCCTTTGGCGGCTCGGCAGCGGGTTTTCTCTCTTTGCACGATATTTTAGGAGCACACCTTAAAGAAATCGCGCGGCGAGGGAGAAAACGCTGTCACGCGCAGCGTACGGCGGTGTCTCCCTCAAATCGCAGAAATTTGTTTTGACAGCTCAAAACAAATTTCGCGAGTATCGTGTGTAACATCATGTTGCAAAATCGCCCTTTCCATGTTACATCCATGTTGCAAAATGGGCGGAGGGGGTTGATTTTCCAAAAAAATATGCTACAATGAGGGCGTAAGCGGGAGTTTTTCCGCGCGGCGGCTTCGGCCGCCGGGGAGGTCATCTGTATGTCTGAAAAATATAAGAAGGATCTTGAGCCCGAACAGCGCGTGCAGCCGCCGCAGCCCGGAGAGGGATGCGCGCAGGCAGAGGGGGAAGGTGCGCGCGCCATCACACAACGCGAGCGGGGAACAACGCCGCAGGAGGGCTATATGCCGCCGCAGGGAGACCCGGCGGACGCCGCTGCTGCGGGCGGGATCTCCGCGGGCTCGGCAAGGCCGCCGGAACAAGCGGCGGCCGCAGGTGACGGGGCCGCCTTGCGGCAGGCGGGCGGCCCGAAGACAGAGGAATGGGGCGCCCCGCAGACGCCCGCCCCGCAGACGCTTAGCGCGCAAGGCGCGGCCGATGTAAAAGAAGGCGGCGAGAGAGCCCCGCGGCAATATGTGCAAGGCGCGCCCGCCTCGCAAAACAGACGCGGGGCGGCTGGCAAGGGGGACGGGCGGCAGGATGCGCCCGCATACAGGCGGTACGGGTATATCGCGGCGGCGGTGATCTGCTTCGCCTTCACCGCGCTGGCCTTGATCGTCGTCGCCTTCATGTGGGATACCCCCCTCTTCTGCGGCGGGCTCATCGCTGCGGGCGCGGGCGTCATGCTCATCGCGGGGCGACGCCGCCGCGAGGGCTGGGGGCTGCTGACCATGGCGGCCGCCTGTCTCGCCTTCTCCATCTGTTTCTGCATCCAACTCGCCTTCGGCTGGTCGACGACGCTGCTGCACATGGCCCTGACCTTTTTGTTCGCGGGCATCCTCTTTCTGTTCGGCCTGCTGCACTGCCGCTGCAAGGCGGTCATGCCCGTGCTGCCGCTGCGCGCCATCATCCTCGAGCTGTTCGGCTTTTTCTGCCTGTACTTCGGCGTGTACAGCGCGGATATGGGCGGGCTGTTCCTCCTCGGCGTGTTCGTCTTTCTGGCAGGGCTGGTCATGCCCGTCATCGGCTGCGCCATCGGCATCGTCTGCCTGTGCATAAGAGAGTGCCGCGCCTCCCGCCCTGCGCTCGCCTGCGCCGTCATCGCCGTCGTGCTGCCCGTCGCCGCGCTGCTGCTGACCATCCTGCTGTTCAGCACGGGCGTGTGGGTCATCAGACTCATGTAGGGGGGATCGGTATGAAAGATTCCGCAAAGCGCGCGCTCGGCATCTCGCTGCGCGCCCTCGGCACGCTCGCCGCGTGGGCGGCGGCGTTCGCAGTGCTCTGGCACTTTGAATATCTGCAGCAGTGGACGCAGATCGACAACGTCGTCGGCGCCGTGCCCGTCGCCCTCGCCCTGCTGTTTGCGGGCGGCTGTACCTTTTTGCTGTGGATGAAGTTCCGCAAGGCGGCCGCGCCCGCAGCCATCGCGGCGGCGGCCATCGTCCTGCTTTCGGCGGCGCTCTTCCCCAACGCCCTGCGCGGCAACTGGTGGATCGACTACGGGCTGAGTTCTTCCGAGGGGGATAAACCCGACCTGACCGTGTACGACCCCTTCACCGAAGGCTCGCTCGCGGCGACGCTGGACGGGGAGGCATCCCTGCACATGGAAGGGGATCTTCCCCTCCTCGACGGCGCCACCGCCCTCTATCCCGTGTACGCGGCTTTCGCGCAGGCGGTGTACGCCGAGGAGGACTTCGCCCTCGGCGAGACCATCCGCTGCACCAACACGGCGGGCGCGTACAGCGCGCTCATCGCGGGCGAGCGCGACATCATCTTCTGTGCCGCCCCCTCCGCCACCCAGCGCGCCGCCGCCGAGGAGGCGGGCGTCGAGCTGTGCCTCACACCCATCGGCAGGGAGGCGTTCGTCTTCGTCGTTGCGAAGGGCAACCCCGTCGACGGGCTGACGTCGCAGCAGATTTACAACATCTATTCGGGCAAGACGGCGCTGTGGAGCACCCTCGGCTGGGCGGAGGGCGGCCGCATCCTCGCCTTTCGTCGCCCCGAAACGTCGGGCAGCGAGTCGGGGCTGACCAACCTCGTGATGAAGGGCAGGCCGGTCATCGCGCCCCAGCCGCTGCCGGACAAGAGCCTCATGGGCACCAACAGCCTCATGAAGCAGATCACGGTGGAGTGGCAGGGGGTGCAGCCCGCACTCGGCTACTCGTACCGCTTCTACGCGGAGACCATGTACGCCAACCCGGGCGCCAAGCTGCTCGCCGTCGACGGGTATGCCCCGAACGACGAGAACATCCGCAGCGGCAAGTACCCCTTCGTCGGCGAGCTGTACGCCGTCACCGCGGGCGAGCCGCAGGGCAGGGCCAAGCAGCTCATCGACTGGATCCTCTCGCCCGAAGGGCAGGAACTGGTAGAAAAGTCGGGCTACGCGCCCGTCGCGTGAGCGGCGGCAGGCTTGCGGAACGAAAGGAGAGGAGGAGATAAGATGAAGAGGATGATAGCGGTCATATTATCGGTGATCAGTATTGTCGTGGTAAGTTGTATGTTTAGCGGCTGCCAGACGGAAGAAGAAAGAGTGGAGGCAAATTCGTTTACCGACGGGTACTTTAAGTATTATTACATAAAGCAAACGGACAGCTATGCGATCGTGGGGGATGGTGATGTGCCTTATCCGGAAACGCTGGCAATACCGGCGTATTATAACGGAAAAGAAGTAACAGACGTGTATTATTATGTTTCTACCGGACTTATGTTTGGTAA
>CASEIS010000104.1 GCA_949287895.1 uncultured Bacillota bacterium
ACAGGATCTCCGCGTCGAGCAGTTTGACCACGTCTCTGATCGTCATACAAAATTCTCCCGGATATAGAGTGCCGCGCATTTGCGAGGCCTTGCTTCTATCATAACACACTCGCGGCCGCTTTTCAATCGATTTTTGCGATTTTTGGAATTTTATCACATTTTTTGTGCGTTCGGCGCGGCGCACCGCTCCCCTTTTGCCCCGCCCGCGGCAAAAAAGAGCGCCGCGGCTGACGCCGCGGCGCAAAGAGAAGATCCATTCAGGGCATTGCGGGCGCTTCACATCCCGAACAAGGCCATCCCCCCGAGGGTGAGGTAGCCGAGCGCGACGCCGACGGCATACATGACGCCGAGCACGGCGAAGGTGCGGCCGATGTTTTTGGTGTTTTTGAAGAGGATGAGGAAGCCCAGCCCCGCGTTGGCGCAGATGCCCGCGACCAGCCCGCCGAAGGACAGCCCGCCCAGCACGTACGCCTGGGAGATGAGCACGCTCGCCGCGCAGTTGGGGATGAGCCCGACGAGGGCGGCGACGAGGGGCTGGTACCAGTACCCGCCCTGCAAAAAGGCGGTGATGGCGCCCTCGGCATAGTGCATGGCGAAGCCGAAGGCGAGGTTGACGACGAGGATGTAGGCGAAGATCTCGAGCGAGTGCAGCAGCGGGTGCACGAGGTAGCGGCGCAGGGCGCTGTCCTCCTCGTGGTCGTGCCCGCAGCGGGTGCCGTGCACCTCCTCCCCCTCGGCGAGCTCGGCGAGCTGTTCGCCGCGCAGCAGGGCGTTGCACAGGTAGCCGACGCCCACCGCCGCGACGAAGAGGATGGCGACGAGGGGCATGACGGCGAAGGCCTTCGAGCCCTCCCCCGCCGAGAGCAGCAGCACGAAGGCTTCGTCGCTGGTGGCGACGAACACGGCGAGCAGGGTGCCCGTGCGGATGAGGCGGCGGTCATACAGCTTTGCGGCCATCACCGAAAACCCGCACTGGGGGATGATGCCCGTCGCCGCGCCAAGCAGGGGCGCGAGGCCGCCGCGCAGGATGTTTTTGCGGCGGGTGATGTCGGTGCGGTGCTCGAGCAGTTCGATGAGCACGTACATCAAGAATAAAAAGGGAAAAACGCGCAGGCTGTCCCAAAGCGCGTCTAAACAGATGTCGAGCACTTCTCCCACGGCGATACCTCCTTCAAAAACAGAGCGAACTCAAAAAATAACTGCCCTATTATAGCGCGAACGGGCGGCGGGCGCAACTGTTTTTTGCCCCTTTTTTGCGCAAAAAGCGGCGCAAACGGAGTAAAACGCGGCGCAGACGGGTCAAAAAAGGCGCTCGCAGGGCGCGGCGCGGGCCTGAAAAGAGCGCAAAGGGGCGGCCCCTGCGGGCCGCCCGAAAAGATGCCGTATATCGATTTATGCGTCCGTCTCGTCCGAAGGCTTGGTGCGCGAGCCGCGGCGGAAGAGCCCCTCGCGGGCGGGCGCGCGGTCCTTGCCCAGCTTTGCGCGCATCTCCTGCGGGGTGAGCGGCACGAAGGAAGCGGCCTTCTCGTTTTCGGGGATGACCTCGTAGTCCTCGTCGTGCGCGAGCAAAGACAGCTCCGTTTCGACGTCAAAGAGGTGGATGTGGCGGGCGTCGACGGCCAGCTCGACCACCTCTCCCCTGGCGACCGTGCTGCGCGGGTCGACGCGGACGATGAGGTCAGACGAGCGGATAGACGCCCCCTCCTCCGCCTTGGTATCGAGGCAGCAGCAAAGGTGCGTCTCCGCGCCCAGCTTTTCCACCACTTCGACCATCGCCTGGATGATTGTATCGGGCGAGGCGGCGAGGAAGTTTTCCTCGTCGTGGATGTCTTCGGGGCGGATGCCGAGGATGAGCGGCTTGTCGGTATCGAGGTAGGTATCGAGGCTGCGGATGCGCATCTCGACCGAGCGGGGCAGCGCGATGCGCTTGCCCGCAAATTCGACGCACGCCCGCTCGCGGATGCGGGCGAGGCGCGCCTCGAAAAAGTTCATGGGGGGCATGCCGATCAGCCCCGCCACGAAACGGTTGATGGGGTAATCGTAGAGATTCTGCGGGGTGTCTGCCTGCTGCATGAAGCCCTCGCGCAGCACGACGACGCGCGTGCCCATCGTCATCGCCTCCACCTGGTCGTTGGTGACGTAGAGGAAGGTGGTGCCCAGGCGTGCGTGCAGTTTAGCGATCTCGGTGCGCATCTGCGCGCGCAGGCGGCCGTCGAGATTGGAGAGGGGCTCGTCGAGGAGGAACACTTTGGGCTCGCGCACGAGGGCGCGGCCGAGCGCGACGCGCTGGCGCTGCCCCGCCGAGAGGGTCTTGGGCTTGCGCATGAGGCAGTCGGTCAGCCCGAGCACGGCGGCAGCCTCGCGCACGCGGCGGTCGATGTCCTGCTTGGACACCTTGCGCAGTTTGAGGCCGAAGGCCATGTTGTCGTACACAGTCAGGTGCGGGTAGAGGGTGAACCCCTGCGAGAGCATGGCCACGTCGCGGTCCTTGGTGTCCACGTCGTTGACCTTTTTGCCGTCGATATACAGCTCGCCCGCGGTGATCTCTTCCAGCCCCGCGATCATGCGCAGGATGGTCGACTTGCCGCAGCCGGACGGCCCGACGAGCACGACGAACTCGCCGTCGCGGATGTCGAGGCTGAAGTCGGTGACGGCGGCCACGCCGGACGGATATACCTTGCTCAACCCTTTGAGCGAAAGTCTTGCCATATGTTACAATTTCCTCCGTTGCTTTCGTGTGATCTGCTCCCTCTATTTTATACTATTTTGCCGCAAAAAGCAACGGAGAATAGCCACAATTTTGCGGGAGAATTGTATCGATTTTGCCCAAGAGGCCGCCGGCGACGGGTACAGCGGGCCGCGAACGCTTGTTTTTTTCGCGCGCATCTGTTATAATAAGCGTGCGTCGGGACTCATCCGCCGCGCGCGCCCCGCAGCGGGGCAAACTGATGCGCGCGCCGCCCGCGCCGACCGATATGGACATCAATAAATACGATCCGAAATTCAAATTGCGCCGCCGCGACCTGCTCGGACTGACCGACCTGACGAGCGAGGAGATCTTCGAGCTGCTGTACGCGGCCAAGGCGATGAAAAAGAAGTTCCGCGTGCGCGAAAACAGCGCGCTGCTGCGCGGCAAGACGGTGGCGCTGCTCTTCGGCAGCGCGTCCACCCGCACGCGCGTCTCCTTCGAGATGGGCATCCGCCAGATGAGCGGCGACTACCTCTACCTCTCCAAAGACGAGACGCAGCTCTCGCGCGGCGAGTCGCTCAAGGACACCGCCGCCATGCTGGGGCGGTACGGCCTTTCGGCGGTGGTGCTGCGCTCCTTCACCGAGGCGCAGACGCACGAATTCGCCTCGTACAGCGACATCCCCGTCATCAACGGCATCACCGAAGTGTCGCATCCCCTGCAGATCCTCTCCGACCTGTTCACCATCTGGGAGGTGAAGGGGCGGCTGGATAACCTCAAGCTCGCCTACATCGGCGACGGCAACAACATCGCCAATTCGCTGATCATGGGCTGCTCGAAGGTGAACATGGACGTGGCGATCGCCAGCCCGCACGGCTACAGCCCGGCGCGCGCGGTCGTCGAGCGGGCGATGCAGTACGGCGACGTGCTGATCACCGACGACGTGGCCGAGGCGGTGAGCGGCGCAGACGTCGTGTACACCGACGTGTTCATCTCCATGAACGAGGAGGACGACGCCGAAAAGAAGCGCATCCTCTCCCGCTACCGCGTGACCGAAGAGGTGATGCGCCTCGCCAAGCCGGACGCCGTGTTCATGCACTGCATGCCCGTGCACCGCGGCGAAGAGGTGACGGCGGAAGTGGTGGACGGGCCGCAGTCCATCTGCTACGACCAGGCAGAAAACCGCCTGCACCTGAACAAGGCGGCGCTGGCGCTGCTCATCCGCGAGACCATCTGACCCCGCATAGCCCCGCCCCGCCGCACGCGGGGCGGGGCTGCATTTTTTTGAATTTTTAGGATGCGGGCGCCTTCCGCGCCCGAGAGAGGTGACTATGGCTACAGACATCGACTTCGAAAGACAATTAGAAGGCTGCGTGCAGAGCATCGCGCGCATGGTGCGCATCGACAGCTCGCAGCAGCCCGCGCTGCCCGGTAAACCCTTCGGCGAAGGGGCGGCGGAGGCGCTGCAGACCTTTTTGCAGCTGGCCGAGAGCTTCGGCTTTGCGACGCGCAACTACGACAACTATATCGGCGAGGTGATCTTCGGCAGAGGCGAGCCCTTCGCCGTGCTCTGCCACCTCGACGTGGTGCCCGCGGGCGGCGGCTGGACGCACCCGCCCTTCGGCGGCGAGATCGAAGGCGGCAAGATCTACGGCCGCGGCACGACAGACGACAAGGGCCCCGCCGTCATCTGCCTGTACTGTTTGAAGGCGCTCAAGGAGGCGGGCTTTGCCCCCAAGCGCACCGTCAAGCTGATCGTCGGCTGCAACGAGGAAAGCGGCTGGGAGTGCATCGCGCACTACAACGAGTGCGCAGAGATGCCCAAAGACGGCTTCACGCCGGACGCGGACTTCCCCGTCATCTACGCGGAGAAGGGCCTGCTGCACGTGCGGTTCGACTACCCGCTGCAAAGTGCCCCCTTCGCCGCGCTGACGGCGGGCGAGCGGGCGAACATGGTGTGCGACTTTGCCCGCGCCGAGGGCGCGGCCTTCGATGCCGAACGCGCCGCGCGCTATGGCGTGTGCGAGGAGGGCGCGTCTGTCGCCGCGCACGGCGTCTCCGCCCACGCCTCCACCCCGGAAGCGGGCGTCAACGCGCTGGAAAAGCTGCTGCGCTACTTTGCCGCGGAAAATGAAGGGGTCGCGCGCGCCGTCTCCGACCTCTTCGACGACCGCGCGCACCTGCGCGATCTGCGCGACGAGACCGGCCCGCTCACCCTCTCGCCCGACCTCGCCGTCTACGAGAACGGGGTGCTCTCCGTCACGGCGGACATCCGCTACCCCGCGACCATGCGCCTCGCGGACATCCTCGCTAAGCTGGACACCCTAGGCACGGCGTACACCCCCCTGCACGAGCAGGCGCCGCTGTTCAACGACAAGAAGAGCAAGCTCATCTCCACCCTGCAGCGGGTGTATGAGGAGGAGACGGGCGCGCCCTGCGAGCCCATCGCCATCGGCGGAGGCACCTACGCGCGTGCACTGCAAAACGGCGCCGCCTTCGGCCCCGAGTTCCCCGGCGAGCCCTCCACCATCCACCAGAAGGACGAGTACATCTCCCTCGAAAACGTCCGCCGCCTGCTGCGCATCTACGGCGCCGCCATCCGCGCGCTGACCGAATAAACGCGCAGGCGAGCCGCGAAAAGCCGCAAAAAGAGAGGCGGCGCCGAACGGCGCCGCCTCTCAAAGGTCAAAAAATAAGGTCAAAAAAATACGGACGGCGCGCGGCCCCCCGCGGGGGGGGGCCGGCCGGGTTTTTTTTAGCTATTGGTGTTTTTTATCGGTTTTGGGG
>CASEIS010000105.1 GCA_949287895.1 uncultured Bacillota bacterium
ATCGCCGCCAAACTCGAATACTTCAACCCGACGGGCAGCGTCAAGGACCGTGCCGCCCTCTTCATCCTCGACGAGGCCGAGCGCGCGGGCAAACTGCGCGCTGGCGGCACCGTCATCGAGCCGACCAGCGGCAACACGGGCATCGGCCTGGCGGCGCTGTGCGCCGTGCGCGGCTACCGCCTCATCCTCACCATGCCCTCCACTATGAGCGTCGAGCGCCGCAAGCTGCTCGCCGCCTTCGGCGCCGAGATCGTCCTCACCGACGGCGCCGCGGGCATGTCCGGCGCCATCGCCGAGGCAGAGCGGCTGCACCAAAGCATCGCGGGCAGCATCGTCGCGGGGCAGTTCGTCAACCCCGCCAACGTGCAGGCGCACTACGCCACCACCGGCCCCGAGATCTGGGCGGATACGGAGGGGGAAGTAGACTTCCTCGTTGCGGGCGTGGGCACGGGCGGCACGCTGGGCGGCGCCGCCAAGTTCCTCAAAGAAAAGAACCCCGCCCTCCGAGCGGTCGCCGTCGAGCCGGAAAACTCTGCCGTGCTCTCGGGCGGCAAGGCGGGCGCGCACGGCCTGCAGGGCATCGGCGCCGGCTTCGTGCCCGACATCCTCGATACCTCTCTGCTCGACGAGGTCATCCCCGTCTCCGACGAGGACGCCTACGCCGCCGCGCGGCAGATCGCAAAGACGGACGGCGTGCTCGCGGGCATCACGGCGGGCGCGGCGGTGCACGCGGCGCGCCTCATCGCCTCCCGCCCGCAAAACGCGGGTAAGACCATCGCCGTCATCCTGCCCGATACGGGGATGAGGTATTTGTCGACGAAGCTGTTTGATTCACAAAAATAATTTCGAGCAGACGAAATTATTTTTCGTGATTTTGAGGGAGACACCGCCGCACGCTGCGCGTGACAGCGTTTTCTCCCTCGCTGCACGATATTTTAAGGGCACGCCTTTTATAAATCGTGCAGCTTCACCCTCTTCCTAAAAGCCTTTCGGCAAATTGGGGGAAAAAGCAAAAAGCGCGTTTTTTGCTTTTTCGATCATTCTTATAAAAATCAATGCGCGAGTCAAAATCGCAATTTTGACAGAGCGCACTCAATTTGCGCGTGAGCGCCTCAGCGGGTGAATGCGGCGCGCATATTTTGGTGTGCCCTCAATACGCGCGCCGCAGAGGGCAGAGCCCTCAAAATCGGAAGATTTTGCAGGCAGCAGCCTGCCGAGAAATCTCCGAGTCCTGTGTCAGCTCAAAAGAAATTTTGTGAATAAAAGTAAAGAAAACCCGCTGTTCGCAGCTTTTTAAGCGGCTGGGCAGCGGGTTCTCTCTCATTTTGCGGAAATAGTAAGGTTTACGGATCCGGCCGCTTGGCGTCGGTCAGATCACGACGATGTTCTTGGCTTCAAATTTTTCTTTCACGCTCTGGGGGAAGTTGTCGTCGGTGATGAGCACGTCGATGTTGTCGGGCGTGGCGAAGGTGTAGGGCATGATCTTGCCGATCTTGGAAGTGTCGAGCATCATGTACACCATCTTGGCGCGCTCGAGGATGAACTTGAGCAGCTCCGATTCCACCTGCGAGATGCACGAAAACCCCTGTTCAAAGGAGAATGCCGAGGCGGAGATGATGGCCAGCTCGAAGTTCGTGTTCTGCAAAAACACCTTGGTGTAGGGGGATGCGGTGGAGAGGTTCTCCTTGATCAGCGTCCCGCCGACGAGCACTACCTCGGGCTGTTTTTTGTGCGCCAGCTCTTCGGCGACGGCGATGCCGTTGGTGAAGATGTGGCAGGGGCGGTCGGGCAGCTCTTTGGCGAGGTACAGCGCCGTCGTGCCGCCGTCCAAAAACAGGCTCGCGCCCTCGTCGATGAGGGATACCGCCTTTTTGGCGATCACCTTTTTGGCGTCCGTGTTGATGGTCGATTTCTGCGCGTATGCCTCGCCCGAGCGCTTCTGCACTTCGAGCACAGACATCGCCCCGCCGCGCACGCGGATGACCTTGTTTTCCTTTTCCAGCTCCAGCAGGTCGCGCCGCAGCGTCATGTCCGAAACGTCGGGGAACTGCACGGCGAGCTCTTCCAGGCTCATCTTTCCGTTCTTCTCGATCAAGAGAGCGATCTCTTCAATGCGGGTGCGTTTCGTAGTGGTGTCCTCCTGTACTCGGTTTACATCCGTAAGTATATCATATTTCACAGCTTTGCGCAACAATTTTCCCATAAATTGTGAAAATTTTACAGTTTTCTTAAAAAAAATTTTTTGGGTACGGAAATAATATTGAAATTCCCATAAAAATATGTATAATATATCCGTGACCGGCGGCAGACGGCAGCCGGCGCGCCTTCTTTTGCCGCAAAAGGGGGAGAAAGGCGCGGAAAAGAGGAGAATGCGTATGTTCAAGAGACTGCGGGCGGATATCGACGCCGCCAAGCGCAACGACCCGGCCGCACGCAATAAATTCGAGATCTGGCTGACCTATTCGGGGGTGCACGCGCTGTCGTGGCACCGCTTCGCCAACCGGCTGTACCGCATGCACTTGAAGCTGCTCGCGCGCATGGCTTCGCAGTTCGCCAAATTCCTGACGGGCATCGAGATCCACCCCGCCGCCAAGATCGAGGGCGGCGTGTTCATCGACCACGGCACGGGCGTCGTCATCGGCGAGACGGCAGAAGTCGCCACGGGCGTGGTCATCTACCAGGGCGTCACGCTGGGCGGCACGGGCAAGGAAAAGGGCAAGCGCCACCCGACCATCGAGCGCGACGTCGTCATCAGCTCGGGCGCAAAGGTGCTGGGCGGCTTCACCGTGGGCGAGGGCGCCAAGATCGGCGCGGGCGCGGTGGTGCTCAAAGAGGTGCCGCCCTTCGCCACCGTCGTGGGCGTGCCCGGCAGAGTGGTGCGCATCGGCGGCGTCAAGCCCGACCTGCAGCAGGAAAAGGTGGACCCCAACGCCGAGGAGATCCGCGCGCTCAAACACCGCGTGCACAAGCTCGAAGAGGCGCTCGCCAAGCTGACGGGCGGCAAGGTCGAGTGCCGCAGAGAAGAAGATGAGGAGCTGTTCCCCGCCGTGGGCGAGGACAGGGGGGAAAAGGACGAGAATCGCAAGCAACGAGAGGACGAACACAATGATCACGAGTAAAGAACTTCGCAACAAGTGGCTCTCCTTTTACGAGAGCAAGGGGCACGTCAACATCGGCGCCGTCTCCCTCATCGGCGACGGTACCACCGGCGTCATGTTCAACGTGGCGGGCATGCAGCCGCTCATGCCCTACCTTTTGGGCAAGCCGCACCCCGCGGGCAAGCGGCTGTGCAACGTGCAGGGCTGCGTGCGCACCGTCGACATCGAATCGGTCGGCGACGCCACCCACTTCACCTTCTTCGAGATGATGGGCAACTGGTCGCTGGGCGACTACTTCAAAAAGGAAAAGACGGCCTGGTCCTTCGAGCTGCTCACCGAGGTGTTCGGCCTCGACAAGGACAAGATCTGCTCGACCGTGTTCGCGGGCAACGAGTCTGCCCCGCGCGACGACGAGACGGCGCAGCTGCTCATCGGCCTGGGCATCAAGCCCGAGCACATCTTCTATCTCGACAAGTCCAACAACTGGTGGGAGCTCGAGGGCACCGTCGGCACCCCCTGCGGGCCGGACAATGAGTGGTTCTACCCACTCACCGACGAGGAGTGCGGCCGCGAGCACTGCGACATCAACTGCCCCTGCGGGCGGTACGTCGAGATCGGCAACGACGTGTACATGCAGTATAAAAAGACGGAAAGCGGCTACATCCCCCTCGAAAACAAGAATGTGGACACCGGCTTCGGCCTCGACCGCATGCTCGCCTTTTTGAACGGGCTCAAAGACGGCTACAAGACCGACCTCTTCTCCGCCGTCATCGCCTACCTCGAGGGCGCATCCGGCAAAAAGTACGACGACGGCGGCGAGGCGCAGAAGTGCATGCGCATCATCGCCGACCACACCCGCACCGCCGTCATGCTCATCGGCGACGTCAACGGCATCCTGCCCTCCAACACGGGCGCCGGCTACATCCTGCGCCGCCTGCTCCGCCGCGCGGTGCGCTATTGCCGCAGCCTGGGCGTCGACGGCCGCGAGATGCTCGCCGTCGCCAAGATCTTCATCGAGCAGATCTACGACGAGGCGTACCCCCTCCTTCCTCAAAAGGAGGAGTACATCCTCACCGAGATCGGCCGCGAGATCGACCGCTTCGAGTCTACCCTCGAAAAGGGCATGAAGGAGTTCGAAAAGACGGTCGCCGGCATCGAGCGCAAAAACGAGTTCATGGCCAAGCAGGATTCCGCCTATGAAAAAGAGACGCGCATCGGCGGCAAGGCGGCCTTCAAACTGTACGATACCTACGGCTTCCCCCTCGAGCTGACCGTCGAGATGGCGGCCGAGCGCGGCTACACCGTCGACGAGGCGGGCTTTGACGCCGCCTTCAAGGAGCATCAGGAAAAGAGCCACGCGCAGGCCGCGGGCGAGTTCAAGGGCGGCCTCGCCGATACGGGCGTCGCCACCACCCGCCTGCACACCGCCACCCACCTGCTCAACGCCGCCCTCAAACAGGTGCTTTCGGCAGACGTCAACCAAAAGGGCAGCAACATCACCCCCGAGCGCCTGCGCTTCGACTTCAACTTCCCCCGCCCCATGACGCAGGAAGAGATCAAGGCGGTCGAGGACCTCGTCAACCAAAAGATCGCCGAGGATATCCCCGTCGTGTTCGAAGAGATGCCGTACGAGCGCGCCCGCGAAGAGGGCATCGTCGGCGTGTTCGACAGCAAGTACGGCGACGTCGTCAAGACGTACAGCATCGGCACCTTCTCGCGCGAGATGTGCGGCGGCCCGCACGCCGCGCGCACCGGCGAGCTGGGGCACTTCCGCATCGTCAAAGAGCAGTCTTCCTCGGCGGGCGTCCGCCGCATCAAGGCGGTGCTCGAATAAGCAAAGATCAAAATATGCCGCGAGGGCTTCCCCGTTTGGGGGAAGCCCTCGCTTTTTCTTTTTGTTGCAGGGCGCTTTGCCCGCCGCGCGGCGGGGGAGCGGTGCGCAGCCCGCGGGCGGTATTGTCCTTCAGTTTTCCCCGTCGGGGAAGCATGCGGCGTAGCGGGCGTCGATGTCCGCAAAGTGGCGGATAAAGCACTTGTAAAAGCCGCGGCTGTCTTTCGTGATGTACGGCTCTGCGGGCGGGCCCTCGGCGAGCGCGTCGCGCAGGCGGTAGTCGCCGTTGACCTTCCAGCCCTGCAAAAAGCCGATGCGGATGGCGTCGGCGGGGCAGTAAAAGGAGCAGCGCATGCACATGTCGCAGCGGTGGCCGAACCGCACCCGCCCGCCCTCGATGCGGATGTTGTCCTCGGGGCAGTTTTTGGCGCATTTGCCGCACAGCGTGCACTTGTCCTTGTCCGCGCGGTACAAAAAGGAGTTGATCGGCCCGCCGAACTTCTGCACGGACACCGCCGCCGCGGCGATGTTATAGACGGGGTTGCTGCGGATGTATGCGGGGGTGCCCTGCTCGAGGTCGTGCACCAGCACGCGCAGCAGCTTTTCGTCTTCGTGCAGCAGCTCGCGCACGAAGTCGCGCTCGAAGGGGAAGTGGATGTTGTAGGGCATCACGAAGTGATATTCCCCCGCGAACGCCGCCTTCTGCCCGCGCATCCGCCGCAGCAGCTTGCGGCTGGAGGCGTTGTTCATCGCGAAGGTCTCGCCGCTGTTTTTGTAGATGAAGAACTTCTGCCCCGGGGCGAGGCGCATCCCCTTCACATACCGCCAAAAGGGCAAGGGCGCGTTGAAGCCGTAGATGGGGTAGCCGAACCCGACGGCGTCGAACCCCGCGGCGGAGCGTACGGGCGTGCCGCGGCGGATCTCGACGCGCTCCGTCTCGTGCCCCCGCGCGCGCAGCGCCGCCTCGAGGCGGTCTGTCAAAAAGCGGGTGTTGTAGGTACCCGTGTAGTAGACGAGCAGCACCTTCATAGCTTGACCCATCCTTGCTCGGCGAGGTAGCGGGCGTGGTCGCGCACCGTCTCTTCCAGCGGGCGGGGGGCGTAGCCGAACGCCTTCTGCGCCTTGCCGATGGGGAAGTCTGCGTCCGCGTGCAGCGCGTGCAGCGCCGCCGCCGTGTATAGCGGACGCTCGCCGCGCAGTTTGGCCGCCAGCTGCAAAAAGGGCGCGCCCACATACGCCAGCCACAGCGGCAGGGTGGGCGGCGCCTTGCGGCCCGTCATCTCCGCCAGCACCGCCAAAACGTCGTTGATGGAGTCGGGTTTGTGGGCGAAGAGGTAGCTCTCGCCCGCCTGCGCCCGTTCGACGATGGCGGGCAGCACGTCGGCGACGTCGCGGATGTCGAAGTCGTTGTACCCGCCGCGCACGGAGGCGGGCAGCTTTCCCTCGATAAACTCGATCATCATCTGCGACATGTGCCCCGGCCCGGTATCCCCCGGCCCGAGCACGCCCGCCAGCAGCAGGATGGAGGCGTCCAGCCCCCGCTCGCGCACCGCCCGCAGCACGATCGCGTCCGCCTCGCTCTTGGCGCGCGCGTACCCGCGGCGCACCCGCGCGGGGTCGGGGATGTAGTTGGAGAGGTCCTCGCGCAGCTTCACGCCGCGCGGCACCGCCTCCGTCGAGGAGACGTGCAGCAGCTTCGCGCCGTGCCGTACGCAGGCGTCCGTCACGTTCTGCGTGCCGCGCACCGTCGCGCCGTACAGCTCCTTGTGCGAGCTCTCGCCGATGCTCACCTTCGCCGCCGTGTGCAGTACCGTAAAGGCGCCCCCGCCCGCAAAGCACCCTTCAAAGGCGTCCGCGTCGGCGATGTCGCCGTACACGAACTCGATCTGCTCCCCCGCAAACACCCGCGCCGCCTTGGCGCGGCTGCGCGCGTAGCCGACCACGCGGCACCCCTCGCGCAGCAGCTTTTTGGCAAGCACGTTGCCCACATAGCCGGTGCAGCCGGTCACGATGTAGGTGCGGTCTTTGTCCATGTTTTTCTCCCTCCGCTCGTATTTGTCATGCTGTATTATAAGATATTATGACAAAAATGACAACCGATCGGCGGAAAAAAGCGCAAAAAATCCGCCCCGCGGGCGGCGGGGCGGGCTTTGGCGGCGCAAAGTGCGCAGAAGGGTATTTTTGTTGGAGAAGTGCGCGCGGGCGCTCGCTGCAAGCGTCCCTTCCAGGCCCTTTCGCGGGCGGGGCGGTTACTTGCGCTCGATGCGCACGCACTGGCCGGTGTCGGCGTCCTGGAACATCATCCAATACCCCCGCCCCTCCGGCTCGAACACGGAGAGGGGCATAAACGAGCAAAATCCCTGCAGGGCGGCGGGCGGGGCGGCGCGCGTCTCCGCCGGCACCCCGTAGCAGATGTACCGCGGCTTCTGCTCGTCGCGGATCACCCCGACGGCGTAGTACTTGTTGCGCGCAAAGCTGACCTTCGCCCAGCGCGAGTAGGGGATGCAGTCGGCAAGCTCCTGCTCGGCGGGGTGGCGGGCAAACAGCGCCTCCAGCTCGCCGCGCACGCGGTCGTAGTAGCACGGCTCGCCCGCGCCGCTCTCCTTGAACAGCGTCTGCCCCTCTGCGGCCCCGCTTTTGCTCCGTTCGCCGTCCGCTGCGCCCTGCGCTTTGCCGCGCGCCTCCTCGGTCGCTTCGCTGTCTG
>CASEIS010000106.1 GCA_949287895.1 uncultured Bacillota bacterium
GTGTCCGGCGCCTTCTCCAAAAAGGTCGCCGAGGATGCCTGGGCCGCCTTCCCCGCCGTGCTGCTCGCGCAAATCGCGGGCCGTCTCGCCTTCCTCGCCCTCGCCGCCGTCTTCCAGGGCGTTTCCTCCCTGTCTGCGGCCGTCGTCTGGTCGCAGATCGAGACCGGCCTCGTCGGGCTCGTGCTGCAGGCGGTCGTCGCCCCGCTGCTCGTCATCGGCGTGCGCGCCCTGCTCCGCCGCGAGAAGTGAGCGGAAGATAGCGTTCCCAAAAAATACGTCCGCGTGCGCGCGGCGCTCTTATGAGCGCCGCGCGCCTTTTGTTTGCCTCCGCTTTGCCCGCGGGCGCAGTCGCCGCCCGCAGAAGGGGAGAGCGCCATGCGGGGGGCGGCGACCTTCTTCCCCAAAATTCGCATACTTTTGCGCGCGTTGCGGATACTGTGGCGGCAGGGGAGAGATCCCCGACTTGTCAGAGAGGTATCGCAAATGCAAAATACATCCGCGGCACAGCCGCTCGTGTCCGTCATCGTGCCCGTGTTCAAGACGGAGGCGCTGCTGCCCCGCTGTTTAGACAGCCTGCTCGGCCAGAGCTTGCAAGAGATCGAAGTCATCTGCGTGGACGACGCCAGCCCCGACGGCTGCGCCGCCATCCTCGCAGGTTACGCCGCGCGCGACGCGCGCGTGCGCGTCGTCACCCACAAAAAGAACGAGGGGCTGTTCCGCGCCCGCCTCAGCGGCATCCGCGCCGCCCGCGGCGAGTACGTCGCCTTTGTCGACAGCGACGACTACGTCAATCTCGACTGCTACCGCGCCGCCCTCGACGCCGCCGCGGGTGCGGACATGACGGTGATCCACACCGTGCACGAGGACGCGGCCGGTAGCCGCTATATCCACCCGCGCTACGCCTTTTACCGCTTCGAAGACTGCGCCGGCGACCTGTTTGCCCGCTTCTTCGAGCAGCGGGGGCTGTGCTTTACCTGGCACACCGTCTGGAACAAGGTGTACCGCCGCGCCCTGTTCGAGCGCGCGTTGCCCTACTTGGAGGCGCTCGAGGGGCACCTGATCATGGCGGAGGACCTGTGCTTCTCCGTCGTGCTCTTCTACTTCGCCCGCACCATTTCCTTTTCCGAGTACAGCTGGTACTTTTACTACCAGCACGCGGGCGCGAGCACGTCGCTGGCGGGCGGCTTTGCAAAATACGTCAAAAACATCGACGACTTGCGCCGCGCCTTCGCCTTTACCGAAGATTTTCTGCGCAAGGTGCGCGCTTCCGAAAAAATTTTTGAAGATTTTGTCGCGTGGCGGGGCCTGTACGGCAGGTTCTGGGCGGAAAACGTCAAAAACGGCAACTTGAGCGGGAGCGAGCTGCGCGCCCTGCAGCCCCGCCTGCGCGCCGCCTTCGGCGAACAGCCGACGCTGCCCGCCCCGCACGAGTCCTTCTTTTACGGCAAGACGAGCCCCTTCGACGCCCGCTATATGCAGCTTTCCGACTACCTGTGCACCCTCGGGGAGGGGGAGTACGTCAGCTTCGATATCTTCGACACACTGCTCGTGCGCCCCTTCTACGAGCCGAAGGACCTCTTCCGCCTGCTCGACGCCCCCTTCGCCGCCGCCTTCGACTGCGACGTGCCCTTCCACGTGCTGCGCGCCAAGGGCGAGGAGATCGCGCGGCAGGCCGCGCTGGGGGAGGAGGTGGACTTTGACGCCATCTACGACGCGATGGCAGAGAGCTTCCGCCTCGACCGCACCGCCCTGCAAAAGATGCAGGCGATGGAGCTGCGCGCCGAGCTGCGCTTCTGCGCGCCCCGCCGCAGCGCGCGCAACCTCTTCCGCCTGCTCCGCCGCCGCGGCGCGCACATCCTGCTCATCTCCGATATCTACCTGCCCCGCCCGTTCATGGAAAAGTTGCTCGCGCGCAGCGGCTACACCGGCTACGAAAAGCTCTTCCTCTCCTGCGAGAGCGGGGCTACAAAGCGCACGGGCAGCCTGTTCCGCGCCGCCGCCCTCGCCTGCGGCATCGAGGCGGAGCGCATCTTCCACATCGGCGACAACTGGGAGAGCGACGTCCTCCGCGCGAACGCGGCGGGCGTGCGCACCTTCTTCTTCGCGCGCACCGTCGACTGCCTGCTGCAGCGCATCTCCGATATCCCGTCCACCCCCATGTATCGAGATTTCCTGCAGCCGGACGGCACCGTCAACGGCTCGGTCGCGCTCGAGCGGCTGGGCGTGCGCTGCAGCCTCGCCGTCATCGCCAACCGCCTGTTCGACGACCCCTTCCGCAGCTACCCCGCCGGCTCCGCCTTCGGGCACGACGCGCAGTTTTTCGGCTGCGCCGCGCTGGGCATGCACCTGCTCGCGCTGACGCAGTGGATCCGCCGCGAAGGGGGAGAGAAGGTGCACTTCTTCGCGCGGGACGGCTATCTCCCCCTGCGCGCCTATCGCCTGCTGTACGGCGAGGAGGGAACGGACTACCTGCACGTCTCCCGCCGCGCCCTGCTGCCGCTGACGCTGCTGCTGGGCGGGGGCACGGCGCTGTTCGAGGCGAACGTCGCCCCGGGTGAGACGCCCCGCTCCCTCTGCGCGCTGCTGCGCCCGCTGCTCAAGCCCGCCTTCGCCCGCCGCGCGGCGGAGGGGCGCTTCGTGTCGGGCGCCCGCTTCGACGCAGACCGCCCCTTCGCGGGGGAGGGGGAGCTGCGCGCCTTCGTGGCCAAGGCGGTGCTTCCCAACCTCTCGCACACCGCCTGCGCCCGCTACCGCGCCGCCCTCAAAGAGTACTTTTCCGCGCGGCTGGAGGAGGGCGCCTCCTGCTTCGACGTCGGCTACAGCGGCCGTACCCTGTATATCCTCGCCAAGCTGACCGGCCGCAGCCTGCGCGGGCTGTTCGTGCACGAGTACGGAGACGCGCCTCACCCGCTGCTCGCCGCCCGCGGCGTCTCCGTCAAGACCTTCTACGAGTTCGCCCCCTCGGTGGCGGGGCACATCCGCGAACTGCTCCTCTCCGACGTCGCCCCCTCCTGCATCGGCTACGCGGTGGGGGAGAAGGGCGCGCAGCCGGTGTTCGAGCCCGCCTACCTGCACTACGCGGCGGCATTCACCCTGCGCTGCGTGCAGGAGGCCGCCCTCGGCTTCGTCGCCGATATGCACCGCACTTTCGGGGAAGATCTCGAATTGCTCTCGCTGCGCCCGCTCGAGGCATCCGCCCCGCTCGAGTATTGCCTGCTCTACGCCGCGGAGGAGGACAGGGCGCTCTTTTCCCCCGTCGCCTTTGAAGACAGGATGTACACCGGGCAAGAGCCCTCCCTGCTCGTCGACCTGTGGCGGCGAGACGTCGGCTTCTTCCTGCACAACGCGCCCGCGCAGATCCCGGACGCCCCGCCCGCGCAGGAGGGCCCGCCCGCCGCGCTGCACGGCCAGCCGCGCTGGAAAAAGGCGGTCTATTACTGGCTGTTCGATCGCGAGACCTTCCGCCGCAAGCTGAACGGGGAGGACAAAAAGTGATGCGCGGCGAACGGCCGCCCTGCGCGCCGCTTGCGGCGCGCGGGCAAGAGGGGGGCGGCGCTTCGGGCGAGGCGCGCGGCCCTTTGCATGAACAGCGCAGCCATTTGGATGAGGCGCGCTGCGGGGCAGGGGAGCGCTGCGGGGCAGGGGAGCGCTGCGGAGCCGGGGGGTCCCTCGTGCTCAGCGGGGGCGGCGGGCTGCTGCAGGACCCGTACGACGCGCGCTGCCCCGTGTGGTCGCTGGGGCAGAACACGGGCAACCTGCTGTTCATGAGCGCGCTGCGCCGCATCTTCCCCGCCACCGTATTCCCGCACGACTACCGTGCGCGCGGCATCGACGTCTCCGCCTTCCGCTATATCGTCACCTCCGACCTCATCTGGATCAACCCCAACGAGGTGTTCCCCGCTGTCGAGCAGCTGCTTGACGACACGGACGCGCCCGTCATCCCCCTTTCCGTCGGGCTGCAGGCGCCGAGCCGCGGCTTTTCCTTTCCGCTGCACCCGCGCACGGTGCGGCTGCTCGCCCGCCTGCAGGAGCGCGCGCTGCTCGGCGCGCGGGGAGAGTACACGGCGGAGGTGCTCGCCGCGCACGGCATCCGCAACGTGCAGCCGGTCGGCTGCCCCTCGCTGTACTGGCCGATGCGCCGCTCCTTCCGCGTCGAGCGCAGCGCGGGCGGCGGGGGAGGGGAATTTTTCGCGGGAGGGGAAATTTGCGCGGCGGCCAACTTCCGCACCTTTTACGGCCGCGCGACGCCCGCCGAGCGCGCCTTTCTGCGCTGGTGCGCCCGCTATGGCCTGCGCTTCGTCGAGCAGACGGAGCTGCCCTTCACCGCCGATTTCTGGGGCGGGGAGGGGGTGGTCTTCGCCCGCGTGCGCGCCTATCTCGAAGTCCGCCGCGCCCTGTTTGCGGGCGTGGGGGAGTGGCGCGCCGCCATGGCCGCCTATCATTTTTCCATCGGCATGCGCTTCCACGGCAACGTCATGGCGGTGCGCGCGGGGGTGCCCGCCCTCTTTCTGCGGCACGATGCGCGCACGGCGGAGATGATCGACGTCTTCCGCCTCCCCTCCATGGAGAGCGAGCGCTTCGACGAGGCCCTCCCCATCGAAGCGTACTGCGAGCGCGCCGACTACCGCCCCTTCAACGCCGCCTACCCCGCCCGCTTCGACGCCTTTCTGTCCTTTCTGCGCGCCAACGGCCTGGCCGTGCGCGCCGACGTCGACTGATCGGGGAGCGGGTGGGGGAAAGAAGGTCCCCCGTGCCCCCGCTCTCTGCTTTCGGGCGCCCGGCGGCGGGCGCCCGAGGCCGCCCGCAATATGCAAAATAATACGCGCGCGCGAAATTTTCGCGCGCGCGTGACTGTTTTTTCGCAAAGCCGTGGTATAATGAACACATGAAGCCGCTGTATCCCGCGCGGCGCCCCGCCCGCCTGCGCACGCTGTGCGCCCTGGTGCTCGCTGCCGCGCTCATCCTTTCGCTCGCCGATATCCCCGTCCTCGCCGAATACGTCTTCGCGCGCGGCGTCACCCGCTTTTTGTCGTGGTTCATTGCCTGCGTCACGAGTCTCTTTCCCTTCTCGCTGTACGAGGTCACCGCCGTCGCGCTCATCCTGCTCGCCCTCTTCGTCGTCGTCGGGCTTGTCGATCTGCTCTGCCGCCGCGCCTTCGCCCGCGTCCGCCTCTGGCTGTACCGCCTCGCCGTCGCGGGGCTTTCGGTGCTCATCGCCTTCGGCGCGCTGTACGCCCCGCTGTATGCGCGCGCCTCCGTCACCGGCGCGCTCGGCCTGCCCGCAGTCGAAGTCACCGACGCGCTCGCCTACGAGGCGGCCGCCTACTATGTGGAGGAGCTCAACGCGCTGGCAGAGGTCATGCCGCGGGATGAAGAGGGCGACGTCCTCATCCCGTACTCCTTCGACGAGATGGCAGGCAAGCTCAACGTCGCCTACGCGCAGGTCGGGGGCGGGTACTTCGCCCCCTATTCGGTGCGGCCCAAGCAGGTCGCCCTGTCCGTCGGGATGGCGGCGCTGGGCATCACGGGTATCTACTTCCCCTTCTATGCCGAGGCCAACGTCAGCACCCTCATCGCCCCGTACGACGTCGGCTGCACCCTCGCGCACGAGCTCGCGCACGCGCACGGCGTCGCGCAGGAGGGGGAGGCCAACGTCGCCGCCTACGTCCTCTGCCTGCGTTCGGAAGATCCTTACCTGCGCTACAGCGGCCTGATGCGCGCGGCCAGCGCCATGCTCAGCTCGCTCGCGCAGGAGCCGTTCGAAGAGCTGTACGCTTCCGTCAGCC
>CASEIS010000107.1 GCA_949287895.1 uncultured Bacillota bacterium
TCGGCCATCAGGTTGGCCTTGACGTGCAGGCGGCCGGCGGTGTCGACGATGACGACATCCGTCTTTTTGGCCTTGGCGGAGGATACGGCGTCGAACACGACGGCGGAGGGGTCGCTCCCCTCCTCGTGCTTGACGATGCGCACCTTCGCCCGCTCTGCCCAGACGGTGAGCTGGTCTGCCGCCGCCGCGCGGAAGGTGTCTGCCGCGGCGAGGGTGACGCTCTTCTTTTCCCGCACGAAGTAGTTGGCGAGCTTGCCGATGGTCGTCGTCTTGCCCACGCCGTTGACGCCGACCAGCATGAACACGGCGGGGTACTCGATCTTGGGGGGCTCCGCCTCGTTGAGGATATCCTCGATGACGTCTTTGAGCAGGTCGACGACGTACTCCTTATCCTTGAGTTTTTCTCGCTTCGCCTCCTCGCGGATCTGCTCGACGATCTCCTCGGCGGTGGTGACGGAGATATCTGCGGAGATGAGGATCTCCTCCAGCTCGTCGTAGAAGTCGTCGCCGATGCCCCGCGAAAACAGGGCGGACAGCTTGGCGGAAATGTTGTCGCGCGTCTTTTTGAGCGCGCCGATGATCTTGCCGAAAAAGCCCATACTTCCCTCCTTATATTATACCTGTGCGCTTTTGCTGAACGCAAGCGCGATCCATTCGCCTTGCTTCTTCTGTTCAATAAGCGCGAGCCCCTGCGCGCGGTAGGCCTCGATGACCTGTTCGAGCTTTGGCTCGATGATGCCGCTGAGGATGAGGGTGCCGCCCTCCTTCAAGTTTTTGGGGATGCTGCCCGCGAGGCGGCAGAGGATGTCTGCCGTGATGTTGGCCGTCATCACCTCGCCGCGGATATCCGCCCCCTCCAACAGGTCAGACAGCGCCACCTTGACGCTGCCCTCCACCCCGTTGAGGGCGGCGTTGTGCTCGGCGCTGCGCACGGCGACGTAGTCGATATCCGTAAGATAGGCAAAGCGCGCGCCCAGCTTGACGGCGGCGATGCCGAGGATGCCGCTGCCGCAGCCGACGTCGACGACGGTGTCGCCGGGGTGCAGGTATTTTTGCAGAAATTCGAGGCACATGGACGTCGTTTCGTGCTCGCCCGTGCCGAAGGCCATGTTCGAATCGAGGGAGACGACCACCTCGCCGGGCTGCGGGGCGTAATCGATCCACTCGGGGCAGACGACGACGCGGCTGCCGATGTGCAGGGGGCGGAAGTGCTTTTTCCACACGTCGATCCAATCGTCCCCCTCGATCTCGCGGCGGCCCGTTTCGAGGGTGCCGAATTCGACGAAGCCCGCGCCCCGCTCGCGCAGGGCGTCCAGCTCGGCGCGGATGTTGGCGATCTCCGCGTCGGCGATGTCGACGGGCAGATAGCACTTGACGAGCACCTCGCTCGGCTGCGCGGCGAGGTCTTCATCCATATAGTCCCAAAAGGTGCGCTTGTCACGCTGCAGGGCGATGACGTCGTTGACGTCGCACACGGTGACGCCGTAGTTGGTATGGTCCCACAGCACGTCGGCGACGAGGTCGCTCCCCTCGCTCGTGGTGTGGACGGTCAGTTCGATAAATTTCATCGCGTTTCTCCTTTGTCTTCCCCGCCTTCTGCGCCTTCTCGGGCGGGCGCATCTTGCCCCGCGGCGGCTGCCCCCTCTTGCGCCGCGCCCCCTGCGGGCGGCGTTTGGGCGGGCGCTTTTGCGGCGGCCGCTGCCTCCGCGGCCGCCTTGGCGGCGTTCTTTTCCGCCAGCTCGCGCGCCATGCGGCGGAACTGCCGCTCGGTGAGGATGACCTTGTTTTCAAACCAATTCGGCTTCTTTTTCATGCCGATATAGGCGAACACGCACACCACGAGGCAGCCGACGACGTTGACGATCATGTCCTCCATCGAGTCGCGCAGGCCGTTGCCGTAGGGGATGTTGTGCGCCGTCCCTTCGACGACCTCGCCGTCCACCACGATCTGCGCGCCCTGGATGATGCTGTCCTGCCAGCGCTGCATGTTGGCGCCGAACAGGCGGTCGGCGGCGAACTCGATGAGCTCCCACACATACTCGACGGCGAGGGCAAAGCAGAAGGTAAAGAGGACGATGAAGAAGGGGGAGAGCTTGACGTGCCCGTCGCTCGAGTGGTTCATCAACCAGACGACGGAGAAGGAGAGCAGCGCGAAGATGACGCCGCCCGTCATGTGGAGGATCTTGTCGTAGAGGAAGATGTGGTCGTAGGCGCGGAAGATCTCGCCCAGCACGAAGTGCGCGAAGGTGAACACATACAGGGTGATGGTGATGAAGTTGGGGATGTAGCAGCGGAACTTGCGCGCGATGAGGGGCGGCACGTTGAAGATGATGATGGCCGCCGCGCACTGGAAGATGTGGTTGACGGTGACGTCTAAACCGTGCTCGTCGGAGGTGAAGTATAAGATGAGCGACGCCACCGCCGTGAGCAGGGTCAGCCCCTGCAGGATGAGGTTGAGGATGAGGGCGCGCCGCCCGCGGCGGCGCATGTCGGCGAGGACTTCTTCTTCCGTCGCCGGGATAACTTTATTTTTATTCATTCCGCTTCCGCGCCCCACCCGCGCGAGCGCGGCGGGGCTTTTTGTACTATTTTACCTGTTTTTTGCCCGCCCGTCAATTATTTGCCGCCAAACGGCGCGCTTTTTCTGCCGAAGGGGCGCTTTTTCGGGGCAAAGGAGCCGCCCGCGCGCGCAGCGGCGGGCGCTATCGACGGGCGATATCGTGCAAAGCGAAGCGGGCGGGGCGAGGGCCTCGTCCTCTTTTGAGGAAAAGGCGCGGCTTGGGGCGAACGACGCAGACGCAGGGCCGCCCCGCCTCCAAGAGGCGGGGCGGCGAGCGCTATCGGGCGAGCGGGCGAGGGCAGGCGGGCGCTATCGGGCGGTCGAGGCGAGCCCTTCCCCTTCCAGGCCGCCCTCCCCCGCGGCAGGATCGGGGCGCTGCAAAATGGCACGCACGGGGGCGTAGGTATCCTGCCGCAGGCGGGTGCGCACGCTCGGGCGGCCCGCCTCGCGGCGGACGAGGTAGGCGGCGCTGCGCACCCCCTCTTTGGGCGCGCGCAGGGTGGCCTCCTCCCCCGCCCGCACCTCGGGCGGGGGAGGAGGGATGCGGGCGGTGACCTCGCTCTCGATGGCGTAGGTGACGGCGCTCTCCCGCCCGTACACCTGCACGGTGAGCGCGCCGCCCTCGGCGCGGGCGACGATGTAGGCGGGGGCGCCGGAGAGGTTTTTCACCTTCAAGTCGCAGTCGCTGCCGCTGACCATCGCGTCGCGCGAGGGGGGCACATAGCCGACGGCGAGGCTGTGCGGGTGGTACTCGGCGACGGCAAACCCCGCGAGCAGGGCGGCGTTATAGAGGGTGGTGCTGACCTGGCAGACGCCGCCGCCCACCCCCTCGGCAAAGCTGCCGCGCAGGATGACGGGCGCGGCGCGGTAGCCGTTTTGCGCGGTGCGCGCGCCCGCGCGCGCGTTGAAGGAGAGCACCTCGCCCGCCGCCAGCACGCAGCCG
>CASEIS010000108.1 GCA_949287895.1 uncultured Bacillota bacterium
AAGAAGTTTTGTACAGTTGGGCGCCCTCGCAGGAGGCGATGGACTTCATGCGCCCCTATATCGAGGAGGGCTTCGAGCAGGGCCTCCTCCCCGCGCAGATCGATTTGATCGACTGGTCGGGCAACGCCGCGGGCAGCTATACCGTCGTCGGGTTTTACTGCGCCCCCTACTGCCATGCGCTCTTTACGCAGGCGGATGCGAACGCGCTGCTCTCCGTGTACGGCAACCCGACCTATTACCGCGAGGAGACCAACTATACCGCCCCCGCGGACGCAAAGTATAACCGCATCCTCTTTGCGACGCCCGACCGCGCGCAGCTCTCCGCCCTCGTAAACGGAACGGAGACGCTCGCCGAGGACGACAGCTTTTACACGCTCGCATCCCCCTTGGCGAATATGCTCGACAGCATCTCCTCCACCTTCGAGGTGCTCGAGCAGGTGTTCTTGTGGGTGGGCGTGGCGCTGGCGCTCTTCTCCATGCTGCTGCTCTTCAACTTCATTTCGGTATCCATCACGAGCAAAAAGAAGGAGATCGGCATCCTGCGCGCCGTGGGCGCGCGCAGCGCGGACGTGTTCAAGATCTTCTTCTCCGAATCGGTCATCATCACCGTCATTTGCTTCGTGCTGTCCGTCATCGCGAGCATCGTACTCTGCGGCGTGATCAACGACCTTGTCTCTTCGCAGCTGCAGGTGACTTTGCTCGTATTCGGCCCCCTCTCCCTCCTCGTGTTGATCGGCATCGCGGCGGCAACTTCCTTCATCGCGACCTTCCTGCCCGTATACAGCATCGCCAAAAAGAAGCCTGTAGACAGCATCCGCGCCCTCTGATACCGGCGCAAGCAAGTACATCAAAGCCGAACGGCTCCCCGCGAGGGGAGCCGTTCTCTTTTATGGTCTGAAAAGGAGGGATGATCTGTTTACATGCCGAAGGGGTTTTCGGTCGGGTACGGGAGGGAAGCGGGCAGGTTGTAGCCGACTTTTTCCACCCCCAGATAGCGGAACACCTCGAAGAGGGCGCCGCCGAAGTGCCCGAACGCCACCGCGCCGTGGTGCGGGAAGCCGTTTTCGATGAGGACGTGGCGGTAGAAGCGGCCCATTTCGGGGATGGCGAAGATACCGATGGAGCCGAAGGAGCGGGTCGCGACGGGCAGCACCTCCCCTTCCGCGACGTAGGCGAGCAGGCGGTTGTCCGCCGTCGACTGCAGGCGGTAGAAGGTGATCTTGCCGGGGACGATGTCACCCTCGAGGGTGCCGTTGGTGACCTCTTCGGGCAGGGAGCGCGCCATGATCTTTTGGTTGCGCATTTCGGGGCGGCACAGCCTGGCGGCGCAGGTGTTGCCGCAATGGAAGCCCATGAAGGTGTCCGTGTGCTTGTAGGCGAACTTGCCCGCGATGTCGGCGTCGAAGATGTCCTTGGGGACGGTGTTGTTGATGTCGAGCAGGGTGACCGACTCGCCGGAGATGCAGGTGCCGATGTACTCGGAGAGGGCGCCGTAGATGTCGACCTCGCAGGAGACGGGGATGCCGCGGCCGGTCAGGCGGGCGTTGACGTAGCAGGGCACGAAGCCGAACTGCGTCTGGAAGGCGGGCCAGCACTTGCCCGCGACCGCCGCGTACTTTTTGCAGCCCTTGTGCTGCTCGATCCAGTCGAGCAGGGTCAGCTCGTATTGGGCGAGCTTTGCGAGGATCTCCGGCTTCTTGTTGCCGGCGCCCAGCTCTTTGGCCATATCTGCCGCGACGGCGGGGATGCGCGCGTCGCCGTCATGCTTGTGGAAGGCCTCGAACAGGTCGAGCTCGGAATTTTCTTCGATCTCGACGCCGATGTTGTACAGCTGTTTGATGGGCGCGTTGCAGGCCATGAAGTTTTGCGGGCGGGGGCCGAAGGAGAAGATCTTCAGGTCTTTCAGCCCTACGAGGGCGCGCGCCACGGGGATAAAGGCGTGGATCATGTCCGCGCACTCGGCGGCGGTGCCGACTGGATAGGCGGGGATGTACGCCTTGACGCCGCGCAGCTTGAGGTTATAGCTGGCGTTGAGCATGCCGCAATAGGCGTCGCCGCGGTCATCCTTGAGCACGGCGATGTTTTCCTCCGCCGCGGCGCAGAACATCACGGGGCAGCCCGTCTGCTCGCTCCACTTCTGCGCGAGCATGGTCTCCGAAATTTCAGGGCCGAAGTTGCCCAGGTACACGACGAGGGCGTTGCAGCCCGCCGCCTTGACGTCTTCGAGCGCCTGCATGGCCTGCACTTCGCTCTCGACGATGCAGACGGGGCACTCGTAGATATCGGACGCGGCGTACTTTTCGGCATACGCCTTGACCAGCGCCGCGCGGCGGTTGACCGAGAGGCTCTCGGGGAAGCAGTCGCGCGAGACGGCGACGATGCCGACCTTGATGGTGGGGATGTTGTTCATCGCTAAATTCCTCCTACCGAAATGCGATTTTTTTTCGCCTCTATTATAAGGCGGGCGCGCGCAAAAGAAAAGGCACGGCTGTTCCGATTTTGAGTACTTTTGTATATTTTTGCACGATTTTCCTTTCCGTTCCCCTGCCTACCCCGCGGCCGCGCCGCCCGCAAAGCGGGCGCGCGGGATGTGCACGCGATTTTCACAAAAGCAGGGCGGCAAAAAAATTGACACTGTGTCAGAAACGTGCTATACTACGGATACTGACAGTGTGTCAGAATAAAGAACGAACTCAAAACGGAGGAACGAAACCATGCTCGGAAACTTTTCCTACTGCAACCCCACCCGCCTGTACTTCGGCGAGGGCTCCATCCGATACCTCGACGAAGAGCTGCCCAAATACGGTAAAAACGTCGTGCTCATCTACGGCGGCGGCTCCATCAAAAAGAACGGGATCTACGACAAGGTGGTCGAGATCCTCGCCAAAAACGGCAAAAACGTCGCGGAGATCGCGGGCGTGATGCCCAACCCGACCATCGAAAAGGTGTACGAGGGGCTCGAGATCGCGCGCAAACATGAGGCGGACTTCCTGCTCGCCGTAGGCGGCGGCTCGGTGTGCGACTACGCCAAGGCGCTGTCCGTATCCGTGCACTGCGATGAAGACCCGTGGGACAAGTACTTTGTGCGCTTTGAAGAACCGACCTGCGAGATCGTGCCCGTCGGCTGCGTGCTGACGATGGTGGGCACCGGCTCGGAGATGAACGCTGGCTCCGTCATCACCAACCGCGCGAGCAAGCGCAAGATCGGGCACGTGTTTGCGGACGCGGCCGTCATGCCCCGCTTCTCCGTGCTCGACCCGACGTACACCTTCACCCTGCCCCACTACCAGATGGTGGCGGGCATCTACGACATCTTCAATCATATCTGCGAGCAGTACTTTTCGGGCGAGGACGACAACACGAGCGACTACATCGCCGAGGGGCTGATGCGCTCGGTCGTGCACAGCAGCCGCATCGCCAACAAGGATATGCGCAACTACGAGGCGCGCAGCAACATCATGTGGACGGCGACGTGGGCGCTGAACACGCTGATCGCCTGCGGCAAGAGCACCGACTGGATGGTGCATATGCTCGGCCAGGCGGTCGGCGCGTACACGGACGCGACGCACGGCATGACGCTCGCCGCCGTATCCCTGCCCTACTACCGCCACATCCTGCCCTACGGGCTGCCCAAGTTCAAGCGCTTCGCCGTCAGCGTATGGGGCGTGGACGCCGCCAGCAAGACGGACGAACAGGTCGCGCAGGAGGGCCTCGCCGCGATGGAGAGCTGGATGAAGGAGCTCGGTCTGGCGATGAACATCTCCGAGCTGGGCGCGACGGAAGAGATGATCGAGGGGCTCGCAGACGCGACGCTCGTCATGAACGGCGGGTATAAAGTGCTCGGCCGCGACGAGATCGTAGCCATCTTCCGCGAGAGCCTGTAAGCGGAGGCGCGGCAATGGGTAAGATCTTAGTCGCCTATTTTTCGGCGAGCGGGAGGACGGCGCGCGCGGCGAAGGAGATCGCCGCGGCCGTCGGCGGAGACCTGTACGAGATCCGCCCCGCACAGCCGTACACGGCCGCCGACCTGAACTGGAACGACCGCGGCAGCCGCAGCTCGCGGGAGATGAACGACCCCGCCGCCCGCCCCGCCATCGACGGAAAGGCGGACATCGAAAGCTACGATACCATCCTGCTCGGCTTCCCCATCTGGTGGTACGTTGAGCCTCGCATCGTCGACACCTTTTTGGAGAGCGGCGACTTTGCGGGCAAGACGATCGTCCCCTTTGCAACTTCGGGCGGGAGCGGCATCGCGGGCGCGGAAAAGAGCCTGCAGGCACACTGCCCCACCGCCAACTGGAAGCGCGGCAAGCTCGTCCGCGGCGACGCCGCCGCCTGGGCGAAGGGCGCGCTGTAAGCGCGGGTACGGCCATGCCCAAAGCATCCGAAGCGCGCGCGCTCGCGCGGCGGGAAGAGATCGTCGACGCCTGCGCGCAGCTGTACGAGGCCAAGCCCTTCAAGGAGATCACGCTGGGCGAGATCGGCGCGAAGACCTCCTTTACCCGCACTTCCATCTACAACTACTTCCGCACCAAGGAGGAGATCTTCCTCGCGCTGCTCGAACGGGAGTACGCCGCCTGGACGGCCGACCTCGACGCGCTCGCCGCGCCCGATGCGGCCGCCTTCCCCGCCGCATTCGCGGCGCTGCTCGAAAGGCGGCGGCGCATGCTCAAACTGCTGGCGATGAACCTCTACGACATGGAGGCGGGCAGCAGGATAGAGGCGCTCGTGCAGTTCAAGCGGGCGTATCACGCCTCGATGCAGGCGGTGGAGCGCTGCCTGCATCGGCACTTCCCCCGCTGCACGGCGGAGGACGCACAGCAATTCATCTACGCCTTCTACCCATTCCTGTTCGGCGTCTACCCATATACGGAGGCGACCGAAAAGCAGCGGGAGGCGATGGACGCCGCGGGCGTGCCCTACCGCAGCTATTCTGTCGGCGCGATCGCCGCCGCACTCGTCGAAAAGCTGGTGCGCGGCTTTTGTTAAGACACCGGCCATGCAGGCCCCGCCGCCCGGCGGGGCCTTTTGCCGCACTTTTCCCCGGACGGGGCGTTTTTTTGCCCTGCCCGCCCAAATTTTTTACGAAAAGGGCGCGCCGCGCCGGCCATATACGAATTTTTTGTGGATAAATCGGAAAATTTTCACAAAACCACCCTTGACAAACGGCAAAAAATAGTGCATAATGCACATGGATCCGGAAAGGCGCAGGAGGCGCAGCCGGAACGGACGCGCGGCCTTTGCCGGGCGACGAACATTTTGCGGAGGACGTTATGGACGGCAGTTCTTACGGACGACACAACTTTATCCGGACACGAAAGAAGCGGACGCGAAGTGAGCACGGCGGGCGATGAGCCTGCACGGCTATTTTTTGTCATGACCCGAACGGGCGCCGCTCTTTCCGAGCGGCGCCCGTTTTTTCGTGCGGCGCGGCCGGCACAGACCCGATCTTTCGGCGCGGGAGCGCCGGGGAAATACATTTTGAAAGGAGAAAAGCAATGGACGCCTATGGCAAACCATGCCGAAGTACGAACAGACGGCGCAGCGGCAAGGCGCAGGCAGCCGCAGGCATCCGCGCCGCGCCGCCATGACGCTGCCTGTACGTATTTCCGCTCCATTCCTTACAAGGAGGTGCGAAATGACGTACAAACTGACCAAACGCAAGAACAAACTGCTGGAGAGCGCCCTCAGCCGCGCGGCTGCAGAGCGCATGAAACGCGCCGCCGTACAGACCGCCGAAGAAGTGTACGGCTCGCTGCACTGCACGGCCGACGGCATCGCCGACGCCGAGGCGCGGAGAAAGGCCTATGGCGCCAACATCGTCCGCTCGAAAAAGAAGAGGTCGCTCGCGGGGCGCGTCATCGAGGCGTTCGTCAACCCCTTTACGGGCATCCTCTTTCTGCTGGCCGTCGTTTCGGTGTTCACCGACATCCTCTTCGCGCAGCCGGGAGAAAAGAACCCCGCCACCGTCGCCATCATCGCCGCCATGCTCCTGCTTTCGGGCATCCTGCGCTTTGCGCAGGACACCCGCTCGGGCAACGCGGCGGAAAAGCTGGCGAAGATGGTGCGCACCACCGCGACCGTCCGACGCGAAGGGGGCGTATGCGAGATCCCGCTCGAAGAGATCGTCGTCGGCGACACAGTGCTGCTCTCGGCGGGCGACATGATCCCCGCAGACCTCCGCATCACCGCGTGCAAGGACCTCTTCGTGAGCCAATCGGCACTCACGGGCGAGAGCGCGCCGGTCGAAAAGACAGCCGCCCCGCTCGAAGAAGTCAAGGCGATCACCGAGTGCGGCAACCTCGCCTTTTTGGGCGGGAACGTGGTCAGCGGCAGCGGCACGGGCGTCGCGCTCGCCGTCGGCGGCGAGACGGTGTTCGGCAGCATCGCCCGCGCGCTCAGCGGAAAGCCGCCCAAAACGGCGTTCGACCGCGGCATCGGCAAGGTCTCGTGGATCCTGATCCGCTTCATGCTGATCATGGTGCCCGTCGTACTGCTCATCAACGGGTTCACCAAGGGAGACTGGATGCAGGCGCTGCTCTTCGCCGTGTCCGTCGCCGTGGGGCTGACGCCCGAAATGCTGCCCATGATCGTGACCGCCGCCCTCGCCAAGGGCTCCGTCGCGCTCAGCCGCAAGAAGGTGATCGTGAAGCAGCTCAACGCCATCCAGAACCTGGGCGCCGTCGACATCCTCTGCACGGACAAGACGGGGACGCTGACGCAGGACAAAGTTGTGCTCGAACGGCACATGAACGTGCGCGGCGAAGAGGACGGGCGCGTGCTGCGGTACGCGTGGCTGAACAGCTATTATCAGACGGGGCTCAAAAACCTGATCGACATCGCCGTCATCCAGAAATTCGGCGAAACGTTCGGCAGCTCCTGCGAGGGGCTTTACACCAAGGTGGACGAGATCCCCTTCGACTTTGCGCGGCGGCGCATGAGCGTGATCGTTTCCGACCGGCGCGGGCAGTGCCGCCTGATCGCCAAGGGCGCCGTCGAAGAGATGCTCGCATGCTGCGCCTACGCCGAGCTGGACGGCAAGGCCGCGCCGCTGACGGAGGAAGTGCGCCGCCTCGTGCTCGCCCGCGCGGACGCCCTCAATGCCGAGGGGATGCGCGTGATCGCCGTGGCGCAGAAGGCGGTCTCCGGAGAGCCGGGCGCCTTTTGCGTGGCAGACGAACGCGAGATGGTGCTGATCGGCTACCTCGCCTTCCTCGACCCGCCCAAGCCGACCGCCGCCCGCGCCATCCGCGCGCTGCAGGAGTACGGCGTCGCCGTCAAGGTTCTGACCGGCGACAATGAAAAGGTGACGGCGAGCATCTGCCGCCGGGTGGGGCTGCCCGTCAACGAGATCATGCTGGGCAGCGACACGGACCGCTGCAGCGACGAAGAACTCGCCGAACGGGCGGACAAGATCACCGTGTTCGCCAAGCTCTCGCCCGAGCAGAAGGAGCGCGTCATCCGCGTCCTGCGCGCCAAGGGACACACCGTCGGCTATATGGGAGACGGCATCAACGACGCCGCCGCCATGAAGCAGGCGGACGTCGGCATCTCCGTGGATACCGCCGTCGACATCGCCAAAGAATCGGCCGATATCATCCTGCTCGAAAAGGACCTCACCATCCTCTGCGACGGCATCCTGGAAGGGAGAAAGACGTACGGGAACACGATCAAATACATCAAGGTGACCGCCTCCTCCAACTTCGGAAACATGCTGTCTGTGCTCGCGGCGAGCGCCTTCCTCCCCTTCCTGCCCATGCAGGCCATCCAGCTCGTGCTGCTCAACCTCATCTACGACGTCTCCTGCACCGCGCTGCCCTGGGACAACGTCGACGCCGAATTTCTGCAAAAACCGCGCGCCTGGGAGACGGGATCCATCACCCGATTCATGTTCTGGTTCGGCCCGCTCAGCTCGCTGTTCGACATCGCGACCTTCGCCATCCTCTTTTTTGCCATCTGCCCGGCCGCCTGCGGCGGCGCGTACGCTTCGCTGGGCGAGGCGGGGCGGGCGCAGTTCGCCGCGCTCTTCCACGCGGGGTGGTTCATCGAATCGATGTGGACGCAGATGCTCATCGTCCATATGCTGCGCACCCCCAAGCTGCCCTTTGTACACAGCCGCGCCGCGCTGCCCGTGACCGCGCTCTCGCTGGCGGGCATCGCGCTGTCGACGGCCATCCCCTACACGCCGCTGGGCGCGCTGCTCGAACTCGCGCCACCGCCCGCCGCCTTCTTTGCGCTGCTCGCCGGGGTCGTCGCCGCCTATATCGCCCTCGCGACGCTGCTCAAAGCGCTCTATGTGCGCAGGTACGGCGAACTGCTGTGACGTCATCTCTCCGATCCTTCGGGCGGGGCGCAAATGCGCCCCGCCCGAAAAATTTTTGCGCGCAAAGAGCCCGGCTCTCGCAGGCTGCGGGCGCGCAAGCCCGTTCATGCCTTTATAAATAGGGACGCGCGCGCAGGCGGGCGAAGGGCGCAGAGAGGGGCGGCGCGGCGGCGGAAGTGTGATAAAATTTTCACACTGATTTTCTTGACAAAAAAATATTTTACGCTATAATAGTAGCCGAAAAAACTGCGAAAGTGTCGCAAAAGGAGGGTGCCCATGAAAGCCAAACGCGCGGCGATCGGCCTGCTGCTGGTCATTTTATTTGCCGTTTCGCTCGCATTCTCCCTCGACTACATCGCAGCAAACACAGACCACGAGTGCACGGGCGACGAGTGTAAGATCTGCGCCGTCCTGCAGACGGCGGAAGAGGTGAGCGGCGGCGCCAAGAAGGCGGCGACCGCGGCCGTCACCGTCGGCACGCTGTTTGCCGTGTGCCTCGTGCTGCGCAAAGAACATACCTCCGAACAGGCGGAACCTACGCCCGTATCGAGGTGCGATCTCCTGACCAATTAAATCGACGCAGAAACTGACAAGGGTCACGCTGAATTTTGCAATTCGGCCTTTTTTGCGTACGCCTGAAAACGGCTTTTTGGGCGTGTGCGGAGAGATGCCCTTGTTTTTTCATGCCCTTTCGGGGCGGACGCCGCGCAAAAACGAGCGTCCCCCTCTCTGCGGCCTGCGGCACTGCGCGGGGCGCCGGCTCTCTTTGGCTGCGGCGCGCCCTTTTGTGCAAGCCGGAGCCGCTGCGGCCTGCGGCACTGCGCGGGGCGGGCAGCCACACTCGGCTGCGGCGCGCCCTTTTGTGCGCGAAGCTGCGCGGCCGCATACGTCGATTTGATTGCGAAGGAGATTTTTTATACCATGAAGAAGTTTTTCGCGCTGATGGGCGCGATCGTATTTGCGCTGAGTGCGCTGGCTTTGGCCGGGTGTACGGGCGCGGCGGGGCAGGCGCAGGGGCGCTCGATCGTCTGCACCATCTTTGCCGAATATGACTGGGTGCGCGCCGTGTTGGGCGAGCAGGAAGAGCGCTTTGACGTCAAGCTGCTGCAGGACAGCGGCACCGATATGCACAGCTACCAGCCCACCGTCGCCGACGTTGCGGCCATCTCCGCCTGCGACCTGTTCATCTACGTCGGGGGAGAATCTGACGGCTGGGCGGAGAGCGCGCTGCAGAGCGCGCAGAATGCGGACCGCGAGGTGCTTTGCCTGTTCGACGCGCTGGAAGACCGCCTGCTCGAGGAGGAGGAGATCGAGGGCGCGGAGGAAGGCGACCACGACCATGACCACGACCACGAGGGCGCGGCGGACGAGCACATCTGGCTGTCGCTGCGCAACGCGCAGGCGGCCGTCAACGCGATCGCCGCACAGCTGGGCGCGCTGGATGCGGAATACGCGGATACATACGCCGCCAACGCCGCGGCCTACTGCGAGCAGCTCGCCGCGCTCGACGCGCGCTACGCAGAGACGGTCGCCTCCGCCCCCTACGACAGCGTGCTGTTCGGCGACCGCTTCCCCTTCCTCTACCTCGTGCACGACTACGGCCTGAACTATTACGCGGCCTTTTCCGGCTGCTCGGCCGACTCGGAGGCGAGCTTTGCGACCATCGCCTTTTTGGCGGGGAAGATGGACGAGCTCGGACTGCCCGCCATTTTGACCATCGAGGGGAGCGGCACCAACATCGCCGCGACCATCCGCGACAACACCGCCGCTAAAGGCCAGCTCATCCTGACCATGGACTCGCTGCAGTCGGTCACCCGCAAAGACATCGAGGCGGGCGCGAGCTACCTGGGCGCGATGGAAGACAACCTCTCCGTTCTGGCGCAGGCGCTGGGCGCGGAGGCAAAGTGAGGCGCGGCATGGAACAGCTCGTTTGCAGCGGCCTTTCGGTCGGGTATGAAGGCAAGCCCGTCGCCCCGCCCCTCGACTTTACGGTGGAAAAAGGAGACTACGTGTGCATTTTAGGGGAGAACGGCGCGGGGAAATCGACGCTGATGAAGACGCTGCTCCGCCTGCAGCCGCCCCTGGCGGGAAAGATGTATTTTGAAGGGATGCGCGGCAGCGAGATCGGCTACCTCCCCCAGCAGACGCAGACGCAGCGAGACTTCCCCGCGTCGGTGCGCGAGGTGGTGCTGTCCGGCTGCCTCAACGGGTGCAGCTGGCGCCCCTTTTACAGCCGCGCGCAAAAGCAGCGCGCCGCCGAGGCGATGCGCATGATGCGCGTGGACGCACTCGCCTCCCGCTGCTACCGCGAACTTTCGGGCGGGCAGCAGCAGCGGGTGCTGCTGGCGCGCGCCCTGTGCGCCTCGCACAAGATGCTGCTGCTCGACGAGCCGGTCGCGGGGCTGGACGTCGTCGCGACAAAGGAGATGTACGCGCTGATCGGGCAGCTGAATACGGAACAGGGCATCACCGTGCTGATGATCTCGCACGATATCGAGGCGGCGGTGCAGTACGCGAACAAGGTGCTCTTTGTGGGGAAAGAGGCGTTTTTCGGGAGCAGAGAGGCGTTCTTGCAGCGCGGCGGCGCTGGGCGCGCATTCGGAGGCGGCTATGAACATCTTTGAGACATTGGGGCAATACTTACAGTTTCCCTTCGTACAATACGCGCTCATCGTGGGCGTACTCATCGCGCTGTGCTCCTCCCTGCTCGGCGTCACCCTCGTGCTCAAGCGCTACTCCTTTATCGGAGACGGCCTCTCGCACGTCGCTTTCGGCGCGATGGCGGTGGCCGGCATCGTGGGGCTGACCAACGACATGATCATCGTGCTGCCCGTCACCGTGCTGTGCGCCATCCTGCTGCTGCGCGGCGGGACCAAGGCGCGCATCATGGGCGACGCGGCCGTCGCGATGATCTCCGTCGGCGCGCTCGCCGTCGGCTACCTGCTGCTCAACATCTTTACCCCCTCCTCCAACCTCGCGGGGGACGTGTGCACCGTGCTGTTCGGCACCACATCCATCCTGACGCTGACGCAGACGGAAGTGTGGCTGTGCGCCGCCATCTCTGTCGCCGTCATCCTGCTGTACATCTTTTTCTACAACAAGATCTTCGCCGTCACCTTCGACGAGACGTTCGCGCGGGCGACGGGCGTGCGGACGCGGGCGTACAACATCGCCATCGCCGTGATCATCGCCGTCATCATCGTGCTCGCGATGGAGCTGGTCGGCTCGCTGCTCATCTCGGCGCTGGTCATCTTCCCCGCGCTCGCGGCGATGCGCGTCTTCAAAAACTTCCGCGCCGTCGTGCTGTGCTCGGCCGTGCTCTCGGTATGCTGCGCCGTGCTGGGCATCCTCGCCTCCATCGTGTGGAGCACGCCCGTCGGCTCGACCATCGTCGCGGCGGACATCGTGGCCTTCGCCCTCTTTTTCGCCGTCGGCGCCATTATGGGAAGGAGGAAAAAAGCGGTATGAAACGCAAGCTTGTGTGCGCCTTCCTCGCGCTCGCCTGCCTCGCCTTCGCCTTTGCCGGCTGCGGCACGGACAGCTATGTGCTCAATGAAGACACCTTCTTCCTCGTGATGACCAACATGCAGTACTACCCCGAGCAGTATGTAAACAAGCACATCGAGTACGACTGCTTCGTCTACCACCTGACCGACGTGGAGGGCAACGTGCACGTGTGCGCGGTGCGCAAGTGCTCGGCCGAGTACGGCTGCCAATGCGGCAACGACACGGTGATCGGGTTTTTGCTCGAATACGACGGCGACATCCCGCAGCCGAAAAACCAGAGCGAGGACACCAACGACAAGGCGTGGATCCACGTGACGGGCACCATCCCCTCCGCGCAGAAGACGGACATCCGCATCCACGCCTACACCGCGAGCGGGGAGATCGACGAGGGCACCGTCGAGACCATCTCGTTTTTGACCTTTACAGCCTCTTCGGTCACGGAGATCGAGGACTACAGCGGGCTGCACTACTATGTGACAAAATAAGGAGTATTTATGGCAAACAGATCGGACAAACAGCGGCGGCTGGAAGAGGCGCGCCGCAAACAGCTGCAGTTGGACCTGCACGCGCTGCGGCCGCTGGACATCGCAGCGATCGCGGCGGGCGTCGCGCTGCTGCTGTGCTTCTTTTTTGACTGGGCGCAGGTGTACAACACCGACTACGGCGTCGAGGTACACGTGAGCGGATTTTCCTTCGCGCTGGCGGCGCTGACGGGCGGGTACAGCTCGACGGCCGCCGCCTACGGCGACATCGCCGTGCCCTTCTACTACTATGCGGAAAGCTACTGCGCCGCGCTGGGCGCCCTTTCGCTGACGGCGGTGATCGTATCCCTCCTCTGCATCGCGCTGCCCGTCGTGCGGCTGGCGACGGGCAGCCGCCGCCTGTACGCCGCAGACATCGCACTCCCCGCCGCCGCGCTGGGGCTGCTCGTCGCCTGCTTTGCGGTGGGGATCGCGATGAATGGCTCGCAGATCCTGCCTGTCTACTGCAGCGGCAACCCCGCCTGCTCCATCCAGTCGTACGCGGCGATCGGCGCGATCGTCGCCGCGGCGGCGACCGCGATCTCTATCGTCTCCGCCGTGCGCTGCGCGCGCATCTGCCGCGCGCACCGCGAAAAGCACGCCTGACCTCGCACTGCCTCCGCGGCAAAGCCGCGCGGACAGGCGTATCTGTCTGTTTTATCCCCAAACGGAAGTGCCCGCGCCTCAGCGCGGGCCCATCGGCCCAGGGGCGAAACGCCCGCCCAGTCCCGACGATACGTGCGGCGCGCCCCTTGCGCGCGGGGCAAAGCCGCACGCAAGAACAAGGGAGAGCCTTCAATTATCTCCCGCGCGGTACTCGCCCGGTGAGCAGCCGACGGCGCGGCGGAAGGCGCGGCAGAAGTAGCTGTAATCTTCGTACCCCGACGCGGCGGCCGCCTCTGCGATGCTCATGCCCGCGCGCAGGCACTGCTTGGCGCGCTCGATGCGGCGGGAGGCGACGTACTCCATGATGCCCATGCCGAAGGCGCGGCGGGCGATCTGATGCAGGCTGGAGCGGGAGCAGTGAAAGCGGCGGCACAGGAGGTCTGCCGAGAGCTTACCAGAAAGGTTTTCGGAGACGAATTTTTCGATGTCGCGCGCGAGGGCGCCGCTGCCGCGGTGGGCAAAGTTGCGCATCTGCACATAGGCGGACAGCGCGTCGAGCACGCGCGCCGCCGCGTGGATCTGCGCCGCGGTGCGGGGGGCGATCTCGTCGAGGGCGGCGAGGCTGTCCTCCCTCGCCGCGCCGTAGCGCGCGGCGAGGCGGCAGGCGTTTTCGCGGGCGCGCTCGTACTCTTCCGCCGGCATCATGTGGGCGAGGATGGCGTAGCCGATGACGCCGCCATCCAACTGGATGGGGGTGATCGCCTCGGTGAGCCCGGCGTGGCAGGTATAGATGTGCGCCTCTCGCAGGGTACGGGCGCGCAGGCAGGCGGCGCGGTCGCAGGCGCGGCAGGCCTCCCGCCCCGCGCGCACCGAGCGGATATTGCGGCAGAAGCGGGGCGCCTCCTCCGGGTATTCGGTGACGGCGTTGAACTCGTCGTCGAAGATGGAGATGCGGATGCCGACCGCCGTGTAGAAGTCTTTGAGCACTTCCTGCAGTTTTTGGATATCGAAAGAACCGATCATGCCACCATTATACTCCATCTGCCCCCGCCGCGCAAGAGGCGGACGCAATTTTTCGGGCGCGCAGCGGCCTTTATTATGCAAAATTTGCGGCAAGAACGCGCCCCGCGCACATTTTACCGCCCCTGCCTGCGCAGGATGCGCACGTTTTGCAGGGAGACGTCGCGCGTGCTCCCGTCGTCTATGTACTGCGCGTACTCTTCCCCGTCGCCGAGCAGCTCGACGTCGGCGAGGTCGACCTCCGCCGTGCACATGCCGCCCCTGCCGACGGGCAGCAGCTTCCCCTCCCGGATGAAGAACACGGCCTGCCCGAGCGGCACCTCGACGAAGTGCTCGCCCGCGGGGAGGGGGGAAGTTTCCAGCCGCTCGCCCGTCCACCGCACCTGCGTCATGTGGGCGGGCAGGTAGACGGTGCGGCCGCGCGCCCCCTTTTCGAGCACGGGCGCGACGAGCAGGCTGTCGCCGACGAGCAGTTCGTCTTCGATCTCCCGCACGCGCGCGTCGGCGGGGTAGCCGAAGGCGAGGGGGCGGATGTACAGGTCGGCCGAGAGCACGGCCTTCATGAACTCCGAATAGATGTACGGGAGAAGGCGGTAGCGCAGGGCGAGCAGGCTGCGAAAATCGCGCTTGCCGCGGAAACGGTAGCACTCTTGCCGGCGGGTGAGCTTGCACGAGTGGTTGCGCAGCAGCGGCGTAAACACGGAAAAGGCGAGCCAGCGCAGCAGCAGCTCGCGCGTCGCGTTGCCCACGAAGCCGCCCGTATCCGCGCCGCTGAACAAAAAGCCGCACATATTCAGCCCGGGCATCATGGTGACGTTGCGGCGGAGCATCAGCCAGCTCGAGCTGTTGTCTCCCGTCCAGATGCCGCCATAGCGGTGCGCGCCGATGTAGGAGGCGCGCGAAAAGAGCAGGTAGCGGCTACCCAGCAATTTGTCCAGCCCCTCCGCCGAGGCGCGCGTCATCAGCCCGCCGTAGAGGTTGTGCACATCCCAGTGCGGAACCGTGCGCCCGCCCGCGCGGTGGGTGAAGTTGCGGTAATCTTCGAGGAATGCGCCGCCGCGGTAGAGGGGGTCTCCGCCGCTGCGGTCTCCCCGCTTCCCCTCGGTGTACTCGCTGTAGAAAATGGCGGGCTCGTTCATGTCGTTCCAAAACCCTTCGAAGCCGAGATCTGTGTAGAACTTGTACAGCCCGCCGAACCAGGCGCGCGCCTGCGGTTGGAAGAAGTCGGGGAAGTGCGTCATGCCCGGCCAGACGGCGGCGCGGAAGTCCTTCCCCTCCTTATTTTTGCAGAAATAGCCGCGGCGGACGCCCTCCTCATAGGCGGCGTCCCCCGCCTCGATCTTGATGCCCGCGTCCACGATGGGGACGAGGCGGATGCCGCGCGCGCCCATCTCCTTGACCAGCCCCGCCATGTCGGGGAAGCGGCGGGCGTCGACAGTGAAGTCGGCATACCCGCGCATATAGTCGATGTCTAAACAGATATAGTCGAGGGGCATGCCGGCGGCGGCGTAGCGGTCGGCGACGCGGCGGATATCCCGTTCGTTTTTGTACCCCCAGCGGCTCTGTCCGAAGCCGAACGCCCACAGCGGCGGGATGTAGCTGCGGCCGATGGCGCGCAAAAACTGCCGCGCGACGTCCTCTGCGCCCTCCCCTTCGACGATGTACACGGCGACGGCGCGCTCGCACACGACGGAGAGGACGCCGCTGCCGCCATAGTCCACCTCGAACACGGCGCGCGCGGGGGTATCGAAGAAGGCGCCGAAGGTGCGCGCCCCCTCGACGATGCAAAAGTTGTGCGCGCCGTACAGCGAGGGCATGTCGTCCTCGTGGCGCATATTGTCGGTATTGAAGGAGACGTACCGCCCGCCCCGCTTATTGATGCCGCGCATCGTTTCGCCCAGCCCGTAGACGACGTCCTCTTCGCCCAGCGGGCAGGTAAAGCGGGTGCCCGCCGCGTCCGCGCGGACGGTAAAATAGGGGAGCGACGTCCCCTCCTCCACCTGCGCCGTGACGGCGCCCGTCTCGAATACCTCTCCGAATGTGTAGCGCTTGAGCATAGCTGCCCTCCTTTTCCAATATTATACCATATCCGCGCCCGTTTGAGGCGATTTGAAGTGTGATAACGGCGCAAAAAAAAAGCGGAAGGAGCCCCCCTCCGCCTCTTTTATTGTCTGCGGCCGCGCCGCAGGCGCCGCGGCGACATAAGCAGCCGCGGCGGAAACGCGCCGCAGAGAGCCGCTGCCGCCCTTTATGCAGGCGCCCTCTTATGACCGCGCTGCCTTTTCGCCCAGGGCACGGCAGGCGGCGAGCGCGGCGTCGTCCGGCGCGTTGTTGGCGATGACGCCCTCGTCGATCAGCTCGGCACCGCTATCCTGCACGCGCGCCTGCCAGGTGCGCATCCACTCGCCGTCACCCCAGTCGTACGAGCCGAACAGCCCCACCTTTTTGCCGGCGAGCTGCCCCTCGACGGAGGAGAAGAAGGGCTCGAATTCCCCCTCCTCCAGCTCCTCCGCGCCCATGGCGGGGCAGCCGAAGAGGAGAACGTCGCTGCCGAGCACCTCTTCTCCCGCGGCGGAGACGGGGAGCAGATCGACCTCTGCGCCCGCGCCCTGCGCGCCCTCCGCCACCGCGTTTGCCATGGCCTCCGTATTGCCCGTACCCGACCAATACACGATCGTAACTTTCATTTGAAAATACCTCCTTTATTTTGCTAAGAAACGATGTTGAAGATCTGCGCGAGAGACCTGCCGCGCAGCATATGGCGGCAGATGCACGCCTCGCACTTTTTATACCGCTCGAAGGTGCGGCGCGCGCACGCCTCGTCTTGGTACACCTTCCATGCGCCGCAGAACAGGCAGCCCGCGGGGTCGGCGATGAAGCCGCGCACGTCGCCGAGCGGGTAGCCGAGGAAGACGCCCACCTCGTGCGGGAATTGCGCACCGAGGGCGCTCATGCGCGCGCGCAGCTGCGCGATCGCCTCGCCGACCGTCTCGTAGCGGTAGCCGAACCCCTCTAAAAAGGCGCGCACGTCGGGGGAAAAGAGCAGGCTGCGCAGCCGCTCTTCGTGATAGACGTACAGCACCTGCCGCTCGCCGCACGCGCGCAGGCAGACGAAGGAAAACCCACGCCTCCGAAATCCGCGCGCCAGCCGCACGACGACGTCGCGCTCGCCGCAGCGCAAGTTGACCATGCTCGCCACCTTCAGCCCGGCAAAGGTCACGCCGCAATACCGCCCGATGGCAAATTCCGTCTCGCTCAAACTGCCCTCCTCTGTATGTTCGCATATGCGAACATACGGCCTGATTGAAAGTTCGCGTATGCGAACTCAATGTCTATTATACGCGAACGCGCGGCGTTTGTCAATCGCTTCGCGCAAGTTATTAAGGGCGATCCCCCGCCGAAAGAGGCGCCGCGCGGGCATAAATGCCCGCGCGGCGAAATTCAGCTTGTTGCGCCCTGCCGCGCGTGCGCGGCAGGCGGACCGCTTGCATCGGAAAAAAACTCCTCCTCTACCCCGAAAGCGGACGGGCGTTTGCAATCGTTCGGCACATTCTGCGGCGTCACGCGCGGATGCCCTGCGCGGGGGAACGGCGGGAGTAGATGCCGACGGGCACGGCGGTGGCGACGGCGGCCGCGAGCAGCGCGCACAGCAAAACGAGCAGCGCCGACAGCGGACCGAACACGAACAGGCGCACGGGCGCCTGCACGAGGACCTCGATGACGAAGACGTTGAGCAAGCCGCACAGGATGGGCGCGGCAGCGAAGCAGAGCAGCGCGCAGACGAGGGCGACAAAGACGCCCTCCACCAAAAAGATGGCGAGCACGTCCGCCGTGCGCGCGCCCAGCGCGCGCAGCACGCCGATCTCGCGCTTTTGTGCGGCGATGGAGGCGGAGATGAAGTTGCCGAGCAGCAGCAGGGCGAACGCGCCGAGCACGCAACCCGCGATGAGGAAGAGCAAAAAGTACGCCTGCATGGTCTCGGACGCGGCGAGCACGGCGTCGTAGAGGGGGTCGACGAGGAGGACGGTCGCGTCGTCATCCTCGACGGCGTACGCCGCGGCGACGGCATTGTCTATATAAGCGGCGGGGACATACAGCGCCGTGTACGGCGCACTTTCAGGCACGACGTACCGCGTCTCGAACGCATAGCGCAGGTCGCCGTCTTCGCCCTTGTACAGCGCTTCAAACAAGTCGTCGGAAAGATACAGCGTGCTCACTCTGTTATCCATCGTAAAGATGCCGGCGATGCTCGCGGTATAGCTCTCCCCGTTTGCCCCCTCCAAAAGGACGGCGGGCTCGGCGATGGAGCAGCGCGCCATCATCTCCTGCAGGCGGGCCAAATTTTCGAGCACGCCCTGCACGCCGCCCACCTCGTTGAAGAGGTCGATATTGACGGCGTCGTACTCTGCTCTGTCGACGGCGGCACTCTCCCCCGCCGCCGCGAAGTAGTCGTCGAACAGCCAATCGACAAGGTTGGCGTACTCGAAGGCGCGGATGCCGACGCTGCCCTCCTCCAGCGCGGCGAGCGGCTCGCCCGCGAGCGAGTACACCTCGCACACGCCGTTGCCCGTGCAGTCGGCATAGGGCGCGACGCGGTTGTACTCCGCCCCTGCTGTCTCCGACTGCCCGCTCTGCGCGAGGCGGAGCGCGACGCCGTTCGGGTTATGCAGGAAGCGGTCGAACTCGTTGACGTCGCTGCGGCAGCACGCCTCGACGAGCGGTGCGCTGCGCGCGAGCCCATCCTCTGTGAGCGCCGCCACGGCGTACAGGCCGGAGGCGCGCACCTCCCACCAACCGTAGCACTCGTCCGGCGTCTCCCAAATGTCGCCGCCGCGCACATCCTCGCGCAGCTGCGCGTACTCCTCCGGCACCCGTGCGCCCGCAAAGACGCCGCTGACGGTAAAGCGCACCGCCGTGCCGCCCTTGTGCAGTTCGATCTCTCTGCCGATGAGGTCGGCATAGCCGCCCACTTCGACCGTCTCGCCGCCAACTTCCCATGTGCCGACTTCAAACGCCTCGAAGAGGAAGTCACTCACGGCGATCTCGTCGGCAGAACGGGGCGCGTCGCCCGCCAGCCACTGCATCGAATCGTTGACCAGCGCCAGCCCACGCACGTCGTCCTGATAGAAGTATTCTTGCTGCTGCGAGAGGCTGAGCCCGTCGATGGAAGCGCTGTCCGAAAGCTTGACGACGGCGACCGACCCCGGGTACGTTTGGGCGAGCGCCTGCACCTCGGCGGCGGTGTAGCCCGTCGCGAGCGTCTGCTCGGTGACCGACTCGAGCTCGCCCGCGCGGTAGCACATCTGCTCGCGGACATACGCCTTGGACGTCTGCAGATAGGTGCGCTCGGCGGCGGAGATGGTTTGGGCGGCCGTGCGCTGCTCGTCGTAAAAGAGGGAGGTCGAGAGCATGGCAAAGCACAGAAAGGCTACGAAGGACAAAAATATGGTGAAGGCGAGGCGGACCGGCCGCGCCTTGACGCTGTGCAGCCCCAGCCGCAGCGCATGCCGCACGGGCAGGTGCGCGCTGCGGCCGGAAGGCGGGGCGGCCGTCTCGGCGGCAACTCTTGCAGCCGCGCTTTCTGCGGCGGCACCTTCGTATGCGGCGGCTTGGGCGGCGCCACTTTCGGCGATATTCTCCGCCCCGCCCTGCGGGGCGGAGAGCGCGACGTCTTCGATGACCGCGCCGTCGCGTATGCGGATGATGCGGTCGGCATACCGCGCGGCGCGCTCCTCGTCGTGCGAGACGACGACCACCAGCCTGTCGCGGGACAGTTTTTTGAGCAGCGCCATCACCTGATCGCCGCTCGCCGCGTCCAGTGCGCCCGTCGGCTCGTCGGCAAGGACGATCTGCGGGTCCTTGACCAGCGCACGCGCGATGGCGACGCGCTGCTTTTCGCCGCCGGACAGGGTGCTCGCCTTCTGTTCGGCCTTCTCCTGCAGGTCCACCTCGGCGAGGATGCCGTCGATCTCCCCCGCTGCGGCGCGCTTATTTTGCAGGTCAAGCGCGAGCTGCACGTTGGCGCGCACGGTGAAATTTTCAAATAAATTGTATTCCTGAAAGACGAACCCGACCTTTTCGTTGCGGTAGCGGTCGTAGTCGGCGGGGCGGAAGCGCTTGCTGCTCGCACCGTCTACGATAAGTTCGCCCTCGTCGGCGCGGTCCAGGCCGCCCAAAACGTGCAGCAATGTCGACTTTCCGCACCCGCTCTTGCCCACGACGAACACCATGCCCCGCGCGGGGAAGCGGATGCTGACGCCGCGCAGCGCGCGCGTCTGCACGCCTTTGCCGCCATATGTCTTGGAAACATTTTTCAGCTCTAACATTTTCCCTCCAAATCGCCCATATTTTTTCTAATTTATGCAATGGCACAATTTTATTTTAGCACACAAATGTGCGCCTGTCAATAGGCAGCGATTGGAAAATTGTCAACGCCCGGCGCAGCTGCCGCCCTGCCGCCGCGAAGCGCGGCGCACGGCACACAAAGCTGCCCCTGACAGGGCTTGCGCCTACGGCGCAAAGCACTTCGTGCACGAACTTCACTTCGCCTTATGGTCAGGGGCAGCAAAAAAGGGAGGGGGCCGAGGCTCCCTCCCTTTTTTGGCAACGGTCTGCAAACGATCTGCCTTACTTTTGCGATTCTACGATCTCCGGGCCTTCATCTCGCGAAGACTTGCCGACCTTTACCACCTGCCATACGCCGACAGCAACGAGCGCGGCGGCGATGACGCCGAGGGCGACGTCCGCACAGATGAGCCAAACGTGCCACAGGGGCAGGATCGGAACGAGCTCTGTGGTGGAAGACATCCCGTTCATCGCGAGGCTGCGGCTGACCGCATAGATGATATGCTTTGCGGCGGTGCGCAACTGTGTGACGACGAGAGGGTTGTTTTCATAGGTGACGCTCTCGTTTTTGTTCGTCAGGAGTTCCTCCCAAAGGCTCTTGTCCGTGTTCAGCCACAGATCGGTGCCCGCTTCGAGCCCCTGGCGGATATCCTCGTAATAGAAACTGCTGTAGGACGCCTGGTCGGTGACGACGATCCCCTTGAACCCCCACTCGTTGCGGAGCGTTTCGGTCATGAGCCCTTTGTGCGCGCCCGACCAGCGAACACCGACCCTGTTCATAGACGCCATCACGCCGGTCGCACCACCTTCACGCACGGAGATCTCGAAAGGCACGAGATAGAGCTGGCGGATCGACTGCTCGTTTGCGAACATGAGGCCGCCCGTCCTGTTCGTCTCCTGATCGTTGAGGGCAAAGTGCTTGATATATACGGTCAGCCCTTTGGAGACGGCGCCCTTGCACTCGGATGCACCCATCGAGCCGGACAGGAAGCTGTCCTCCGAATAATACTCGAAGTTTCTGCCCGAGTATGCCGTGCGGTGGATGTTCATCGCGGGGGCATACCAACCGGAGATCTTCGTTTCGCCTTGAGAATTGGCGAGCGCGTCTTCGCCCACCATGGCGCCCATCCTCTCGGCGAGCGCATCGTTCCACGTAGAGGCGAGCACGACTTCGCAAGGCCACGAGAAGGTCGCTTCGGCATATTTGATGGTGATGCCGGCGAGCGTCCCGATGCAGGCGGGGCCGTCTACATTGTAACCGCCGGGGAGATTGATGGACATGATCTCGCGGGTGAGATAGCCGCCGTCCTTGACGAGGGTGACGAGATCTGCGATGGACATCTGATCGAGAAGGTCTTCCCAGGCGGGGTCGTCATAATCTGTATCCATGAACATCGCCACGGTGAGCCCGTTATCTGCATTCTGCGTGGGCATTGCGAGGTCGGCGTGCGCGCCGTCCGGATCATACAGGGTATAAGACGTGCTGTCTACGCCGTACGCCGTGCCGTCGAGGACGGACGCAGGCGCCTCCCATCTGCCGCCCTGATAGGTCTCGGGGAAGGTGTTTTGCCAATCGCTCCGCGAGAGATATACGAACGTATCGTCGTATGCCTTAATGTCGACGTCTTCAAACTGATTGACGATGGCGTATTCTTCATTGACCTGTGATACGGAATAGGTATCGACGTCCTCTTCGACTTCTGCCGCATAGACGAACGCTTCATCGCCTGCGCCGTCCATGCCGTCTTCCTTCGTATACCCCTTTGCGGCAAGAATATTGTTGACCGCGGCGTGCGCGTTATCTGCAGCGGTGAAATAATACGCCCCGCCCTCGACGATATAGGTGCCGTAGCCATCGGCATCGTACGTTTTGAGCTGTTCCTTGGAGACAAACAGCGTCACGTCCTCGTCGGCGCCCGCCGCGAGCGTCTCCGTCTTTGCATAGGCGACGAGCTCGACGGAAGCCTTTTCGATCCCGTGCTCTCTGTCATAATCGGTATAGGGCGACTGCATGTATATCTGCACGATGTCCTTGCCGGCGACGCTGCCGTCGTTCTTGACGTTGAGGCTGATCTCGTAGCCGTCCTCCGTTTCGGTCACGTCGAACCCGCTCCAGGTAAAGTCTGTATAGGACAGCCCGTACCCGAAGGGAAACTGCACTTCGTCGGAATACACCCACTGCGACGCGCCGCTCGTCACGCCGACGTTTGCCGCGGCGTTGCCGCTGCCGGTGACGGTATCCTCGTAGCGCGTCTCGTAATAACGGTAGCCCACATAGATGCCCTCGGCATAGACCATGTACCCGTTCGCCTTGTTGTCAGACGAATTGGTGATGCTGTAGCCGCCCTGGTTGAGGACGGCGGGCGCGCCGAGCGTATCGTACGCATACGTGTCGACGAGCGCCCCCGAAGGGCAGATATCGCCGTTGAGCACGCCACCGATGGAATACATGCCCGTCTGGCCGACGTTGCCCACCCAAATGCAGGCGTCGATGTCGTATTTTGCTTGGTCGAGGAATCCCAGCTCCATGGGCGTCGCCGAATTGATGATGACGACGACGTGCTTGAAGCCGTACTGGCTGTCTGCAACCATCTCGAGCACGCTCTCCTCGTCGACAGTCAGCTCGAGGTAGCTCCTCGTGCCGTCGTTCGCCGAATTTTTGGGGAGATCGCTGCTTTCGGAGCCGGCGCGGTTGAACACCACGATCGCGGCGTCATTATAGCTGCGGAAGCTCTCTTTGGTGCTCGTCGTGAATTTATCCGCGGGGCATTCGTTGATCTTATACGAGCCGCCGCCCGACATATCCGCGGTGGTGTTGGCATATTCGCTGCCCCTGCCGGAGGCATAGAACTCTGCGACCGTTCCGTTGATCTCAAAGTTCGCCGCCTCGAGGGCGTCTTGCAGCGTGGGCGCCGTGGCGGTGTCGACAGAGCCGGAACCGGTGCCGCCATAGATAAAGTCTCGGCTGCCCACGCCGAACAGCGTCACTTTTGCCTTGGAATTTGCCGAAGTCTGCAGCGGCAGGGCGCCGTTCTCGTTCTTCAACAGGACGATCCCCTCCGCCTCGATCTCTTCGCACAGCGCGGCGTCTGCCGCAAGCCTGCCGCCTTCCGTCGTGTATTCGCGCTTGAAATACTCGGTATCCGTTTCGGTGCCGTCATCCTTTTCGACGATCTCGTACGTCTTATGGTTGAAATACGTCGAGATCAGGCGGGAATACTTGCTCGTCATCAATTCTGCCGTAGTGATGGCCGCCACAAGGATGAATGCGACGACAAAACAGACGACGGACAGCGCGATGTGCTTTGTTCTGCTCGCAGACTTTTTCATGCCGACGCCTCCGTAAGTGCCGCATAGAGCGCGGCGTACGCATCTTCGTCAAACGCGAAGACGATCTCGGACGCAGACTGAATGCCACTCGTCGTAACGGTGATCGTCATGGAATCTGCGCCGTCATTGCCGAAGAAGCCGAACTCGACATACGAGCCGGAGAACATGCCGCCGATGCCGTCTGCGGACGCCTGCCACTGCCCCTCGCCGAGGATACTCTCGCTGTAGCCGGAATTCAGCATGATGCTGAGCGCGCCGCCTTTATAAAATATGATGGTGAATGCAGATGCCGCGGCAGCGGAACCGTCGGCCTTAGTGGCCGAAGTCGCCGTATAGGCAGCCAGCTCCTGCGCGGGTGCGAAGTCTGCGAGCAGCCTGTTGATCTCCGCCGCGTTGACGGTGAGCGTGTGCGTGTCGCCCTCTTTATAGACGATGGTGGGAGGCGTGGTCGTAAAGTCAGAATTTTCCATATCGAGGGTCTGCTCTACAAACTTGAACGTGTACTCGTACTCGTCGTCATCATACGTTATGGTCAGGTTAGAAGTAGCCGCGCAGTTGATCTTGAGGGGCTCTTCCGGGTCCGTCTTGTCGTACGCAAACGTCGTGTATTTATAGCCGTACTCGGTTATGTTGCCCGCCTTGTCGGTGACGACGATGGCAGCGGTGCTGTCCGGATAGAAGTAGATCTCAAGGTCGCCGCCCTCGTTCGCATAGCCGCATACCGTGTTGCCCATCCAATGCAGGTACCTGCTTTCGGGGAGGTTGAAGGTCGTGTCCCCGACGGCGATCGTGAACACGCTGTAAGGCGCGGGCGCTTCGATATACTCCTCGCTCTCGGCACCTTCGGGCATGAGGATGAGCGCGGGCACCATTTCCGTCATGGGGCCGGACGAAGTTTGCGTCGTGTATTCGTACTCCGTGGTATATTCGACGTAGCCGGCAGTTTGTTCTCCGCCGACGGACATCGTATACGAACCGTCATTGAGGATGGCAAAGTAATCTGCACCCGCAGAGACGCGGCCGACCTCCCTTGCCTGCACGCCGAAGGCCTCGCTGTATTCTTCAAACGAGCAGGAATAATTCATAGGGGCGCCATAGGCCTGCGTGACGTCGAGGTGATACATGCCGCCGGACAGATAAGAATCGATCGTGACGTAAGCCTCCATGCCTGCGGGGATGGTCACTTCGATGAGCCCCTTGTCTTCGTTGAAGACCCACTCGAAAGTGGTCGGGTACGCCCCGCCCTCGTCGAGGATCAGCGTATTGTCCGCGTAGAGGTTGAGCGTGCCGCCGGTATTTGCGTCGGTCAGGACGAGCAGCACCGCGGCAGCCGCCTCGGTGACGGTGATCTCCTGGATGCACGTCTTGCCCTCGTAAGAGATGGTAACGGACGTATCGCCGACGGAGAGCGTCGTCTTATCGACCGTATAGCCGGTCACGGCCTCACTGGTACCGTCGCTGTAGGCGGCGGTGACGACCATGCCCGTCTCGTCGAACGACTCCCCTGCGACATACTCCGTCTTTGCAGGCGGCGTCGTCACAGAGATGGACGAAACAGATCTTTCCGGTTCTTCGACCGTGCCCGGGGAACAGGCCGCAAGCACAGCCATGCCGAACGCCATGACGACGGCCAAAGCTATCGCGGCGATCTTTTTGAACTTCATCATTTTGGTTGCCTCCGATTTTTTTTATTTTCGGAGGGAGATTAGCACTTTTCGCGCGCGTTTTCAAGAGACTTTGCATTAAAATGTAAAAATCACTCACAAACTGCAAAAAACGCGCGCGGCGCCGAATGTTTTCGGCGCCGCGCGCTGATACGAGTCGCGGTCACTTCGTCATGACGATATCCAGCTTGAACAGCCCGTCTGCGGCGGAGACGCGCATCTCGCCCCCGTATTTATGCGCGATCGCGCGCATGCTCTTCATCCCGAAGCCGTGGTTGACATCATCGCCCTTGACCGAACGGGGCAGGCCGTCTGCAAAGGCGATCTCCCCGTCAAAGTAATTTTCCTGATGGATGATGGCGAGGTTGCCGCTCACCTTGATATACAGGCGCACGCTGCGCTTTTCTGCATCCTCCACCGTCTTTAAGTATTCTACGGCGTTGTCGAGCATATTCCCGAACAGCACATAGATATCCTCTTCCTCCATCCCCGCGAGCGCCGAGGCGTCTGCGATGCAGGACAGCGTGATGCCGTATTTGATGCAGGCGAGGTTTTTATCGGTGAGGAGAAAATCCAGCGTCTCGTTGCCCGTCTTGACGAAAGACTGATAGACGGCTATGTTTTCGGCAGCCTCCTCGATGCGGCGCGGGCTTATGCCTCCCTCATGCTGCATGGCGGTGATGGCGTGCTTTAAGTCGTGCACCTTTACGTTGATATAATCGACGGCGTTTTTGAAGGCTTCGTACTGCTTCCGCTCGCCGTCAAACATGGCGACGGCGAGCTCCTTTTCCGAACGCATGCGGGCGCTGCGCAGGCTGACGTACTGCACCGCGACGACGAGCACGCAGTTGACGCAATCGGAAAAGATGCTCAGATAATTGACGCCGACATAATCTTGCCGGGCGTTGGCCTGGTTGATGAAGGTGGAGGCGAGGAAGATGATGAGAAAGGCAGAAAGCACCGCAAAATTGCGCCAGCTGTCCTGCACATACAGATGCCTGCGCTTTTTGAGGTTGGGCGTGAACAAGAAATAGACGACGGAATACGCGACGGCCGCCCCCACGACGTATGCCGCAAGCTGCGCCCAGATGTTGCCCGCACTTCCGATCAGGCCGAAGAAGATCAATTCCACGACGACGACATACACGAAGTGCTGTACCGCGTAGCCCGTGATGAGCACCCAGACGAGCTCCGTCTTGTTCATTTTGAAGCAAAACGCCATCAGCGCGCCCGTCACGGCGAGCACGGCGGCATACCAAACGATAGACAGCGCGACAGAGAGAAGGTTGCCCGTATCCACGGAGATCGCGGCATAGACGAGCACGTACAGGAGGTCGAACGCCAGCGCGACGACAAGGCCGCAGGCAAAGCGCAGCCAAAAGCCCTGCCGCTTCTCCATGCAGGGCAGCGCAAGGACGAGTTCGATGGCTATGATCGCGAGGATGTTGCGATATTCGTCTACGATGAACTGCATATCCCTTCCTAAAACTTTTCGCCGTAATACTCGACGAGCCGCTGCATGAATTCCTTTTTCCGCGTCCGCGTGATGGTGAGCGAATGCCCGCCGAGGATGAGATCGTACCCGGAGACCTTTTCGACATATTTGAGGTTAGCGAGGCAGTACTTGTTGCAGCGGACAAAGCCCAACTTTTCGAGCTTTTCCTCGTGCGCTTTGAGGACGCCCCAGATCTCGATATCCCGGTCGGCGAGATGATAGATGATCCTGTGCCCCAACACCTCGACATAGACGACGTCGTCTGTGCGCACGCGGACGGCGCCTTCGGCAGTCTTTAAGATCACCTCGGGGAAGCGCGCCTCGGTGAGCCGGAGGACTTTATCCATCATCACGGAAAAATTATAGTAAGAGACGGGCGTGACGACGAAATCGATCGCGTTGACCGCATAGCCCTGCACGGCGAAGTCTGCCATGTTCGTGATAAACACGACGGGCACGGTCGCATCCTTTTCGCGCAGCTTTGCCGCGGCCTCCATGCCGTTCATGTGCGGCATCTGGATGTCGATGAAGACGGCGTCATAAATGGGCGTGAAGTTGGTCAGAAAGGTGATGGCGTTGGCAAAGCGGCTGATGCGGAACTCCTTGCCCTTTTCCTTGCCATACCGCGCCGCAAAGGCCTCAAGCAAGTCGGCATCCTCTCGGCTGTCCTCGATGATCGCTATGTGCGTCAAAGTCTTATCCCCCCTTCCGCTTTTGGTAAACTGCGCAAAAAAGGCGCCTTTACAGCCTATATTATACCATAACGTTTTTGATTTTTCAATATTTGAAACAAAATTCGGACGCGATCGAGCGCAGATAAAAGCAGCTCGGCGCGCGGGCGGCGGCGCACGGGCGGATCTCGCCGCCCATAAGGCGCGCTAAAACCGAAAGCAAAAAACCGCGCCGAAAGTTTGAAAATTTCAAATTGATTTAACAAAAGCGCTGTATAATACCGCCGATCTTTCGAATTGCCGCTACGTTTTATAGCCTAACGGAGGAAATATGATCGTCGACCTCGGCGCCTTCATCGAAAAAATACGAAAAGACTTCGCCTTCCGCACGCTGGTATTCTCCTGCTGTTCGCTCGCGGCGGAGATCGCCTATGCTGCCTTCAATTTCGTCGTATGCACGATCTACCGCTCGACGTGGTACGGCGCGGCGGGGTGCTACCAACTCGCCCTCGCCATCATGCGCGGCGGCGTGCTGTATAGGCGCAACGCGGACGCAAAGCGCGCCCCGGCCCGGGCAGACGTGCGCGAGATCAGGCGCTATGCAGCCTGCGGCGGCGCCATCGCCCTGCTCACCGTGTTCCTCTCCGCGATGGTCGTGCTGATCGCCGGCAGGGCAAAGACGTTTATATACTCCCCCACCGTCATGTACATACACGCGGGATACACCTTTTATGTGCTCGGCGCGGCCGTCTATAACTTTTTCAAGTCGCGCAGGCAAAAAAACTTTACCGTGCGCACACTACGGTGCATTTTCGGCATATCTCCGCGTAGTTGCAAAACGATTTTTGCGGCGAGCAAATCAATGCCCGCCGACATTCCGCTGATAAAATGCCGGTATCCCCTTTCAACCGCCTCTTGCACGGCGATCTTCAATTTTTCTTCTATCTT
>CASEIS010000109.1 GCA_949287895.1 uncultured Bacillota bacterium
GGCAGGCAAAAGGCCGCCGCAAAGGCGAGATACCGCCCGCCGCACAGAAGAAAAAACAGGACGTCGAGCGCGGCCGCGAGGGTGCGGAAGGCGAGCCGCCGCGCGGGAACGGGCCTCTCTCGAGCAGGCAACGCGCGAGCGGGCGGCGCGGGGCGGACGCGCCCCTTTTTCCCGCCCGCTCTCCCTTTGCGGCGTGCGAGAACGGTTTGCGCCGCCGCTCGGCGCCCCGCCTGCTCGCCCGCACGGGCGAGCAGGCGGGACAAAAGGCCGAACGGCTCGTACAATACCCCCGCCAGCTCGCCCAGCAGCAGGCAGGCAAGCAGCGTGCCGAGCAGGTCGCTCATTTTGCGAACAGCTTGCGCACCAGCTTTTCGCGGCGGGAGCAAAAGCGCACGCCCGCGATCTTGCCGACGGCGGAAAAGCTGCCCTCCGACTTGGAAAAGCCGACGATCTTCAACTCCTCTCCCGCGATAAAGGCGCGGCCGTTTTCCAGCGTCAGCACGATCTGCCTGTCAGAAAAGGCGTCGACGCTCTCCACCGCGGTCAGAGAGATCTTTTTTTGCTGTTCGATGAGCGTGGTCTGCGGCCTGCCCTCCCCCATACGGCACCTCCGGGCGGAAATCTCCGCCATCTATCGTATGCCGCCGCCCCCGCATTTATGCGCAGCGGGCAAGAGCGGGCGCGGAGGGCAGGCGGGCGCTCCTTCCAAAAACTAAAAGGGCGCGCAAAAGGGCGGGATCGCGCGATCCCGCCCCTGCGGTATGTTTTTTTATCAGGCCTTCTTTTCCTTGGCGCGGGCCTTGGCACGCAGCTCGCTGTCGAGGATGCGCTTGCGCACGCGCAGCGAGAGGGGCGTGACTTCGAGCAGCTCGTCGTCGTTGATGAATTCGAGGCACTCCTCGAGGCTCATCTTTTTGGGCGTGTTCAGGCGCATCGCGTCGTCGCTGCCGGCGGCGCGGGTGTTGGTCATGTGCTTCTTTTTGCAGACGTTGACGTTGATGTCCTCGCTCTTGGGGGAGACACCGACCACCAGGCCCTCGTACACCTGCGTGCCCGGGCCGATGAAGAGGATGCCGCGGTCCTGCGCGTTGAACAGGCCGTAGGTGACTGCCTCGCCCGTTTCAAAGGCGACGAGCGAGCCGGTGTCGCGGCGCTTGAGGTCGCCTTTATACGGCTGGTACTCGAAGAAGATGGAGTTCATCACCCCCTCGCCCTTGGTCTGAGTGAGGAATTCGCTCTTGTAGCCGAACAGGCCGCGCGCGGGGATGAGGAACTCAAGGCGCATGCGCGAGCCGACCGCACTCATGTGCACGAGCTCGCCCTTGCGCTCGCCCATGCTCTGGAACACGGGGCCGGTGCCGTCTTCGGGCACGTCGACGATGAGGCGCTCGACCGGTTCGTACAGCTTGCCGTCGATGGTCTTGTACAGCACCTTGGGGGTGCTGACCTGGAACTCGTAGCCTTCGCGGCGCATGTTTTCGATGAGGATGGAGAGGTGCATCTCGCCGCGGCCGCTCACCTTGAAGGACTCGGCGCTGTCCGTGTCCTCCACCTTGAGCGAGACATCTTTGAGCAGCTCGCGGTACAGCCGCTCGCGCAGGTGGCGGGAAGTGACATACTTGCCCTCCTTGCCCGCGAAGGGGCTGTCGTTGACGGAGAAGGTCATCTCGACCGTCGGTTCGCTGATCTTGACGAAGGGAACGGCCTCCACCTTGTCCGTCGCGCAGACGGTGTCGCCGATGTTGATGCCTTCCAAACCGGAGAAGCAGACGATGTCACCCGCCTTCGCCTCCTCGACGGGCACGCGGGAGAGCCCCTCGATCTGGTACAGGTTGACCAGCTTACCGCGGCGGTTCATGCCGGGGATGTTGTGGTTGCAGACGGCGACGTCCTGATTGGCGCGCACGGTGCCGCGCTCGATGCGGCCGATGCCGATGCGGCCGACGTAGTCGTTGTAGTCGATGGAAGAGACGAGCAGCTGCATGGGCGCCGTCTCGTCCACCACCATGGGCGGGATATGGTTGAGGATGGTGTCGAACAGCGGGGTGAGATCCTTGCCCTCTTTATCCGCGTAGCGGGAAGCGGTGCCCGCCCTGCCCGAGCAGAACACGATGGGGCTGTCGACCTGATCGTCGGAGGCGTTGAGGTCGATGAGAAGCTCTAAGATCTCGTCCTGCACTTCGGCGATGCGCGCGTCGGGGCGGTCGACCTTGTTGACGACGATGATGAGCTTGTGGTTGAGCTCGAGCGCCTTCTGCATGACGAAGCGGGTCTGGGGCATGGGGCCCTCCGCCGCGTCGACGAGCAGCAGCACGCCGTTGACCATCTTCAGCACGCGCTCGACCTCGCCGCCGAAGTCGGCGTGGCCGGGGGTGTCGATGATGTTGATCTTGACGCCGTGATAGTGGATGGATGTGTTTTTGGCGAGGATGGTGATGCCGCGCTCGCGCTCGAGCGCATTCGAGTCCATGACCCGTTCCTCGACGACCTGATTCTCGCGGAAGGTGCCGCTCTGGCGGAGCATCTGGTCCACCAAAGTCGTCTTGCCGTGGTCGACGTGCGCGATGATCGCCACGTTGCGTAAATCGTTCCTGATCAATTTTTTCTCTCCTCAATAAAATGTAACGCAACTATTTTAATACATTTCAGGGATTTTCGCAACAGATTTTTTCCGCAAACGGGCGCGTCTGCCCCATTTTGCACACAAAATTTTCGCGCGCGGCCCCGCCGCCCCGCCGACTGCGGGGCGGACGGCTGCGGGATGGCGCGGGGCGGCGGGCGATGGCAATAAAGCCGGCGCGGGCGGTCACGCCGCCCAGGCGGCGGGCATGGTGCGGTTTTCGATAAACCAGGCGGTGTCCTTGAGCTTGACGGCGGCGCCGCCCTCCCCCGCCGAGCTCTCCACGCGCACCCCGTCTGGCGAGGAAATGACGCGGATGTTGCCGTTCATGGGCGCATAGCCCGCCGCGTTGTCCGCAACCTGGCTGGTGACGTAGACGGCGTCTGTGTACGGGGCGACGCGGTCGATCATCGCCTGCGTGGGGAACTGGTTCTCCTTCGTATCCGTGTACTCGTCGGTGCCCGCACAGCAGCAGACGCAGACGATCTTGGGGCGGATAACCTCGAGCAGGCAATCGTTGGAGGAGGTCTTCGAGCCGTGGTGGCCCGCCTTGTACAGCTCGACCTCGGGGAGGTCGTTGTACTGCACGAGGTACTCCTCCCCTTCCTGCTCCAAGTCGCCCGTAAAGAGGAAGTTGCGGTCTCCCTGCGTAAACAGCACGCAGACGGAGTAGTTGTTTTCGTCGCTGCTGTCGTGCTCGTAGAAGTAGTTGTACAGGATGTGCATCTCGATGCCGTCGGAGAGGGCGTAGGTGCGCTGCGCGCCGTTCTCCCCGTTCCAGCACTCGAGCGCGGTGTAGTAGACGGCGCCCTCGGCGACCGCCTCGTCCCGCTGTGCGACGTAGTCTTTGTAGACTTGGGTATTCTTGTTGGTGCGCGGGAAGCCGATGATCGTCTCGCACTCGAAGCGGTCGAACATGCTCGGCGAGTCGCTGTCCCCCGCGAAGCCGGCGATGTGATCGCTGTCGGCGTGGGTGACGATGACGTATTCGAGGGTGCCGTCGGTGACGTACTCCTCCATGTAGGCGGCGGTCGTGTCCGTGCTGCTGCGGGTGGAACCCGCGTCGATGAGGATGTCGGCATCCCCCGCCTTGATGTAGATGCTGTCACCCGCGCTGTCGTTGCCTAGCTCCATGAAGTGGAAGGTGAGGTCGCCGCTCGCGTATGTATCGCCGCCCTGCGGGCGCGTGATGTAGCTGTAGATGAGGAATGCCGCGACAAAGCCGACCGCGAGCGCGAGGATGCAGCAGAACACGGTGAGCGCGGCGCTGAATTTTTTGGATGCCATCGCTTAGCCCTCCCCGTTCGCCTGTGCCTGTTCGGGCTCTGCGGTATCGACTACGGTGACGGTGCGCACCAGCTGATAGTCGCCCCAGCGAAAGTCGTCGACGGTGTAGGTGAAGTTGTAGATACCCGGGACATCGGCGTCGAAGCGGGAAAAGTCGCCGCCCACGATCACCTTGTCGGAGATATCCCTGCCGAAAGACAGGACGGTCGCGCCGGGGTCCTCGTATGCTTCGCCGACGGCAAGATAGACCTGCTGCGTGCCGTTGAGCACGAAACAGTCGTTGGCGGTGAGCGCCTTGGCTGCGAAGATGCCGCCCGCGATGCCGATGACGAGGAAGACGATCGCGAGCGCGAGGGTCGCAGGGTGCAGCTTTTTCGCCGCACTGCGCGTGCGTTTGGTTTTTGCCATAGAAATTCCTCCTTCTTTGTCTGCCATTGTACCACATCGCGCGGCAAAAGTAAACAGGCAAAAGAGCGGGCAAAAGGCAAAAAAATAAGAGGAACCACGCAATTTCTCGCGATCGTCCTCTCATTTTTGTCCCGTTTTTTACGCTCGATGGCTGCTTTTTCCCAAACTTTTCGGAAAAACGCCCTTCGTCGGCGAATTTTTGATTTTTCGGCAAAATTTTTGCGCCCTTTTCTTTCCTCACGGTCGGGGCATTGCGCGCCCTTCCGCAACGAAACTGTTTGCCTTATTTCGCGGCAGACTGCCGCGCCTATTTGGCTCGCGCCGATTATTTTTGCCTTCGCCGCGGCAAACTGCCGCATAAAAAAGGAGACTGTATCGGAAAGCGGCGATATCGCTCCGGGGCGCGGATCCTCTACCTTTTTCTCTTTCGAAAATCTGATTCAATCACTCTGCGGATCTTCTCTACCGCCGCCGACAGGAACAGTATCTGCAAAAGGCCGCCCTTCATGCGCGCGGCGGCGCGGCAAATCGCGGAAAAAGGCGCAAATTGCGGCAAAACCGACCGTGCGCGCAGGGCCGCCGACCGCGCGAGCAAACGAAAGGCCGCCGCCCCGCCTCGTTTGAAAAGCTGCCGCCCCTGCCGGCAAAACGAAAGGCCGCCCGCGGAAGCGGGCGGCCGTGCCGTCTTTTGTTGCGTTCGTTCAGCCGCGGATCTGGCCGTCGCCGACGAGCTGGTACTTATAAGAGGTCAGCTCGCGCAGGCCCATCGGGCCGCGCGCGTGCAGCTTTTGGGTGGAGATGCCCATCTCCGCGCCCATGCCGAATTCAAAGCCGTCCGTAAAGCGGGTGCTGGCGTTGACGTACACGGCGGCGCTGTCCACGTCATTGAGGAACTTTTCGGCCGCGGCCGCGTCCTCGGTGATGATGGCGTCGCTGTGGTGGGTGCCGTACTTGTTGATGTGGGCGATCGCCTCGTCGACGCCGCCGACCACCTTGATGGAGATCTTGAGGGCGGAGTACTCGGTATAGTAGTCCTCCTCCGTCGCGGGGGCGAGGTCGGGCACGATGGCGCGGCACTGCTCGCAGGCGACGATCTCGACGTTCTTCTCGCGCAGTGCGGCGACGATCTCGGGCAGGTGCGCCTTGGCGAAATTCGCCTCGACGAGCGCGCTCTCGCAGGCGTTGCACACGGAGGTGCGCTGCGTCTTCGCGTTGATGAGGATGGGGATGCCCTTTTTGATGTCCGCCGCGCCGTCGAAGTAGACGTGGCAGTTGCCCGTGCCCGTCTCGATGACGGGGACCGTCGCGTTCTGCAGGGCGTTTTGGATGAGCCCCGCGCCGCCGCGGGGGATGATGCAGTCGACGACGCCGTTCATGCGCATGAAGCGGGTCGAGCCCTCGCGCGAGGTGTCCTCGATGAGCTGGATGAACGCGGGGTCCATGCCCGACGCGCGGACGGCGTCCTTGATGATGCCGGTGATGGCGATGTTCGAGCGGATGGCGTCTTTACTGCCGCGCAGCACGATGGCGTTGCCGCTCTTGATGGCGAGGCCGATGGCGTCCGCCGTGACGTTGGGGCGCGCCTCGTAGATGATGCCGATGACGCCCAGCGGCACGCGCACGCGACGCAGTTTGATGCCGTTGTACAGGGTGCGCTCCTCGAGCACCTCCCCGACGGGGCAGGCGAGCGAGATGAGCTTTTCCAGCCCGACGGCGATGCCGTCGATGCGCTTTTCGTCCAGCATCAGGCGGTCGACGAACTGCGGGCCGCGCGTGCAGCCCTCCATGTCGATGCGGTTTTCGGCGATGATCTCGCCGGCGCGCGCGCGCAGGGCGGCGGCGGCGGCAGAAAGCATCGCGTTGCGCTGCTCTTCGCTCGCGCGGGCGATGACGCCTTCATGTTCTTTGGCCCGCAGGCAGGCCTCTTCCACTCCGATCATAGTTCCCTCCGTTTATTGGTCGTTTATGCCGCGCATAGTACTATGCAAACGGCGAAAATTGCAATGATATCGCGAAAAAATCGCGGCGAATGGGAAATTACTCCTCTTCTTCCTCGTCGGGCAGGTCGACGTTGTGGTAGACGTCCTGCACGTCGTCGAGGTCTTCGAGCTTATCCAGCAGTTTGCGGAAAGTTTCGGTGTGCTCGGGGCTGAGCGTGACCTTGTTCTGCGGGATCATGCGCACGTCCGCCTCCAAAAATTCGACGCCCTTCCCCTCGAGGTACTTGCGCACGTCGGAGAAGGCGGCGGAGTCAGTGTAGATCTCGTAGACGTCGTCGGAGACGACCACGTCGTCCGCGCCCGCGTCGATGGCGTACTCGGTCATAGTGTCCTCGTCGAGGTCGAGGGTGCGCTCGACGACGAGCAGGCCCTTGTTGCTGAACATATACGACACGCAGCCGGTGTTGCCCAGCTCGCCGCCGCTCTTGGAGAGGGTGCTGCGCACGTCGCCCGCGGTGCGGTTCTTGTTGTCGGTCAGCGTCTTGATGATGAGCGCGCTGCCGCCCACGCCGTAGCCCTCGTACACGAGCGTCTCGTAGTTGACGCCGCTCAATTCGCCGGCCGCCTTTTTGATGCAGCGCTGGATGTTGTCGTTGGGCATGTTGTTCGCCTTTGCCTTGGCGATCACGTCCGCGAGCTTGCTGTTCGTTTCGGGGTTGGGGTTCGCCTTGGCGGCGACGGCGATCTCTCTGCCCAACTTGGTGAAGATGCGGCCGCGCGCGGCGTCCGCCTTGCCTTTCTTTGCCTGAATGTTATGCCATTTGCTATGCCCGGACATTGGTAATTCTCCTTATATTATCTCGATTCGTTGGGATTGTCTCTCTTCAATTATGCGCCGCGGAAATGCTCCGCGCGCAGCAGGTACATCAGGATGCCCGCCGATACGCCCGCGTTGAGGCTCTCGCAGCCCCCCTGCATGGGCACGCGCACGGTATGCGCGCACGCGGCGCGCACTTCGGGCGTGACGCCGTTCGCCTCGTTGCCGATGACCAGGCAGAAGCGGGGCGGCGGGGCGAAGCGGAAGGCGTTCTCCCCTGCCATATCCGCGCAGATGAGCGGCACGCCGGCGAGCGCGGCGGAGAACGCCTCGTCGCCGCCGATATGCAGGCGGACGCGGAACAGGCCGCCCATCGAGGCGCGCACGACTTTGGGCGCGAAGGGGTCGGTGCAGCCGCGCAGGTAGACGTCAGCGTAGCCCGCGGCGTTCGCGGTGCGCAGCACGGTGCCCATGTTGCCGGGGTCGGCGACGCCGTCGAGCAGGACGCTCAGCCCCTGCGGCGGGGCGGGCGTACACGGCGGCATGGCGACGACGGCGAGCACGCCCTGCGGCGTGACTTCTTCGGACAGCTTTTCAAACACGCCGTCCGAGACGACCAATTCGCCGTCACAGGCGATGCCCTGCGGCGGGACGCGCTCTGCCCGCACGAGCAGGCGGATGTGCGCGCCGCACGCGGCGGCCTCGCGCACCGATTTGAGCCCCTCGACCACATACTCCCCCGCCGCGCGGCGAAACTTTTTTTCGCGCAGGGCGAGGACGCGGCGCACGAGCGGATTGTTCCTCGAAGTGATGACCATATAAATACCAAAAAAACCTTCTTGCGGTGAGGAAGAAGGTTTTCGGATCGGTTGCTTTACGCGATGGCGGCTTTCGCCTTTTCTGCCAGGGCCGCGAAACCGGCGGCGTCGTTGACCGCGATGTCCGCGAGAACCTTTCTGTTCAGTTCAATGCCGGCGACCTTGAGGCCGTGCATGAACTTGCTGTAGGACAGGCCGTTCAGGCGCGCGGCCGCGTTGATGCGGGCGATCCAGAGCTTGCGGAAGTCTCTCTTGCGGTTCTTGCGGCCGATGTACGCGTACATCAGCGACTTCATCACCGCTTCGCGCGCGATGCGGTACGAGCGGCTCTTGGAGCCGAAGTAGCCCTTGGACAGGCGGAATATCTTTCTGCGCTTTTTGACAGCGTTGACACCTCTTTTGATACGCATGACTTATCTCTCCTTATTCGCTTAGTTCTTGTACGGGATCAGGCGGTTTTTGACCGTCAGTTCCTGCGTCTCGCTCACGAACGCCGTCTGGCGCAGGTTGCGCTTGCGCTTGCGGGGTTTTGCGCCCGTCTTGTGGTTTTTACCCGACTGTGCCCTCTTGACTCTGCCGCTGCCGGTCACGTCGAAACGCTTCTTGGAGCCGCTATGCGATTTCTGTTTAGGCATGTTGTTATCCTCCGAAATAATTTTCCGTATCCGATGCGCGCCATCTGCCCGCGGGCGGGCGCGCCGTTCCGATCTTTATGATTTTGCGGGCGAGAGCAGCATCGTGATGTTGCGCCCCTCGCTGGCAGGCTTTTTATCCATGACGGCCTTCCCCTCCAGCGTGTCGAAAAAGGCGTGCATCACGTCCACGCCCATCGAGGCGTGCGCGTTCTGCCTGCCGCGCAGGCGGATGGAGACCATCACCTTGTTGCCCGCCTCCAAAAATTTCTGCGCCTGGCGGGATTTGACGTTGAGGTCGTTCGTGTCGATGGTCATCGAGAGGCGTACCTCCTTGATCTCGACCATCTTCTGATTGCGGCGCGATTCTTTTTCCTTTTTCCCCTGTTCGAACTTGAACTTGCCGTAGTCCATGATCTTGCAAACGGGCGGTACCGCCGTCGGCGAGATCTTCACCAAGTCGAGCTCGCTCTCTTCTGCGAGGCGAAGTGCGGCCTGCGAACTCATGATGCCGAGCTGCTGCCCGTCCGCCCCGATGACTCTCACTTCACGATCGCGGATCTCTCCGTTGATCTGATGCTGGGCTTTAATACTTTTATACCTTCCTTTTGATTATTTGACGATTTGGCAGTGCCCGCCAAAGCCGAACAAAAAAGGCGGGCCCGCAAAAAGGACCCGCCCGAAATATCGCTCTTGTGCCGCCCGATCGTGCGGGCGCCGGATGAGATATATCGTGCACTTGCCGACGCGATTGCCGCAAGGCGAGAAGCGTTCCTTCTGCTTTACCGATATACTATACCAGATCCTGCGCCGTTTGTCAACCGATTTGCGGCTCGTTTTTGTTAAAAGACAGTCTTTTCGTCATTTTCCTTCTTGACGCGCGCGGCAAAGTCGGCGAGGGGCATGGCGCCGATGTCGCCCTTTTCGCGCATGCGGACGGAGACGGTGCCCTCCTCCTTCTCCTTGTCGCCGATGATCAGCATATACGGCAGCTTTTCCAGCTGTGCCTCGCGGATCTTGTAGCCGATCTTTTCGTTGCGCATATCCGTTTCGACGCGCAGGCCCGCCGCCTTGAGCTGCGCCTCGACCTGCTTGGCGTAGTCCATCGACTTGTCGGAGACAGGCAGGATCTTGACCTGCACGGGCGAGAGCCAGACGGGGAACTTGCCCGCGTAGTGCTCGATGAGGATGCCGATGAAGCGCTCGATGGAGCCGAACACGACGCGGTGGATCATGATCGGGCGGTGCTTCTGGCCGTCCTCGCCCGTGTATTCCGCCTCAAAGCGCTGCGGCAGCTGGAAGTCAAGCTGGATGGTGCCGCACTGCCAGGTGCGGCCGATGGAGTCGGTCAGGTGGAAGTCGATCTTCGGGCCGTAGAAGGCGCCGTCGCCCTCGTTGACGACGTAGTCGAGACCCATCTCGTCCAGCGCGGAGCGCAGGGCGTTGGTCGCCGTCTCCCAATCTTCGTCGCTGCCCATGCTGTTTTCGGGGCGGGTGGACAGCTCGACGTGGTACTTGAACCCGAAGAGAGTGTACACCTCGTTGATGATGCGCACGACGCCCTTGATCTCGCTCGCGATCTGCTCGGGGAGCATGAAGATGTGCGCGTCGTCCTGCGTGAAGCAGCGGACGCGGAACAGGCCGTGCAGCTGGCCGCTCTTTTCGTGGCGGTGGACGAGGCCGAGCTCGCCCATGCGGATGGGCAGATCTTTATAACTGTGCGGGGTGAGCTTGTACACGAGCATGCCGCCCGGGCAGTTCATCGGCTTGATGGCGCAATCCTCCCCGTCGATCTTGGTCGTGTACATATTCTCTTTGTAGTGATCCCAGTGGCCGGACGTCTCCCACAGCGAGCGGTTGAGGATGATCGGAGTCTGCACCTCGACGTACCCCTCGCGGGTGTGGATCTGGCGCCAATAGTCGACGAGGATATTTTTGAGCACCATCCCCTTGGGCAGGAAGAACGGGAAGCCCTTGCCCTCGTTGAGCAGGGCGAACAGGCCGAGCTCTTTGCCCAGCTTGGTGTGGTCGCGCTTTTTCGCCTCTTCGAGCATGGTGAAGTAGGCGTCCATCTCCTCCTTCTTCGCGAATGCTGTGCCGTAGATGCGGGTGAGCATCTTGTTCTTCTCGTTGCCCCGCCAATAGGCGCCCGCGATGCTGGTCAGCTTGAACGCCTTGATCTTGCCCGTGGAGGGCAGGTGCGGGCCGCGGCAGAGGTCGGTGAAGTCGCCCTGCTTGTAGAAGGAGATCTCTTCCCCCTCGGGCAGGTCCTTGATCAACTCGACCTTGTACTTTTCCGAGTACTTGGTCATCAGCTTGATCGCCTCTTCCCGCGGGAGGGTGAAGCGCTCGATGGGCAGGTTGCTCTTGATGATCTTCTTCATCTCCGCCTCGATCTTGGACAGGTCTTCCTGCGTGATGGGCGTCTTGAAGTCGATGTCGTAATAGAAGCCGTTTTCGATGGTCGGGCCGATGGCGAGCTTGCTGGTCGGGAAGATCGCCTTGACCGCCTGCGCGAGGACGTGCGCCGTCGTGTGGCGGTACACCTGCAGGCCTTCCTTATCCTTCAGCGTGAGGATCTCCAGCTCGCAGTCGCCGTCGATGACGTGCGCGAGGTCGACCTCCTTGCCGTTCACCTTCGCCGCGACCGCCGAGCGCGCCAGCCCTTCGCCGATGCTCTTGGCGACCTCGTAGCAGCTCACGGGGGCTGCGAACTCCTTCTTGTCCCCTCCCTTCAGCGTAATGATCATGCTCTTGTATCTCCTTGCTTAAAAATGAATTTTTGCAATATAAAAGCGCCCTCAAACACAACGTTTAAGGACGCATGCACTGCGCGGTTCCACCTTAATTGCCGCAAAAACGTTTGCGGCCGCTCTCGCGCGATTTGAAAAAGCCGCGCACGCTTTTGCCCGGGCGGAGCGGTTTCGTCTCGGGCCGGCCGTACGGCGCTTGCAGCGAGTGCGCCGCTCTCTGGAAGGGCCCCTCCCGAGCTACTTGTCTCCCCTTTGATGGGCGATGGATACTATGCTATTATAATAGCCGCTTTTGCGCCGTTTGTCAACGAAAAAGCGCCGCCGCCCGCAAATTTTTTAACGGCCGCCGCCCGCAATTTTTTGCGGGGCGCGCATCAGGAAAAGACGGCCCTGCCCGCGTAGTAGCGGCGCAGAAAATTCTCCAGACGGGTGCCGGGGGCGGTGAGGCACTCGACCTTCCCCGCGCCGCTGAGCACGATCTCGCGCAGCGTATTCATCTCCGAGGGGCCACCCTCGATGAGGGAGGAGCGGCGCAGGCGTCGGCAGCGCGCGTCGAACACGGCGTCGCCCTTCAAAAACACCTTCCCCCTCCCCGCGCCGAGCAGGTACTCCATGAAGTCGGCGAGGCGGCTGCGGGTGAACACGCCGGGCACGCAGGCGGCGACGCCCCGCCACTTTTCGCGCAGGTCGGCGAGGCGGAAGCGGTAGAAGCCGTCCAGCGTGTACTCCCCCGCCGCGGTGCGGCGCAGGCGGGAGAGGACGCAGCGGCGGTCCTCGGAAAGGTCGGCGGCGATGACGGCGGCGAGCAGGACCTCGCGGTCCTCCCCGCCCAGCCCCGCGGGGCGGATGAGGGGGCGCAGCGCCGCGTACTTGTAGCCGATGCAGAGGATGTCGGCGATCTTTTCCTCGGCGACGCGGCGCAGGGCGGCATCGCCTGCGGCGGCGAGGCGGACGCGGCCCCCTTCGAAGCCGATCTGCGCGGCGGCGCCGCCCTTGGCGAGCGCCGCCGCGATATAGGCGATGTAGCGGCAGTTTGCGTCCGCTTCGGTGACGGTGAGTTCACATTCCATGCTTTCAGTGTATGCAGGCGGGAGAGATTTATTTACGCGGCGGGCGCGATTTACGGGAGAGGATGCGCGATTTATGAGAGATGGCCCTCGATTGATAGGCGAGGCGGGTGCGGATATGCGCGATTTGCGAAAAATTTGCGGCGCGCCGCCCTCTCGGCTTGACTATCTGCGTAAAAAATTATATAATCAAGTGAATATTTTTTTGATCGGGAGGGCCTATGCCGCCGTTTGTCATCGCGCTCATCGCTGTGCTCGCGGTCCATTACTTTATGGCGATCGCGACCATCTACCTCTTATTCAAGGACATGGGGCTGGTCAAGGCGGTCATCCCGTGGAATTTGGTCGTGCTGCTCGTTCCCATCCTGGGGCCGGCGGCGTACCTGATCTTCCGCCTCTTCCGCAAGAAAAAATGAGTTTTGTTCAGACCCACGGAGGTATTCGTTTATGGACATGAAATCTGTCGAGAGCAAGTGGCAGCAGCGCTGGGAAAAGACGAAGGAAAACCACTTCAACAAAAAGAACATCGACAAAAAGTACTATGTGCTGGAGATGTTCTCCTACCCTTCGGGCGCAAAGCTGCACATCGGCCACTGGTACAACTACGGCCCGTCGGACAGCTTCGCGCGATTCAAAAAGATGCAGGGCTACGAAGTGTTCCAGCCCATGGGCTTCGACGCCTTCGGCCTGCCCGCCGAAAATTACGCCATCAAGACGAAGATCCACCCGAAAGATTCGACGGAAAAGAACATCGCGACGATGGAGAAGCAGCTGCGCGCGATGGGCGCCATGTTCGATTGGTCTGCCGAGGTCAAGACGTGCGAGGAAGACTACTACAAGTGGACGCAGTGGATGTTCCTCAAGCTGTATGAAAACGGCCTCGCCTACCGCAAGGAAGCGCCCGTCAACTGGTGCCCGAGCTGCAACACCGTGCTCGCCAACGAGCAGGTGCAGGAGGGCTGCTGCGAGCGTTGCGGCACCCCCGTCGTCAAAAAGGACCTCACGCAATGGTTCTTCCGCATCACCAAGTATGCCGAGGAACTGCTGCAGGGGCTGGATACCATCGACTGGCCGGAAAAGACAAAGCTGATGCAGCGCAACTGGATCGGCAAGTCGACCGGCTGCGAGATCGAATTTGCCTGCGAGAGCGGGGATACCTTCAAGGTGTTCACCACCCGCTGCGACACCATCTTCGGCGTTTCGTACGTCGTGCTGGCGCCCGAGCACCCGCTCGTGAAGAAGCTGGTCTCCGACGAGCAGCGCGCCGCCGTGGAGGCGTACATCGAGGCGACCTCCAAGACCAACGAGATCGACCGCCTCTCCTCCTCCCGCGAAAAGACGGGCGTGTTTATCGGCCACTATGCGATCAACCCCGTCAACGGCGAAAAGGTGCCCATCTACGCGGCCGACTACGTGCTCTACTCGTACGGCACCGGCGCGGTCATGGGCGTGCCCGCCCACGATGAGCGCGACTTCGCCTTCGCGCAGAAGTACGGCCTGCCCATCAAAAAGGTCATCGAGAATAAAAACGGCGAGACGGTGCTGCCCTTCTGCGAAGACGGCATCTGCGTGAACAGCCTGCAGTTCGACGGGCGGTTCGGCGAGGAGGCGCGCACCGAGATCTCCAACTACCTGACCAAGATCGGCAAGGGCGAGCGCAAGACCAACT
>CASEIS010000110.1 GCA_949287895.1 uncultured Bacillota bacterium
TTGCAGACTTTATGCGGCTGCTTGAGCTCGTGGCAATGAGGGCACTCGACGAGAGCGGGTGCCGCGGCCTTGAAGTTCGCATAACGCGTATTCGTTCTCTGTTTGGATTGTTTAGACTTAGGTACCGCCATCTTTTTAACACCTCGTTTCTATATTTTCCGATCAAATTGCGTTTTGACTGTAAAATTATATAACTTTTGCAGAGCTTTGTCAACTTATTTTTTCCGCGATTTGAAGGAAAAATCCTAAAATGCGGACAAATTGCGCCGCTTACGCTTCGACCAGCTCTTTGGTCTCGCGCGCGATGACGAGCTCTTCGTTGGTCGGGATGACGAGCACCCTGACGCGCGAATCTTTGCCGGAGATGTCGTGGATACTGCCGTCATTTTTGCGGCCGTTCTGTTCGGGATCGAGGGTGATGCCCAAATAGTCCAGCCCGTCGCAGATCATCTTGCGCACTTCCCACGTATTCTCGCCGATGCCAGCCGTAAAGACGAGGCAGTCGAGCCCGTTGAGCGCCGCGGCATACGCGCCGATGTACTTCTTGACGCCGTAGCAGAAGACGTCGAGGGCGAGCTTGGCGCGCTCGTTCCCCTCCTCGTCCGCAGCCTTGGTCAGGTCGCGGAAGTCGCTCGAGACGCCCGAAATGCCGGCGACGCCGCACTTTTTATTCAGGTAAGTGATGCACTCGGGGAGAGAATAGCCCTTCTTTTCGGCGAGGTATTCGAGCACGGCGGGGTCGATGTCGCCCGAGCGGGTGCCCATCGGCACGCCCGCAAGCGGCGTAAAGCCCATGCTCGTGTCGATGCACTTGCCGCCCAGCACGGCGCTGACGGAAGAGCCGCCGCCCAGATGGCAGGTGATGATCTTGGTCTGCTCGGCGGGCTTGCCGAGGTACTTGATCGCCTCCTGCGAGACGTACTTGTGGCTGGTTCCGTGGAAGCCGTAGCGGCGGATCTTATACTTTTTATAGTCGTCGTAGTCGATCGCATAGAGGTAGGCGTGCGGCGGCATGGTCGCGTGGAAGGCGGTGTCGAAGACGAGCGCCATCGGCGTGTTCGGCATCACCTCGCGGCATGCTTCCATGCCCAGGATGTTGGCGGGCATGTGCAGCGGGCCGAGTTCAGCGTTCTTTTTGCAGATCGCGAGGACCTCGTCGTCGAGGAGGACGGAACGGTCAAAGTCGCCGCCGCTGTGCAGGACGCGGTGGCCGACGGCGTCGATCTCATCCATCGAGCGGATGACGCCGTATTCCGGATGCACGAGCGCGTGCAGCACGAGCTGCATCGCCACCTTGTGGTTGGGCATATCCTGCTCGATGATCTTTTCGCCGTCCTTCGTCTTATGTTTGAGCACGGACCCGGGGATGCCGATGCGCTCGGCGCCGCCCTTGACGATGACCGTCTCGGTGTCCATGTCGAACAGCTGGTATTTGAGGGAGGAGCTCCCCGCATTCACGACAAGAATCTTCATTTGACTGACCCCTTTTGATTGATTTCCGAAATTGTATGAAAGCCCCGCTCACATCTGCGTCTGCAGCGCGGTGATGGCGATGGTCGCGACGATATCCTCCCACTTGCAGCCGCGGGAGAGGTCGTTGATGGGCTTGGCGAAGCCCTGGCAGACGGGGCCGATCGCCTGGAACCCGCCCAAGCGCTCGGTCAGCTTATAGCCGATATTGCCCGCGTCGAGGTCGGGGAAGATGAGCACGTTCGCGTGGCCGGCGACCTTGGAATCGGGCGCCTTCGACTTTGCGACGGAGGGCACGATGGCCGCATCCAGCTGCAGCTCGCCGTCCAGCGCCAGATCGGGCGCCTTCGCCTTGGCGAGCGCGACCGCCGCCGTGACTTTATCGATATCCGCATGCTTGGCGCTGCCCTTGGTCGAGAAGGAGAGCATTGCGACGCGCGGCTGGATGCCCGCGATCTTTTCCGCCGTCTTCGCGGAGATGAGCGCGATCTCGGCGAGCTGCTCGCTCGTCGGGTTCTCGTTCAGGCCGCAGTCGGAATAGACGAACACGCCGTCCTTGCAGTACTGGTTGCCGCCCTTGGGGGCGACCATCAGGAAGCAGCTGGAGACGAGCGGCACGCCGGGCGCGGCCTTGACGATCTGCAGGCCGGGACGCAGGGTGTTCGCCGTCGAATGGCAGGCGCCCGAAACGAGGCCGTCTGCATCCCCCGCCTTGACCATGAGCACGCCGAAGTAGGTGTTGTCGCGGGAGAGCTTGTCCGCCTCTTCTTCCGTCATCCCCTTCGCCTTGCGCAGCGCATAGAGCAGCGCGGCGTATTCCGCGCGCTTCTCGCTCGTCGCGGGGTCGACGATCTCGATCTCCGAAAGATCCAGATCGGAATGTGCCTGTTCGATCTCGGCGCGGTTGCCCAGCAACGTGATGCGCGCGAGCTTCTGCTTTGCCGCTTCCACGGCCGCGCGGACGACGCGGGCGTCCTCCCCCTCCGGCAGCACGATGTGCTTGTTCAGCGCGGCGGCGCGGCGCTTGACGCCCGCCAGAAAGGCGCTGTCTTCCTCTTCCGTCAGAGAAGAGATCTTATCCTTGATCTTATCGAAGATTCCTGCCATACAATCAAACCTCGTATCGCTTTATTTTTTGCCGCGTTTGGTGTATAATCGTAGGGAACCGAAGTCTGTCCGTACAAAGAGCGGGCGGCCCGGTAGCGCTGCGAGCCATGCGGCACTTCCATGAAACATTATATAATATTCAGACAAAAATGTAAAGGTTTTGGACGAAAAAATGAAAATTTGCGGCATCCTCTGCGAATATAATCCCTTCCATAACGGGCACGCCTACCTCATCGAACGTGCGCGGGCGGAGAGCGGCTGCGACGCCGTCGTCTGCATCATGAGCGGCAACTTCACCCAGCGGGGGGAGGCCGCCGTACTCGAAAAGCACCTGCGCGCAAAGCACGCCGTGCCAGCGGGCGCGGACGCCGTCGTCGAGCTGCCCGCCGCCTTTGCGACGGCGCCCGCCGAACTCTTTGCGCGCGGCGGCGTCCGCCTGCTCGCCTCCATCCCCGCCTTCGACTGCCTCGCCTTCGGCTGCGAGAGCGGGGAGGCGGCCGACTTTTGGCGGGCGGCGCAGGTGTGCGCGGACGAAAGCGGCGCCTTCCGCGCCGCCCTGCGCGAGAGATTGGACGAAGGGCTCAGCTTCACCCGCGCGCGGGGCGAGGCGCTCGCCGCGTGCGGGTACAAGAAGGAAGCGGAACTTTTGCGCTCACCCAACAACATCCTCGGCGCCGAATATGCGCGCGCCCTGCTCGCGGAGCGGCCCGATGCGCGCATCCTGCCCGTCCGCCGCAAGGGAGCGGGCTATGCCGACGCGGCGCTGCACGCGCAGTTTTCCTCGGCGACCGCCATCCGCGCCGCCCTCGCCGCGGGAAAGGCGGAGGAGCTGGGCGGCAACCTGCCCGCCTTCGTGCTCGACGACCTGCGCAGCGCGCCGGATGTCTCCGCCTTTTACACCCTCGCCGTGTGCGCGCTGCTCGCCCGCCCTGCCGAAGAATTGAAGGGCATCCTCGACTGCACGGAGGGGCTGGAAAACCGCCTGCGCGCGCTCGCCGAACAGACAGCCGACTATGAAGAGATCGTGCGGGAGGCGACGGGCAAGCGGTACATCGCCTCGCGCATACGGCGCATCCTCGCGGCGGCGGCACTCGGCATCGGCGAAGCGCTCGTGCGCGAGAGCCTGGCGAGCGACTTGTACCTCAACGTGCTGGCGGCGCGCCGCGACAATGCCGCGCTGCTTGCCGCCCTCGGACAGGCGCGCTTCCCCGCCCTGCTGCGCGCGGGCGACGAACGGGCGCTCTCTCCCGCCGGCGCGCGCTGCCTCGCCAAAGACAGGCTGGCC
>CASEIS010000111.1 GCA_949287895.1 uncultured Bacillota bacterium
AGCCCGCTGTGCGGCCGCAACTTCGAGTATTTCTCGGAGGATCCGTACCTGGCCGGCAAAATGGCGGCGGCGTACGTGCGCGGCATCCAGAAGAACGGCATCTCCGCGTGCATCAAGCACTTTGCGGCCAACAACCAGGAGCAGCGCCGCATGGTCATCGACACCATCGTCGACGAGCGCACCCTGCGCGAGATCTACCTCACCGGGTTCGAGATCGCCGTCGAAGAGGGCAAGCCGCACACCATCATGTCCTCGTACAACAAGCTTAACGGCACCCACACCAACGAGAATATGCACCTGATGAAGGACATCCTCCGCGGCGACTGGGGCTACAACGGCGTCGTCGTCACCGACTGGGCGGGCAGCAATGACCGCGTGCAGGGCGCCATCGCCGGCACCGAGCTCGAGATGCCCGGCTGCCGTTACGGCGCGGACGACGTGGTCGACGCGCTCACCAAGGGCTACACCATCCCCGAATACGTCAAAGAGTATCCCGCGCAGTACGAAGCGGTCGCCAAGGGCATCAAAGAGGGCAAGCTGGACGAGGACATCGTCGACGAGCTGCTCGACCGCCTGCTCGACCTCATCCTGACCACCGACAAGGCGGTCAAGGCTGCGCCGAAGGAATTCAATAAAGAGGCGCACCACATCTTCGCCGAAAAGTGCGCGGAAGCGTGCATGGTCCTGCTCAAGAACGAGAAGAACGCCCTCCCGCTCAACAAAGACGAAGCGGTCTGCATCATCGGCGACTTCGCCAAGAACCCCCGCTATCAGGGCGCGGGCTCTTCTGTCGTCAACCCGACCAAGCTCGACAACGTCATCGACTGCGTCGGCGAATATCCCATCAACTACATCGGTTATGCCCAGGGCTACGAGCGGTACGGCAAGGCCAACCGCAAGCTCGCCAAAGAGGCGATGGATCTGGCCGCCAAGGCGGACAAGATCGTCTTCTTCATGGGCCTCGACGAAGTCAGCGAGGCAGAGGGCATCGACCGCATGGATATGAAGATCCCCGCCAACCAGCGCGAGATGCTCTCCCTGCTCTACACGCTGGACAAGCCCGTCGTCGTGGTGCTTTGCTGCGGCAGCTCGGTCGAGCTGCAGAGCACGGACAGCGCCGCCGCCATCGTACACGCGTACCTGAGCGGCCAGGCGGGCGCGCGCGCCATCCTCGGCGTCCTCTCCGGTAAGGTCAACCCCTCCGGCAAGCTCGCGGAGAGCTACCCCGAAAAGTACGAAGACTGCTCCTCCGCGGCGCGCTTCCCCGGCAAGGCGGCGAGCGTCGAGTACCGCGAAGGCCTCTTCGTCGGCTACCGCTATTACGACACGGCGGGCGTCCCCGTGCGCTACCCGTTCGGCTACGGCCTCAGCTACACGACCTTCGAGTATTCCGGCCTGAAAGTCGACAAAGACGGCGTCACCTTCACCATCAAAAATACCGGCGACCGCGACGGCGCGGAGATCGCGCAGATGTACATCGGCAAGAAGGACAGCAAGCTGTTCCGCCCCGCACACGAGCTGAAGGGCTTTGCCAAGGTCGCCCTCAAGGCGGGCGAGAGCAAAGAGGTGAAGATCGCGTTCGACAAGCGCTCTTTCCGCTACTTCAACGTCAAGACGAATACATGGGAAGAAGAAGGAGGCAAATACGAGGTGTACATCGGCGCGTCCTGCGCGGACATCCGCCTGCAGGGCAGCGTCGAGCGCGAGGGCACCAAGGCCGAGATCCCGTACGACGCATCCAAGCTCCCCAGCTATTACAGCGGCAAGGCAGAGGACGTCGGCAAGGACGAGTTCGAGGCACTGCTCGGCCGTCCCATCCCGCGCGCTACCTACAAGTTCTATAAAAAGCGCCGCATGATCATCGACGAGAACAGCACGGTCGCCGACCTGCGCTACTCCCGCCGCTGGGTGGGTCGCTTCTTCAGCTGGGCGATCCGCTTCGCGCACGCCTTCTTGTGGAAGATCGGCCAAAAGACGACCGCAAACACCATCATGATGGGCATGGTCCACCAGCCGGTGCGCGGCCTGGCCAAGTACGGCGGCATGAGCCGCAGACAGATGGAGGCAATGCTGATGATGTTCAACGGACATCTGTTCAAGGGCATCGGTCAGTTTTTCTCGAAAGGTAAATAATTTAATAGTGTGGAGGAAACGGAAATGAGTGATCAAGTGCAGGCACTGACGGCCGCCGACGAAGCAAAACTGCAACCGAAGCCGCTGTCGCAGAATGGATTCGTCGCCTTCTGGCAGAAGATCTGGCGTTGGTGGCAGGGCGTATGGTACGGCTTTTCGGAAAAGCATCCGAAGCTGTCCAACATCATCTACATGGTGTTCTTCTTTATCGTGTTCAGCTACGGCGTCACGATATTCCAGTATCTGTTTATGACGTTTACTGTACCGTTGTTTGAGGCTTGCGGCGTTACAAGTGATACTTGGATGTTCCCTGCTGTCGAAATGGATTTGTTTGATACGCAATTCACCTGGGGCTGTATCGGTTATGATGCCCAAGCTGGTGGTTTGAGCGCATGGCTTGCATTCACCACGGCAGTTTTCCTTGCGCAGTGCATTAACCTGCCTCTGCAGAGAAATATAACTTTCCGTTCGCATGGCAACCCCGTGTGGCAGGCGATGTGGTACTTCATCGGCTGGGTGGGCGTTACGTTCCTGACTGGTTCCATCAATAACCTGTGGCTGCCTATCGGTGCAAAGATTGTTCCTCCTGCCGTCTATAATATTCTGACTACGTTTATTACCGGCGGTATCTCGATGGTCGTCTTCTTCTTCATCTTCCTCGTCATCTTCCCCGACGTCCACAAGATGGAAGCGACGAGAAAGAAGCAGCTCGAAGAAGCGCAGGCTTCCGGCGACGCCGAGAAGATCGCGAAGGCGCAGGAGAAGTATGACATCGCCCTCGAGCATATGCGCCGCTTCGATTCCGAAAAGTCGTATGCTACGGTCGTTTCCACGGCAGAAGCAAAGATCAACGGCTACAACGGCATGAAGAAGAAGCTCGTAAAGGCGAAGGCTTCCGGCAACGCCGAAAACATCAAGACGCTCGAGGCCAGCCTGGCAAAGATGCGCGAAGAGGCCCTGAAGGCCGTGAACACCCGCGACGAGGTCGCCCCGAAGGAAAAGGCGATCATCGACGAGGTCAAGGCTTCGCAGGCCGCGCGCAAGGCCGCTAAAAAGGCGGCGTAAAGCGAAAACGCAAAAGATAACGCTTTCTCTCCCCGCGAGGGGAAAGGAGAATGTATGGAAAAGCTGATCACGTTCGCGGTACCCAGCTACAACTCGGCCGCCTATATGCAGCGCTGCATCGACACGCTGCTCACGGCGGGCGAAGAGGCGGAGATCATCATCGTCAACGACGGGTCCACGGACGCAACGGCGGAGATCGCCGACGCGTATGCGGCGCAGTATCCTTCCATCGTGCGGGCGGTGCACAAGCCGAACGGCGGGCACGGCTCGGGCGTGAACAAGGGCGCCGAACTCGCGCAAGGTCTCTACTACAAGGTCGTCGACTCGGACGACTGGCTGGATACCGGCGCGCTGGCCGCGCTGCTCGCCAAGATCCGCGAGCACCGCGCGGCGGGCAAGCTGCCCGATATGTACATCGCCAACTACGTGTACGAAAAATTGCACGCCAACAGCCAGGTCGTCCGCCGCTACACGCACAACTTCCCCGTCGATACCTTCTTCGGCTGGGACAGCGTCAAGCCCTTCCGCTTTTCGGAGGCGCTGCTGATGCACTCGGTGCTCTACCGCACCGACAGGTTGCGCGCGAGCGGAACGGTGCTCCCCGAGCACACCTTCTACGTGGACAATATCTTCTGCTACAAGCCGCTCCCCTTTATGCAGACGATGTACTATATGGACATCGACCTGTACCGCTACTTTATCGGGCGGGACGATCAGTCGGTCAGCGCGGCGAACATCGTCAAGCGCTACGAGCAGCAGATCCGCGTGATGAAGGAGATGCTCTTCGCCT
>CASEIS010000112.1 GCA_949287895.1 uncultured Bacillota bacterium
GCGGCCTCTTCGACCGCCGCCGCTTCGGGCGACGCGAGCGCCGCTTCCGCAGCCGCAAGCGATGCGGGCTCCCCTGCCTGCGCCGCTTCGGGTACGAGCGCGGGGGCCTGGTATTCGCCCTTCATCTTGCTGACGTCGTCCATCGAGGCGAACACTTCTTCAAGATAGGTATTGTTGAGGTGTTTGAACACCTTGATCATGTTGCTGCCCTTGCGCATGCGGGGGTTGAGGATCTCCTCGAGCGCGAGGCCGATGCGCATGAACGAATAGACGGACAGGAAGATGCCGACGCCGGGCGCAAGGATGCTCCACCAATGCCCGAACAGCATGGCGCCGCTGCTCTGCGCGTCGGCGAGCATCTTGCCCCAGCTGATCGCCGTCGGGTTGCCGAGGCCGAGGAAGCTGAGGCCCGCCTCCGCCACCATGATGCCCGCGCTGGTGAGCGCCGTGCTCATGATGAGCAGGTTGGACACGGCGGGCAGGATGTGCCGCCACATGATGTACCAGCGGCTGGCGCCGGCGATCTCCGCCGCCTTGACGTAGTTGGCGTTTTTGATGAGCATGACCTGCGAGCGCACGACGCGCGCAAGGCCCGTCCAGCCGAACGCCGCAAACACGATGACGATGACGACGTAGCTGGTGCCGAGAACGTTGGTCATGACGATGACCAGCGGCAGCGTGGGGATGACGAGGAGCACGTCGACGACGCGCATGATGATGGTATCCACCCAGCCGCCGATGTAGCCGGCCGCCACGCCCAGCAGCGAGCCGAGCACGGCGATGACAAGGCCGGTGATCAGGCCGATGCTCAGGCTGGAGCGGGTGCCGTAGATGAGCATGGAAAAGATATCCTGCCCCGTCGTGATGGAAGTGCCGAGCAGGTGCTCCCACGAGGGAGTCAGCCCCTTTGCGGCGCGCTGGGTCACGTCGTACGGGTCGTACGGGGCGATGAGCGGGGCGAAGATGGCGAGCAGCGCGAGGAAGGCAAAGATGATCAGCCCGATGCGGCCCTGCTTGTGCATCCACAGCTTCTTGAAGAAGCGGCCGATGGAACAGAGGATGCGCAGGATGACGCAGCCGATATATTGCAGTTTTTTGATCATATCATCTGCCTCCCAGCGTCACGCGCGGATCGAGCAGACAATAGACAAAGTCTGTCAATAGGTTGGCGACCAGCGCGAAGGCGGACATGAAGATCATGATGCCCATCATCAGCGGATAGTCGTTGTTGCTGTTCGCCGTCAAAAAGAGTGTGCCCATGCCATTCCAGTTGAAGATCTGTTCGATGACGACCGAGCCGCCGATGAGGGTGCTCACGTTCATGCCGAACTGCGTCACGATGGGCAGCAGCGCGTTGCGCAGCGTATGCCCGTAGATGACCTTGTTGTTGGAAAGGCCCTTCGCCTTGGCGGTCAGGATAAAGTCGTCTTCGGATACGGCGATGACGCTGTTGCGCGTCGACTGGCCGTATGAGACGATACTGCCGATCGCCATGGCAAAGACGGGCAGCGCCGCGTTGTAGGCGACCTGGGATATGGCCTCCCAGCTCCAATCGAAGTCGGCGACCATGTTTTGGTCTGTATAGGCAGGGAAGATCTCCCACTCAAACCCCAAATAGAAGGACAGGATGAGCGCTATGAAGAAGGCAGGCAGCGCCGTCGTGAATGTGGATGCGTTGAGCAGCGCCCTGTCCTGCCATCGCCCTCGTCGCCACGCCGCCATCGTGCCGATGATGACGCCGATGACGAGGGAGATGAGGAGGTTGGAGACGGACAGCACGAGCGTCCACGGCAGGCGGTCGGCGATCAGGTCGATGACCTTGGGGTTGCCCGACTGGTAAGAAACGCCGAGGTCGCCCGTGAAGAGGTCGCCGATGTAGCGGATGTACTGCTCGAAGGTGGAGCCGTCAAGCCCGTACTGGATGCGCACCTGTTCCTTGATCGCCTCGTACGCCTCGTCGGTCATGCCGGCAGACTGCACGGGATAGTAGCGGGATGCGGGGTCGTCCACGCCGATGCGCGGAATGAAAAAGCAGAGCGTGATCACGACAAAGAAGATAAAGAGCGTGAGCAGGATGCGTTTGATGACATAGGATGCTTTCATGCGTTACACCACCTTTTCCAAAACTTCGAGCGTATCCAGGTTGAATACGGTCTCACCGGGGCCGGCGACATATCCTTGGAAGCGGTCTGTCCGCGCCACGGAAATGACGTTGCCCGCATAGACGGGGATCTTGTAGCAGTCCTCTGCGATGCGCAGCTGGATCTGCTTTGCCAGATCGTACTTGGTGTTCAGGTTGAGCGCGGTGCGCATCTCCTCGATCAAGGTATTCAGTTGTGTATCCATCAGCCGCCCGTAGTTGGAAGAGCGGTTGTCTACCTGCACGAAGTGCGAGCGATACATGACGTCGATGTTGGAGACGTTGAGGATGGTCGCCTGGAAGGTCATGTCAAAGTTGCCGTCGAACAGGTAGGTGTCCTCGGCCATCGACCCCTCCGCCTTGTACTCGACCTCCACGCCGATGCGCTGGAATTGCCGCTGCAGGTAGGAGACGAGCTCGAGCTCGCCGGGGTTGGCGAGGATCTCGAAGTACATGCGCCGGCCGTTCACGAGGCGATAGCCGGCGCCGTCCTTATCGGGGTAGATCTCGTCCAAAATGGCGTTCGCCTGCGCGACGCGCGACTCATAATCGCCGGAGAAGATGTTCGCCTCCTCGCTGTACAGCTCTGTCTGGCTGGCGAGCATCAACCCTGCCGACGCCGGCTCGCCCGAGCCGTTGAGGACGAACTCGATGATGTCCTCCTGATTGACGGCCAAAGCGATGGCCCGCCGCACCTGCGGATCTTTGAGGACGGTGCGCATGGGCGTGGCGTACTCGTCCTTAACGTTGACGTTGAGCACGAGCGTCTGGATGGAGGTCCCCTCCACTTCGAGCCGCTGGATGTTCTCCTCGTCCTCGAACAGGTTTTTATAATTGGAGCTCATGACGACGTCGAGCATATCGACGTACCCCTTCAGCAGGGCGTAGATCGCCGTGTTCTGGTCGAGGTAGAGCATGAACTTGATCGTTTCGACCTTGTACAGCGGCTGCGAAGGATCCTCTTCGTCCTTGAGGTGATACTCTGTGCCGCGGTTGTGCAGCACGATCATCTGCGTGCTCGACTGCTCTGTATCCAGCGTCCACGCGCCACAGCCGACGGGGTTTTCGTACTGCTCCAAAAAGGCTTCGGGCGGGTCCTGGTTGTTGAGCTTTTCATCCGCGGTGACGAGCGGCTGCCAGATGTGCTGGGGCAGGATGAGGATGGAGGAAAAGAGGGTCGCCACCGCGCCGAGGACGGGCGCCACGTGCATATACATGACCGTGTCGTGCTCGTCTGCGCCGTAGGGATACCGCCCCCACTCGTCGTGGTCGTAGGTGAACAGGCCCTGCTGCTGCACCACGCCGCCCTCCGATTTATGCTTGAGGTCGCCCGTCCAGGCGAGCGCGCCCGCGTGGCCGGAGAGGGTGTTGTCCGTCGCGACGTCGAGGGTATAATAGACGTCTTCGACGGTCACCTTTTCGCCGTCGCTCCAGGTGGCGTCGTCAAACAGCGTCAGCTTGACGACCATGTAATCGGAATCTTGTTGGGTATAATACGCCTCGACGAGGTCGTAGTCGATGGCGCCCGTCTCGTCGGTGAGCGGGTTGCCCTGCAGGTCGGTATAGCACCACTCCTTGGCGATGCTGGGCTCGTATTCACCCGTCTCCTCATCCAGCGAAAACAGCGTGTTGTAGATGAGGCTGGCGACCGTCGGCGCGATGCCGTCGCGCGACTGCCAGGGGAAAAAGGTCGTGGGGAAAGCGGAGGTCGACACGCTGCCGACGTAGAGCGTCGAACTGTCGTCCTCCCGCCGTTCCGCGATGGACGTGCCGCATCCCGTGGCGAGAAGGGTCGCCGAAAGGACGGCTGCGCACAGGGCGAAGACGGTGATTCTTCGTATTAAATTTTTCATAGGCTACCGTTTTAATATCTACCGTTCCAAAAAATGGCGGAAGAGGGCGCCGGAATGCGCAGGGCGCCCTCCCCTGCCGCGCGTATCAATCTTTCGGCATCGGGTATTCGAGCTGCACGCCAAAGCCCTCTTTGGTCGCGCTGTTGTCGTAGATCTCCTCGATGTCGAGCACGTACGCCGGGTACTTGAGCCAGCGGCTCATGTCGGGCGTGTGGTACATGTCGTGCTGGGCGTTGATGAACTGCTGGTAGATCTCGCGCTTGCCCGACTCCGTTTCGTCGTAGATGTGCATGGTGCCGCGCACTTCAAAGGAGACCATGGGCGGCTGGTAGAACAGGAGGGTAGCCTCCGGATTGACCCGATAATTGGCCCACGAATGTTTCTTCGCCATTTCGAGGGAGCCGATGTGCTCGAAGTCGACGCGGTCGCGCGCCTCTTCGCCGTACATATACTTGATCAGGACGCCGAGGCCGCGCTTGGAGTACGTCTTGTCCTCGGGGTCATACGTCTTGATGTGCTTGATATACGCCTCGAGCGTCTCTTCGAGATACTCGGGCTTGGGCATGAAACCGATGCCCTTGACGCTGCCGTTCAGCCCGCCGGGGCCGTGCGAGATGAAGGTCGGGTCGTGCGAGCAGAAGCTCAGGAACATTTTTTCCGGCGTCATCGGCTCGTCGTTGTAAATTTTCATGACCGCTTTGGCGCGGGTCGCGAATGCCCAGTTGAAAAATGCTTTGGATGATCTCATGTTCGTATTCTCCTTTTGTCTGTCTTCGAGTTTATGCCGCGACCGGGGTGAGGGTCACTTCCTGTCTGGAGCCGGCGCCCATGCTGAACTGGCCGGTCAGGGCCCCTTCTTCGGTGAGGGTGATGTCTGCGGGGGAAGTCATGCCGTCGGGCAGGAGGATCCCCGAAAGGGACATCATGTTTTCGATGCCGATAAAGCCTGTCTCGGTGTTGGCATCGCCGTCGCTCGAAGTCGCGGTGAAGGAATACGAACCGTCGGCGTACACGTCGAGGGTGCAGTCGAAGTCCATCGTCATCGGGCCCATCGCGATGGAGTGGGTGCCCTCGTAGGAGGCGACGACTTCGTCGGGAGAAGCGCTGAGTTTTTCCACTTCGATGGTGACCGTGTCGGAGGCCATGCGGCTCATCTTGACGTCGGCCGTGTACACGCCGTCGGCGTCGACGGTGAGCGCTTCGGTGAGATCATCCTCCGTTTCGGGATCGTCATAGACGGTGGAGGTCATGCGGCACATGGAGCCGGACGCGGAATAGGTGCCGTAGTCGTAGCTCATGCACGCGCTGCCCATCGCCGTAAAGGTGACAAAGGAGGTAAATTTGCCGTCTTCGCGGATGGTCAGATAGTACTCATAGGTGGTCGCCATCATGCCGTCCGTAGTGTGCGTGCCGTAATAGATGCCCGGCTCGACGGTATTTTCGTTGTCGCCGCTCACGTCGCCCGAGCCGACGGGCACGGCGGAAATGATGACTTCTTCGCCGTCGTCATTGGTCATCGGGCTGGAGAAGGTCGCCGAACCGTACGGGATGGTGCCGTCAAAGACGAGGCTGCCGTCCGCTTCTTTGGTGAGGTTGCAAGTCTGCGTGCCCGTGTCGACCGCTTCGCCGTTCACTTCGGAGAACATCATCAGATAGCCGGTGCTCAGCGTGCTGATGGTGCCCGCCGACTTTGCGGAAGAGAAGCTGTCGTCTGCGGCGAACGCGAAGGCGCCGTCATCTTCGATCTGCAGGTACACCGTCATCGGCATGCCCGCTTCGGACAGATCGATCGCGTACTCGCCCGCGATGTCGATGGCGGTCGTTTCGGGGTCTTCGGTGGGCGTGCAGGCGGCGAGGCCGAACGCCGTCACCGCCAGCGCGAGGGAAAGCAGGATCACAAGGAACTTTTTCATTTTTTCCATCTCCTAAAAAAATTTTATAAATACCGCGGGGAAATGACCGCGAAATTTAGCTGTTTTGTGCGGAACGCCGCGCGCCCCGCTCGCCGTAGGCCGCCCTGTCGGGCGAGGTCTTTGGATATATCCGCAAGGCTATGAGCACTTGATTTTCCTTTGCCTGCGGCAAAGGAAAAAGACATGCCTTTTTCTGTATCCGGGCGTGCGCCCGGGCAGCTTATTTTACAAGGTCTTTTGAAATATCTGCGAGGCGCAGGATCTCCCGCTCCCCTTCCAGCGCGCGGCGGACGCAGTCGTCCGTCTTGGCCGCCGTATCCGCGCAGAAGGCTTCGTCGCGGATGGAGCCGAGGTTGATGCGCACGTTGAGCGCGGCACCCAGCACCGCCGCCCGCGCGAGCATCGCGGCGACCAGCCCGTCGCTGCGCGCGTTGGGGTTGCCCCGCTCGACGGCGATGCGCGCGAGCGGGAGGACGGCGCAGGCCGTCT
>CASEIS010000113.1 GCA_949287895.1 uncultured Bacillota bacterium
ATGATCTCGTCGAATACCGCCTTGTTCTTCGGGTCGGCGAACAGCGCGTTGATGCCCTCGACCGTCGCCGTCTCGACGGGCAGCCGCGCCTCGGCGTTGCCAAGCTTGGTCTTGGTCTGCCCCTCGAACTGGACGTTCTTCATCTTGATGGAGAGGATGGCCGTCAGCCCCTCGCGGAAGTCCTCGCCCAGCAGGTTGGCGTCCTTCTCCTTGAGCGCGCCCGTGCTGCGGGCGATGTCGTTGAGGCTCTTGGTCAGCCCCGCGCGGAAGCCCGTCTCGTGGAAGCCCCCTTCGGGGGTGGGGATGTTGTTGACGAAGGAGAAGAGGCTCTCGGTGAAGTCGCCCGTGTGCTGGATGGCAAACTCGATGAGGATGCCGTCCTTTTCCGTCTTGTAGCCGACGGGGTCGCGGTAGAGCGGGGTCTTGCCCTCGTTGAGATACAGGCAGAAGTCGTGCAGGCCGCCGTCGAACTTATAGTTGACGGAGACGGGCTTTTCCCCCTCGACGACGCGCTCGTCGACGAGGTTGATCTCCAGCCCCTTGTTGAGGAAGGCGAGCTCTTTGAGCCGCTTGGAGACGGCGTCGAAGTTGAACTCCGTCGTATCGAAGACGGACGCGTCCGGCTTGAAGTGCACGAAGGTGCCCGTCTTGTCCGTCTTGACGCCGGTGTCGACGAGGTGCCCTTCGGGCACGCCGCTCATCACCTTGTCCGCCTCCTTGTCGTAATAGGAATGGAAGGCCATCTTGTACACGGTGCCGCGGTACACCTCGACCTTCAGCCACTCGGAGAGGGCATTCGTGACCGAAGCGCCCACGCCGTGCAGGCCGCCCGAAAAGGAATAGTTGTGCTCGTCGAACTTGCCGCCCGCGTGCAGCTGGGTGAACACGACCTCCACGCCCGAGACGCCCGTCTGCGGGTGGATGTCCGTCGGGATGCCGCGGCCGTTGTCCTCGACGGAGGCGCTGCCGTCTGCGTACAGCTTGACCTCGATGCGCGTCGCATAGCCGTTGGCGGCCTCGTCGATGGCGTTGTCGACGATCTCCCAGAGGATGTGGTGCAGCCCCTTGACGCCCGTCGAACCGATGTACATGCCGGGGCGCAGGCGCACCGCGTCCAGCCCCTCGAGTATGCGTATATCTTCTGCGCTGTATTTCTGATCGGCCATGTTGCCCTCCTGCTTTCTCCGCGCGCCCGCCGCGCAGGCGCAAGCTACCCCTGATTTTATCTGTCATTATACCATATGTTGCGTTTTTTTTCAAGGGAATGGACAAAAAAAGCCCGCCCCCGCACAAAAAATGCGGGGGCGGGAAATTTCCTGCCAGGCGGCGCCCCTCGCACTCGGAAGGCGCGTTTCCGCCGCGCGGGCACGTTCCTGCCGCGACGGCGCGCTCAACCCTTGGCGGCGGGATAGCGGACGGAGAGCTTCTCCAAAAAGGAGAGCACGGCCGTGACGCCCTCTTCGGCGTGCGCGCGCTCGTTCAAAAACTCGTGCCGCGCCCCCTCGATGAGGTGCACGGCGACCTCCTGCACGCCCGCGCCGCGGTAGTACCGCTCCAGCCGCAGCACGCCCGCGCCCATGTCGCCGACGGGGTCGCACTTGCCCGAAAGCAACAGCAGGGGCAGATCGGGCGGCGGGCAGGCGTCCTTTTTGTACAGCCCCGCCAGGCCGCGGAAAAAGGAGGCGAAGAAGTTGTTGCTGCACACGAACTTGCAGTAGGGGTCGGCGTGATAGCGGGCGTTGTTTTCGGCGTCGTCTGAAAGCCACTCGCCGTCGGCAAACTTTTTGCCATAGCCGCCGAACACGATCTTGTGCACGAGGCGGGCAGGCTTATCTTTGCCGCGCAGCAGCCCGCCGACGTTTGCGACCAGCCGCCCCGCAGCAACGGCGAGCGCGTTCTGCCGCGAGCTGCCCGCGATGACGGCGCCGTCGATGAGATAGCCGAACCGCCGCACGAAGGACTGCGTCAAAAAGGAGCCGTACGAAAAGCCGAACAGCGCGTACGGCAGGCCGGGGTACTTGCCGCGGTAGGTCTGCGCGAGCAGCGCCATGTCGCTGACCGTGTCGGCGAACATATCCCCCGGCGCGTAGCCGAGGGTGGCGGCGTCGGTGTCGCCGTGGCCGCGGTGGTCCTCCGCCACCACGACGTAGCCGTGCGCGTTCAGCCGCCGCGCAAAGCCCTCGTAGCGGGCGGCGTATTCGTTCATGCCGTGCGCGATCTGCAGCACGCCGCGCGGCTGCTCGACGTCCTCCCACGCGTGCACCGCGATTTCCTTTCCGTCAAACGAGATCATCCCTCTCCTCCCTTTGCCCGTGCGCCTGACTTCTGCGCGCCGGATGCAGGCTTTGTTACACAAGTATTGTACCCCATTTTGCCGCGCGTGTAAAGCGAACGAAAATGAAATTTTCGCGAGCGGGGCGGCGCGCTCTTTTTTGACGCGCCTTTTGAAGAATTTTGTTCGGCGGGCATATCCCCCGCCCCGCACCGATATACTAAAGGGAGATCTTTGCGGAGGCAAGCCATGCAGACACTTATCCTCACCGGCGGCGGGAGCGCGGGGCACGTCGTACCCAACCTCGCGCTCGTGCCCGCGCTGCGCGGGCAGTTCCGCCTCGCCTATATCGGCACGAACGGCATCGAAAAGAAGCTCGCAGAGCGGGCGGGCATCCCCTTTTATACCATCCCCGCCGCCAAGCTGGTGCGCGGCTCGCTCGCGGCCAACCTCTCCCTGCCCTTCCGCCTACGCGCGAGCGTGCGCGCCGCCAAGGAGGCGCTGCGGGAGGCGGGCGCGGACATCGTCTTTTCCAAGGGCGGGTACGTCGCCCTGCCCGTCGTGCGAGCGGCGCGGGCGCTGGGCATCCCCGCGCTCACGCACGAATCGGACCTGACGCCCGGCCTCGCCAACCGCCTGATCGCCCGCAGCTGCGCGGCGGTACTGACCAGCTTCCCCGAGACGGCGCAGTGCTTCAAAAATGGGGCGTTCACCGGCCCGCCCGTGCGCGCGGAACTGTTTGCCGGCAGCCGCGCGCAGGCGCTGCACAAGTACGGGCTGACGGGCGCAAAGCCGGTGCTGCTCGCCTTCGGCGGCGGGAGCGGCAGCCGCACCCTCAACCGCGCGCTGGAGGGGGCACTGCCCGCCCTGCTCCCCCACTGCAACGTACTGCACATCCGCGGGGAGGGGGAAGGGGAAGGCGCGCCGCGGGCGGGGTATGTGCCCATGCCCTACGAGCCGGATATGGCGGCCGCCTACGCCTGTGCAGACTTCGTTCTCGCCCGGGCGGGCTCGAACACGGTGTTCGAGGCGCTCGCCTTAAAGAAGCCCGCACTCTTCGTGCCGCTGGAAAACCGCCGCTCGCGCGGTGACCAGGCACAGAACGCCGCCTATTTTGAAGGGCGCGGGCTGTGCCGCGTGCTGCGCGAGCGCGACCTCACCCCCGCCCGCCTGCGCGAGAGCCTGCGCGCCCTCGCCGCCGACGCGGCGCTGCGGCAGCGGCTGGAACAGACGGACTTTGCGGGCGGCAACGCCGCCATCGCCGCGCACATCGCCCGCATCGCCGGCCTGCCCGCGCGGCGCTGACCTGTTTGCAGGCTCTCTCGCGCACGCGTTATAGGCGGAAAAACGGTGAATGCGCGGCAAAAGCGGGCTATTATGACAGACATAGTACTGTGCAAACCGCGCAAAACGCGGACAGCGGGGCGACCGAAGGCCGCCCCGCTCCTTTTTCACCGACCGCACCGCTCACGGCGCGCCGCCGCACATCCAAACTGCCGCCCGCGCTCACGGCGCGCCGTCAAAGTTGCAGCCACCGCGCGGCGGGTCGTCGCGCTTGCCCTCCCCCGGGCGGGTCTTCAGGTCGACGAGCACGACGTCCGCGCCGATCTTGACGACGTTGTGCAGCGAGATGAACACGTCTTCCCGCTTGAACAGGCGCAGCCCGTTCCTGCCCGGGACGGCGATACCGAGCACCCGCCCCTCGGGATAAGTAAAGACGATGTCCGACGTCTTGCCGAGGTTGCGCCCATCCGACACGTTGACGACGAACTTGCACTTCAGCTCTCTGTAAGAAGTTTCCATAGCGATGACCTCCCCGCGCCCGCAGGCGCGCGGACGCAGAAAAGACGCGTCCTCTACCATTGTATGCGTCTGCGGCGAAAAATGTGCCGGATCGCGGCGCAATGCGGCGAACGGGCGCAAAAAATCGCGAATTATGTCATACATACTACTTCGCAAAAATACAAAAAGCGCGATTGACCGCCCAAAATTTGCACATACTGACCGAAAACAGGAGGAAACGCAGGATGCCCAAAAAGAAGAAGCAAAAAGTGCGCACACTGACCGAACAGCAGTACAACGAATACCTGATGGCGCTCAAAGACGAACGCCCGACCATGCTCATCGACAAGGAAGGCAAGCGCCGCCCGCAGCGCTGAGCGCTGCGGGCGAGTTCGGCATATAAGAGCGCGCGCGGCGCGCCCGTTCGGGCGCGCCGCGCGCTTACTTTATGAGGCGAACAAAGCAACGGAGCGAAGACTCCGCGCCGCCATGCCGCGTTCTTACAGCCATCAATGAGCGAACTGCGCGTTGTAGAGGTCGTAATAAAAACCGCGCTTTTCCATCAGCTGGGCGTGGGTGCCCTGCTCGATGACGCTGCCCGCGTTCATCACCAGGATGAGGTCGGCGTCGAGGATGGTCGAGAGGCGGTGGGCGACGATGAAGGAGGTGCGCCCGCGCATCATCTTGCGGAAGGCCTTTTGGATGCGCATCTCCGTCATGGTGTCGATGTTGCTGGTCGCCTCGTCGAGGATGAGCATGGGCGGGTCGGCGAGCATGACGCGCGCGATACACAACAGCTGCCGCTCGCCCTGTGAGACGCTGACGCTGCCCGTGAGCACGGTGTCGTAGCCTTCGGGCATATTGCGGATGAAGAAGTCGCAGTAGGCGGCCTTGGCGGCAGCCTCCACCTGCGCGCGCGTCGCGCTCTCGTTGCCGTAGGCGATGTTCCAGGCGACCGTCTCCTGTGCGAGGAAGCTCTCCTGCAGCACCATGCCGAACAGGCGGCGGTACTCGTCGAGGGGGATGTCGCGCACGTCGATGCCGTCCACCGTGATGCGCCCGCCGCGCAGCTTGTAAAAGCGCATGAGCAGGTTGATGAGCGTCGTCTTGCCGCAGCCGGTCGGCCCGACGATGGCGACCTTGCTGCCCGCAGCGACCTTTACGTTGAGGTGCTCGATCAGCTTCTGCTCGGGGGAGTAGGAGAAGGTGACGTCTTCGAAGCAGATGTCGCCGCGCACCTTGCCGATATGTTTGCTGCCCGAAAGATCTTCCCCCGGCTCGTCGACGACGGCGAAGACGCGCTCGGCGGAGGCGAAGGCGTTTTGCATCTGCGTGACGACGTTGGACACCTCGTTGAAGGGCTTGGTGTATTGGTTGGCGTAACTCAAAAAGACGGAGAGCATGCCGGGCGTAAAGCCGCTGAGGGTGAGGATGCCGAGGGAGAGCTCGCCGCCCGTGCTGAGGATGCAGAACACCGCGCCCAGCACGCCGACGAAGGCGTAGATGACGGCATTGACGAAGCGAGTCGAGGGATTGGTGAGGGCGGAAAAGTACTGGGCGCGCCAGCCGATCTCGTAGAGGCGGGCGTCGATCTCCTCGAACTTTTTGCAGGAATTTTCTTCCTGGCCGAAGAGGATGACCGTCTTTTGCCCGCCGATCATCTCCTTGGCGTGCGCGGCGAGCTTGCCCTGCACGCGCACCTGCTGCGAGAAACTCTTGAAGGTGCGCTTGGTGATGAAGGCGGCCGCAAACAGCGACAGCGGCGTGAGCACGACGACGACAAGCGCGATGACGTAGTTGATGACGAACATGACGACGAGCGTCGCGAGGATGGTCATGACCCCCGTAAACAGCTGCGACACGCCCTGCAAAAGGCCGTCGGAGACGATGTCGACGTCGTTGACGACGCGGGCGATGACGTCGCCCTGGGCGTGCGTGTCGACGTAGCGGACGCGCGCGGCGGTCAGGCTGTAAAAGGCGTCGCGGCGCAGGTCGCGCACGATGCGGTAGCAGAGCACGTTGACGAGGTTGCCCTGGATCTTCTGCGAGAGGAAAGCGAGCAGCACGCACAGCGCGAAGCCTGCCGTCATGAAGTAGACGGTGGAAAAGTCGACCTGCCCCGCGCCGAGCATGGCGTCGATCGCCTCACCGTACAGCACAGGCCCGAGAAGCACGAATGCGACGTATAAGAGGCTGGTCAGCAGGATGAAGGCGACGTACGCGCCGTACGGGCGCACATAGCGGAGCAGGCGGCGGACGATGTTCTTTTTGAGGCCCTTGACGGGCGAATGTCTCTTGCTCATTCTTCTGCCCTCGCCTGCGAATCGCAGATCTCGCGGTACAGCGGGCAGCCGCCGTACAGCTGCGCGTGGGTGCCCTGCCCGACGACGCGGCCGTCTTCCAAAACGTAGATGACGTCGGCGCCCTGCAGGGAGGAGGCGCGCTGGGAGATGAGCACGGTAGTCACCCCTTCGAGCGCGGCGATGTTCGCGCGCACGGCAGCGTCCGTGCGGAAGTCGAGCGCCGAGCAGCTGTCGTCCAGCACGAGGATGCGCGGCTTTGCGGCGAGCGCGCGGGCGATGGTCAGCCGCTGCCGCTGCCCGCCCGAAAAGTTTTTGCCCCCCTCGGCGACGGGCTGGTCCAGCCCTCCCTTTTCCTGCACGAAGTCGTAGGCACAGGCGGCGCGCAGCGCCTCTTTCAGATCGGCGTCCGTCGCGTGCGCGTTGCCCCAGCAGAGGTTAGAGCGCACCGTGCCCGAAAAGAGGGCGGCGCTCTGCGGCACCACGCCGATGGCGGCGCGC
>CASEIS010000114.1 GCA_949287895.1 uncultured Bacillota bacterium
TTTGCGGCCGATGATGCCCTTGTTGCGCAGCACGAAGAATGTGATGACCCCGGCCGCGACGACGGCGACGATGATGGCCGTCCACCACCAGCTGAGCATGACGTAGACGAGGGTGGAGGTGACGTAAGAGGTGATCAGCCAGAAGGCGACGGTGTAGCGGAACTTGCCTTTGGGCGTCTCTGCCTTGACGGTAGCGGCGGCGGCGAAGCAGGGCACGGTGAGCATATTGAAGACGGTGTAGGCGATGAGCCCCTGCCAGGTGATGCCGGTGGCGGCGATGAGGTAGGTGACCTCGACGATGCCGCTCTCCGATTGGCCGACGTCTGCGAGGCCGAAGCCGACGGCGATGAGGTAGAAGGCCGCGATGACGTTCTCCTTGGCGATGAGGCCGACGACCGCCGCGACGGCGAACACCCAGCCGTTTTCAAGCTGCAGGCCGAAGCCCATCGGGGTGCAAAGCCAGGTCACGAAGGAGCCGACGTCGTGCAGGATGCTCTCGTCGATGGGGACCATCTGCCACTGCCAGTTGAAGTTTTGCAGGAACCAGAGCACGATGCACGAAGCGAGGATGATGGTGAACGCCTTTTTGATGTAGTGCTTGAGCTTATCCCACAAGTGCACCATCAAATTGTGGAATTGGGGGGCGTGATAGGCGGGCAGCTCCATAATGAAGGGAGCGACCTCGCCGCGCATGGTCGTCTGGCGCATGAGCGCGACCATGATGACGGCCATCGCCATGCCGAAGACGTACAGCGCGAACACGAGCAGGTCGGGCGAGACGCCGGTGTACTCCGCCGCGATGGCGCCGCAGATGGCGGCGAGGATGGGCGCCTTGGCGCCGCAGGTGAAGAAGGGGATGACGCGGTTGGTCATCGCGCGTTCCTTTTCGTCGGCGAGGGTGCGCGTGTTGATGGCGGCGGGCACCGAGCAGCCGAAGCCCATGATCATGGGGATGAAGGCGCGGCCGGACAGGCCGAACTTGCGGAAGGCGCGATCGAGAATGAACGCCACGCGGGCCATGTAGCCGGAATCTTCCAAAATAGAGATGAACAGGAAGAGGGTGAGGATCTGCGGGACGAAGGAGAGCACGCTCGCGACGCCGCCCCAGATGCCCTCGTTGACGAGGCCCTGCGCCCATTCGGCGGCGCCGACGGCCTCCATGCCGGCGGAGATGCCGGTGCCGATCCAGTCTGTGATGAAGCCCATCAGGTTAAAGACGATGGCGCCCGGCGTCGATATGCCGTCTGCACAGAAGAATACGGCGGTGAACGAATCGAGCACGTCGTTGCCCGTCGCGACGTCGAAGGCGAAGCCCTCGCCGCCGTTGAACCAGCCCGTGATGGTATTCAGGTACAAGAGGTCTGTACCGAAGGTGAAGTGGAACATCGCAAAGAGGATGACCAAAAAGATGGGGATGCCCCAGATGCGGTGGGTGAGGATGCGGTCCGCCTTGTCCGAGCGGGTGAGCTGCTCCTTGCTCTTCGCGCGGCGGTAGGTGCCCGCGAAGTTGGCGGTTATGTACTGATAGCGCGCGTCGGCGGCGAGCGCTTCAAAATCCATACCCGAGAGGCTGCCGGCGCTCTGCTTTTGGAAGGCGGCGACGGTAGCGAGCTCGGTGGGGTGGGCCTTGACCTCGAGTTCGTCCCCTTCGACCAGCTTGACGGCGTGGAAAAGGGGGTTGGGGACGTTTTGGCCGCCGAGGGCGATGCTTACATCGGCGATGACGTGGCCGAGGGAGGAGGAGGCGAGCACCGTGCTGCCCTTGCGCCCCTGCTGCGCCGCCTTGTAGGCGCGCTCCATCAGCTCTTTGATGCCCGTGCCCTTGAGCGCGGAGATCTCGACGACGGGCACGCCCAACTGCTTTTCGAGCGCCTTGGCGTCGATCGAGTCGCCGTTTTTGTGCACGACGTCCGTCATGTTGAGCGCGACGACGAGGGGCACGTCGATCTCTAAGAGCTGCGTCGTCAGGTACAGGTTGCGCTCGAGGTTGGTCGCGTCGACGATGTCGATGACGCAGTCGGGCTTTTCGTCCAAAATAAAGTTGCGGGCGATGACTTCCTCGGGCGTGTACGGCGAGAGGGAGTAGATGCCGGGCAGGTCGACGATGTCGACGTGCTCGGGCAGGCGCTTGTAGACGCCCTCGCGCTTGTCGACGGTGACGCCCGGCCAGTTGCCGACGTGCGCCGTGCTGCCCGTCAGCGCGTTGAACAGCGTCGTCTTGCCGCTGTTGGGGTTGCCCGCCAGTGCAAACTTACGCATGGGCCACCTCCATCACGACGCACGACGCCTCTGCCTTGCGCAGCGTCAGCTCGTACCCGCGCAGGTTGACCTCGACAGGGTCGCCCAGAGGCGCGAGCTTGCGAAGGGTGATCTCCGCGCCGGGCGTGACGCCCATGTCGAACAGGCGGCGGCGGATCTTGCCCTCTCCGTCGATGCGGCGCACCACGCCGCGCTCGCCGGGCTTGAACTCGTTGAGTTTCTTTTCCATAGTCTCCTTCCTTTATTTGAATCGGAATATGTTCGCATCGGCGAACTTGCGGGCACGCCGACGGCAGAACCGATCTCACCGCGCGGGGCGCGGCTCCCCTCTATGTACCCGCGCCGCGGCTGCGGGGCGGGCTCTGCGCGCGGGAAGATGCGCGCGGACATTGCAGTGTATGTGCGGGAACGTTCGCGTATGCGAACGCAGCGGCAAAAAAATTTATACGAGGATCTTGAGCGCGAGCGATCGGTCGAGGGCGAGACGGCCGTCTTTGACGCGCAGGATGACGCTTCCGCCCGAGGCGGAGAGCAGCGTCAGCGTCCCCCCGGGCACGATGCCGAGGTTGGCAAGGTGGCGGCGGTCTCGCTCGTCCAGCATGATCTTTTTGACGGTCAGTTCCTCGCCGACAGGCGCCATAGGCAGCGGCATAGGACACTCCTTCCACGATGGTTAACCATCGTTAACGCACATACTATACACCTTTTTTCCGCGTTTGTCAAATGCGCGGGCGGCGCATGCGCCCGCTGCTTTGCACAAAAAGCGAGACATTTTTGGCGCGGTATTTTTTGTGCCGCATTGCCGCGGGGTACCGCGGCAGAGCGGCGCGCGGAGGCTGGCTTTTCCCCCAAATTTTGGCGTTTTTTGGCAAACGCCGTCGGTTTTTGCGCCTTTTTCGCCCGGCTGCGCCGCCAAATCAGGGCACTTATCCACAAATAGACAGCGGGTTGCCCACATCCTTTCACCCGCGCAAAGGGACGCGGCCGCGCGGCGGGCCTTCAAAAACAATAATGACAGCCCCCCGCGGCGGCCCTTCCAAGCCAAAAAAAAGCGCCCGCGAGGGGCGATTGTAGACAAAAAAAGCGGGGAGCCGAAGCTCCCCCGCCCTTTAGTAGCGCTGTTTGCGCATTTTGCCGTCCTTTTTATGGATGGTGATGCTGCCGTCGCGGCTGTCCGCCAATTTTTTGGCGTAGACGATCGCGTCTGCCTGGGTGTCGAACAGCTTGATGGCCTTTTCGCCCCCCGCGAACTTGACCTGCCACTTGCCGTCTGTCTGGCGGCGGGTAATGTGGTAGTTGCGCGCGGGCTGCCTCTCTTTGACCGGTGCGGCCTGCTTTTCGGCAGGCTCTGCCTCCGCCGCTTGCGCGGCGGTTTCCAACTTTTCTTCCATCGTATTTCCCTCCTTACCGCCATCATAGCACAGTTTTCGCGCAAATGCAACATTTTGTTTGGAAAAATTTGCGCGCGCGGCCAAATATTTTGCCCCCGCGCGCCCGATGGCGCGCCCCGCCCGCGCGGGGATGGGGCGAGAAAAAATGCGGAGAAAAAAAGAGCGGCGCAGCTTGCGCTGCGCCGCCTTGCAAAGCGATCTCAGTTTTCGTTGGTCGGCTGGGTCGGTTCGGTCGGCTTTTCGGCACTTTCAGACTTGTTGATGTCGTTGCTGTTGCCGAGATAGGTGCCGAAGTAGGGCTGGCGCTTGGAGCGGGGCAGCCCGCTGGCGCGCGGGCGGTCTCTGCGGTCGTCGCGGCGGCCATAGCGGCGGTCGCGGTCGTAACCTTCTCTCTTTTCGTAGTTATCTCTCTTTTCGTAGCCCTCGCGCTTCTCGTAATTGTCGCGCTTTTCATACCCTTCGCGCTTTTCGTAGCCGGAGCGCTCGCGCGGGGGGTAGGGGCGGCGATTGCGGTCGTCGCGGCGGTCCTTGCGGTCGAAGCCGCCCTTGCGGTCATAGCGGCCGCGGCGGTCGGGCCTGTCTGCGCCCGGGCGCAGGTTGTTGGGGACGACGACGACGAAGCGGTTGGGCTCTTTGCCCTCGCTGGTCGTCTTGACCTCGGTGCTGTCTGCAAGCGTCGCGTGGATGATGCGGCGCTCGTAGGGGGTCATGGGTTCGATGGCGACTTTGCGGCCGGTGCGGACCGCCTTTTCCGCCAGCTTATTGGCGAGGCGCTTGAGCGTCTGCTCGCGCTTGTCGCGGTAGCCCTCGCAGTCGACGACGATGCGCTTGTATTCCTCTCTGCCGATGTTGGCGACGGCGCCCGCGAGCACCTGGAGCGCGTCGAGCACTTCGCCGCGGTGGCCGATCAAAGCGTAGGTGTTGGGCGTGATGACGTTGATGCGGGTGTTTTCTGCGTTTTCGTCAAGTTCGGTGGTGGCCGCAACGTGCAGGAGGTCGAACATGCCCTCCAGGAAGGCGACGGCGCGCTCGCCGTCCGTCTTTTTGCGGGAAATGCGCACGCAGGCCTTGACGCCCTTGCTGAAGAGGCCGCCCTTTTTGCCCTCTTCGACCACGGTGATGTCCGCCTCGTCGCGGGTGAGGCCCATCTGCTGCAGGCCGGTCTCGATCGCCTCGTCGACCGTCTTGCCGGTGAATTCCAACTCTGTCATTTTGTTTTTCCTCCCTTCCGCGCGTCACTAGCCTTGCGCGCCGCCTGCGGAATCCTCTTATTGTATTTTTCCTGTATCTCCTGGTCCTCCGCTTTCCGGAACTTGCGGTCGATGATCAGATTGATGACCAGCGTGCTCAAGATGCTGTAGAGGCTGCTCACGATCATGTAGATGCTGAAGCCCGCGCTGTAAAAGAAGGAGAATAGGCCGAAAACGATGGGCATGACGATCATCATGACGCGCTGGGTGCGCTTGCCGCTGCCATCCGCCGTCTGCAGCTCGCTCTGCGCCTTTTGGCTGCGCGCGGTGATGAACTGCGAGAGGAACATGGCGCCGATGGAGAGGATGATGAGGATATAGTATCCGTTCGCCTGCGTGCGCTCGTCGGCGAGGTTAAAGGTCACCTCGTTGAAGGCGTCCTCGCTCAGGCCGGAGTTCTGCAGGGTATCGTCATATTCGATGGGGTGGCGGTACGACGTATCCGGCACCCAGATATTTTTGATCCAGAGGAAGGAGGAGTTGTACTCCCTGTACGACGCTTCCGCCGCGTTGCGCCCGAGCGTCTTGACGGCCGTCGCGGCGACGTCGTCGTCGGAGACTGCCCCGCCCGCGCGCGCGGCCTCGACCGCGGCGGAGACCGTTTCGTCCGCCGAGGCGAGCACCTCGTCCGTCTGCACCATATATTGCCAGCGGGTATAGTCGGATACTTCCGCCACGGCGCCCGCCTGTGCGTCCGTATTATACCAATCGTAGCCGTCCAACTGTTCGTCGGTCAGGCCGGCTGCGTCGAGATAGAGCGTCTTATCCAGCGTGATCTCGATGAGGTACCCCTCGCCGCCGTACACCTCGGTGCGGGTGTACGGGATCTTGCCCTCCTCGTTTGCGCTCCCCTCGGTATAAGAGCGGGAGAGCAGCGCCGCGGCAGAATCCGTATCCGGCGCATATGCCGTGATGGCGGCGTTGTACTGCGCCGTCATTTCGCGATAGACGTCGAGGTTGGCAAAGCGCGAATAATCGGAAAAGGCCCCCAACACGATCATGAACACGACGAGCGTGACGATCATGGGAAGGCATGCGCCGAGCATGGAGTAGCCGTTCTTTTTGTACAGCTCCATCATCTTGGCGTTGTATGTCTGCTGGTCGTTCTGGTATTGCTTCTGCAATTTTTCCAGCTGCGGCCGCATCTTTTCCATCTTCAGGCTGTTCTTGCGCATGGACACCTTCGAATAGGCGTCCAGCGGGAGCGTGATGGTCTTTAAGATGAGGGTAAACAGCACGATGCCCACGCCCGTCCACGGGAGCCAGGTGACGATCCACTCGACGATATGGCCGAGAAAGTTCAAACTTTCGGCGATATCCGTCGTAAACAGGGGGATCGCGCTGTCGAGCAATGCGTTGATCATTGTTTTGCGTTCCTAATAGAGCCAGCGCGCCTTGAAAAATTTTTCGGGCACAGGGTCATAGCCCCCTTTCGAGAGGGGGTTGCAGCGCAGGATGCGCCACGCGCCGAGCGCGATGCCGATGAGCACGCCGTGGTTGTTGATCGCCTCCAGCATATACTGCGAGCAGGTAGGCTTGTACAGGCAGGTCTTTTTGGAAAAGTGCCGCTGATAAAAGAGGACGAGCCGCATGCACGCCATCTTCAGGTAGGGCTTAAAAATCGTGCGGCGCAGTTTTTTGAAGAGCAAGCGCGCATTCATGCGAGCAGCTTTTCCCGCCGCAGCGCAGAGCGCAGGCTGCGCTCGAAGGCCGCGAGCGAATACTCGTCTGCCTGCTTGGGGATGAGAACGAAGGCATACTGCCCCGCGAGCGAGGGCACCGCGTGGCGGAAGGCCTCGCGCAGCAGCCGCTTGATGCGGTTGCGCTGCACGCTCTTTCCGTGCTTCTTGCTGACGCACAGGCCGAGCGCCGTCTGCTTCGCGGGCATGTACAGAATAATTAAAGCAGGGGAAAAAGCCTTTTTTCCCCTCGTAAACAACTTTTTGAAATCATTGTTCTTCTTTAATCTGGTATACACCGTGCACACTCCCGCTCTCTGCCCCGTATTTTACGCGGAGATCTTTTTGCGGCCCTTGTCGCGGCGGCGCTTGAGCGTCTTTCTGCCGCCCTGCGTCTTCATGCGCTGGCGGAACCCGTGCACCTTGCTTCTCTGCCTCTTCTTCGGCTGATACGTTCTTTTCATTTTACCATTCTACTCCTATTCTAAATTGTGTTTATCATTATACTCAAAAAAACGGGCGGCTGTCAACCGTTTTTAGCCCGTTGTGCGCACGGGAAGTATCAAATACAGGTATCTGTCCCCTTCGGGCGGGGTCACCACGCAGGGCGCGACCGGCCCGTTGAAGGAAAAGCACACCACGTCGTCGCCCGCGGCCTTGAGGCAGTCTGACACGAACTTGCAGTTGAGGGCGATGCGCACGTCTTTGCCCGTCATGGAGACGGGCACCGTCTCGTCGACGCGGCCGATGCTGGTATTGGAAGAGACGCCCATCCCCCCCTCGTGCACGTCGAAGGTGATGACGCTGTTTTTATCGATGCGGGCGAGCACGGCGGCGCGCTCGACGCTCTCGTCGAGAAGGGCGCGGTCTACCTTCATCTCCGTCGCAAACGCGTGCGGCAGGATGCCGGCGACGTTGACGAACTCCCCTTCGAATAATCTGCTGGTGAGCACCGTGTCGTCGATGCGCACGAGCAGCATATTCTTCTGCACATACAGGCAGATGGTCTCCTCGTCGCTCCCCAGCATGCGCGCGATCTCGTTGAGGGTGCGGCCGGGGCAGACGATGCGGATATCTCCCGAAAGGGAGACGGCGGGACGGCGGCAGACGGCGAGGCGGTAGCCGTCGAGGGCGGTGAAGCGCACCTCCCCCTCGCGCGCCTCCACGAGGCAGCCCTTGAGCACGGGGCGCGAGTCGTCCTGCGCGCAGCAGAAGGTGGTGCCGGCGACCAATTCTTTGAGGTCCTTTGCGGTGATCTCGACGCGCTGCTCCGTGATGTCGGTATCGATGGCGGGGAAGTCGTCGGCGGGCAGCACCTGCAGCGCGCTCTCGGCGTCGCCGTAAGTGATGGTCAGGCGGTCCCCCTCCGTCATGAGGGTGACCTGCTCGTTTTCCAGCCGCTTGACGAAGTCGGCAAAGAACTTGCCGGGCACGCAGACGGCGCCCTCTTCGAGCACCTCCGCGCGCAGATCTTTGCGGATGGCGATCTCGCCGTCCGTCGCGAGCAGGGTGACGGTGTCGTTTTGCGCGGCGATCTTGATGCACTCGAGCACGGGGTTGGTCGTCTTGGCGGCGCAAGCCTTGACCGTTTTGAGCAGGCCGTCGGACAGATCGACGCCTTCACAGATGAGTTTCATGCCTTCCTCCCGAAAAATAGTTGCTCTCGCCCGTCGGGCGCGAATATACACTAAGTTATTTTTATTTTATTTGGTAAAAATAATAATAGGGCGTGTGCAAATGTGGAAAGCGCACTCGCTGCCCCCTTCTTTTAGCTCTATTATAATCAAAAAGCGCCTGAAATGCAAGCTATTGGGGGAAAATTGGATGTGGACAAGCGGATATTTTTTTGTGGACAGCGCTGTCGGCAAATTGTGCATGTGTGGAAGTTTTCCGCAGGGCGCCCCGCCCCGCTGCCCGCGCGCGCCCCGCTTTGGCGCGCCGCCCCGCCTCTTCGCCGGGCGGTTATCAAGAAAGAAACAGGAGTTATCCACAGGAAATACCCTATTCACAAAATTACATTTGAGCTGACAAAAGAAATTTTCGTGATTTGAGGGAGACACCGCCGCGCAGAATGTGCGGCGGCGTTTTCTCCCTCGCTGCACGATATTTTAAGGGCACACTTTTAATAAATCGTGCAGCTTCACCCTCTTCCCGTGAGCCTTTCGGCAAATTGGGGGAAAAAGGCAAAAGCGTGGTTTTGCCTTTTTCATTGTTTGAATGATGGGGTTGGGTGAAAAGGCTCACAAAATTTCTTTCGAGCTGACGAAATTATTTTTGTGATTTGAGGGCGCTGCCCTCTGTGGCTCGCTTTTTGAGGGCACGCCTTTGTCGTCGTACGCCGCCGTTTGCCCGCGGGCAGCCGTGGGCTGTCCGCGCGGCAGCTTGGCGGCGGCTCCTCCTCTTCCCAAAAAGTTCTTTGATACTTTTTGGGAGCCCTGTTTTTTTGCGCGCCGCATTCACCCGCTGAGGCGCTTGACGCGCAAATTGAGTGCGCTCATCAAATTTTGCAAGCAGCTCGACTGTCGGGCTCGTCGCTCTTGCATCCCGTTCTTTTTGTTTTCCTATTCCCTTATCAGCCTTATCTTTTTCGCTTTCCGATCGTCTGCGCTTCACTTCTGATTTCGTTTGATTTTTGCGCCTTACTCGTTCCCTTTGCCGAGGACGCTTCGCGCCGTCTGCGCGCCCGATCGTCGTCATTTCGCTTTTCTATTATATAAATAAGGAAAGGGAGCGGGCCGGCGGTTTTATTTTCCACTCCATATTCATGATTCGGCGTGCAGCGGGCAAACTTTTGCGCCGTTTACTTGTTTGTGGCGCGATGTTATGGTATAATGGCGGCATGAAGGATATCCTGTGCGCGATCACGGAGGGCGAGACGGGCGAAAAGTTCGCCGCCTTTTACGCGCTTTTGAGCGAATATAACGAAAAAGTCAACCTGACGCGCATCGTCGGCGAGGAAGACTGCCGCATCAAGCACTTTTATGACAGCCTCTTGGGCGAGCCTGCCTTTTTGCCGGGCGCGCGCTGCGCAGAGGTGGGTTCGGGCGGGGGCTTCCCCTCCATCCCCCTCATGATCGTGCGGCCCGACCTCGAATTTGTGCTGATCGAGTCGGTCGGTAAAAAGTGCGCCTTAGTGCAGCGCGCGGTGCGCGAGCTGGGCCTGCGGGCACAGGTCGTCAACGCCCGCGCTGAGGAGGTCGCGCGCGATGCCGCCTTCCGCGAGCGGTTCGACGCCTGCTGTGCGCGGGCGGTCGCGCGGCTGAACACGCTGGCCGAGTATTGCGTCCCCCTCGTGTGCGTCGGCGGGCGCTTTATCGCCTACAAGGGCGAGGCGGCGGAAGAGGTCGCCGAGGCCGCGCGCGCCTTTGACGTGTTGGGTGTGCGCCTCGTATCCGCCGACCGGCAAGAGCTGCCCGAAGGTACGGGTGCGCGCACGGTGGTTGTGGCTGAAAAATTCCGCCCAACCCCCGCCGCCTACCCGCGCGGCCGCGGCAAAGAGCGCAGCAAGCCGCTGTGAGCGGCGCGTGCGGTTTGGTTTTGCCGCGTTTTTTGAACGAATGGGCGCAGCTTTCTTTATGTCAGAGCCGACCGCTGTTTCGCGCTTTTTGACGGTGTAAGATTTTACGCATAGATCGTTTGCGTGGCGTATGCGCGCACCGCAGCCGTTTTGTTTCGCCGCCGTGTTTTACGCAGTGTTTTGAACTCTTTTGACCGTTTGCGCGCGCCTCTTCTGCCTGAGCGACAGGTCAGGATGTGCGCTGCGCCGCCTGCCGTGCGGATGGCTTTCGGCCGCGCCGGGGAGCATTGCCTGATGAGTGAAGAATTTTCCTTTTCCGAACAGCTGAATTTTTTTGCGCCCCTGCCCGGGGGGACGTGCGCCCTGACCGGTCACCGCGTGCTCGCTGCCGATTTCTCGTTTGAGCGGCTGCGCGTCGCCCTGCGCGCGCTGGCCGAGGGGGGCACACGCACCTTTTTGTGCGGCATGGCGCTCGGGTTCGACATCGCCTGCGCGGAGGAAGTGCTCGCCCTGCGCCCGCAGCTGGATGTGCGCCTCGTCGCCTGTATCCCCTGTGCCGACCAGTCGGCGCACTATCCGCGCGCGCGGCGCGAACAGTATGAACGCATCCTCGCCGCGTGCGACGAGCGCGTCGTGCTGCACGAGCACTATTGCGACGGCTGTATGTTCGAGCGCAACCGCTATATGGTCGACCGCTGCGACCGCCTGCTCGCCTACCTGACCGGCACGCGCGGCGGCACCTACTACACCGTGCGCTATGCGCAGAAAAAGGGAAAGCCGGTGCTCTTCCTTTGATGTTGCCGCGTGCGCCCGCCTGTTGCGCGTCGCTTGCCGCGCCCGCCCGCGCGTCTGTTTGCTCGGTCGCCCGCCGCAACTGCGGCGGTTCCTTTTTTTGAAGACTTTTTGCCGTTGTCCTGCCTGACGCGCTCGTTCGGGCGGGGATCTTTTTTGCCTTCAAAAATGGGCGAATTGAAAAATCATTCTGTCTCAGACCGCCTGGCGGGCTTTTATTGATATTTGGCGAGTTTTTTGCTGTGATATTTGGATATTGCCGATCATCGCCTCGATCGGGCGTCCACTTTCGCCCTGTTCGGAAGAAGCCGCTTGCGGCTGCTGCGCAGCGAATTGCGGCGCGGCCGAGCGCGCGTTTTGTTTTGCGCCCTTTTGCGCGGCAGCGTAAAAAGGGCGCAATTATTTCCATGCGCCCTATGGTGCAGCTGATCAGGCCGTTTTGACGGCGGCGCGGCTGCCCGAGGCGTCCTCGGCATAGCGGGCGACGCCCTCGGCGATGCGGTCGGCCATCTGCCAGACGAGCTTGAGACGCGTCAGATTGAGCAGCGCGTAGTTAAAGAGTGACTTTTCTGCGACGATCCCGTAGATGCCGACGTCTCCAAGCCTGCGCAGCTTTTTGTTTGCACCCGCGCCCGGCTGCAGGCCGCCCTCCGCCAGCTTGATGAGGCCGATGTCTCCTGCGCTGCCGACCGCTGCATCGATGACGACGATAGGCGCACCGGGGTGCGTGTCGCGTAAAAATGCGTGCATGTACTCGACCTCGTTCGCGGTCACCGTATTTTGCAGCGTTCCGTAGATGAACAGGTCGCTCTTTTTGCGTTGCTGCAGCATCGAGCCGCAGACGGGGCCGACGCTGTCGCC
>CASEIS010000115.1 GCA_949287895.1 uncultured Bacillota bacterium
CGTGACCCAACCGGGGGCTTGCGCCTGCGGCGCAAAGCTCTGCGAGCACGAACCGCGGGCTGCCGCTTGCAAAAGAGCGTTGCCTTCGGCCGCCTGACCATGGGGCCATATGAAATTATCAAAACTGAGTAACCCCGCCGGGGGCTTGCGCCTGCGGCGCAAAGCTCTGCGAGCACGAACCGCGGGCTGCCACTCGTAAAAGGGTGCTGCCTTCGGCCGCCTGACCATGGGGCCGGATGAAGTTTACGAAAGTGCTGTGCGGGCGGCGCTCTGCGCAAAAGCAAAGCGCGCCGTGCACTGTTTGGTAGCGGCGGTGGGATTCGAACCTACGACCTATCGGGTATGAACCGATCGCTATAACCAACTAAGCTACGCCGCCATACTGCCGTGCGCGTGCGGCGCAGGCAACCTTCTTTGGTGAGAAGGGCTCCCAAAAAGGTACTCGCCGCGCTGCGGCGAGAGCTGCAGCCCGCAGAACTTTTTGGGATAAAGGAGGAACAAGCGCATAAGAGCAAAGCGTTTGCAAAGCCTTTTGCGTACCCTCCCATAGGGTTCCCAAAAAGGTTCGAAGAACTTTTTGGGATAGAGGAGCTGCCGCTTGACAGGCCGGACGTTTTGGCGAAGCCGAAACGTCGGCGGGAAAGCGTGCCCCCATTCAGGGTTCCCAAAAAGTATCGAAGAACTTTTTGGGATAAAGGAGGAACAAGCGCATAAGAGCAAAGCGTTTGCAAGCATTGCGAACGCTTGCGAAAAATGCCTTGTTCCGACGTGGTTGCGGGGGCAGGATTCGAACCTGCGACCTTCGGGTTATGAGCCCGACGAGCTACCGAACTGCTCCACCCCGCGATATGGGCATCCGCAAAGATGCTATATTAGTTTACAGCACGCGCAAAAATTTGTCAACTGTTTTTTATGGCGGAATAAAAGTTTTTTTGCGTTCGCTCTGCCGCGGCGGCGGGCGGCGAAAAGAAAACTCCCGATTTTTGCGGCGTCGCGCGGGGGTGCGCACGCGCCCGCAAAGAAAATTACTTGACAGGAAGTGCGTTTTTGTTCTACAATAGAAAAAATTACGTTACTATTACGCCCGCGCGCGCGGCGCACGCCGATTTTGCGCGCGGGAGGAGGAGAAAGCTATGAAATTGAGCGGAGCGGAGATCCTCGTCCGCTGCCTGAAGGAACAGGGCACGGACGTGCTGTTCGGCTACCCGGGCGGCTGCGTGCTCGACATCTACGACGCGATCTACCGCGACGGGACGCTGAAGCACGTTTTGACGGCGCACGAGCAGGGCGCGGCGCACGCCGCGGACGGCTACGCGCGCGCGACGGGCAAGACGGGCGTGTGCCTCGCGACGTCCGGCCCGGGCGCGACAAACCTTGTGACGGGCATCGCGACGGCGTACATGGACTCGGTGCCGCTGGTCGCCATCACGGGCAACGTGACGGTCTCTAACCTGGGGCGCGACAGCTTCCAGGAAGTGGACATCGCGGGCATCACCATGCCCGTCACCAAGCACAACTACATCGTAAAGGACATCCGCAAGCTGGCGCCGACCATCCGCGAGGCTTTTTCCATCGCGAATGCGGGGCGCAAGGGCCCGGTGCTCATCGATATCCCCAAAAACATCCAGACGGAGGTGTGCGAGTACGAGCCCGAACCCGCCCTTCGCCGCGCGCCGCGCCCGGTAGAGCGGGCGGCCGTCGAGCAGGCGGCCGAGGCGCTGCGCCGCGCAAAGCGCCCGCTCATCGTGGCGGGCGGCGGCTGCATCGGCGCGGATGCGGCCGAAAATCTGCACAAGCTGGCCGACATTTTGAACGCGCCCGTATCGAGCACGCTGATGGGGCTGGGGGCATTCCCCGCGTCGGACGCGCGCTTCCTCGGGATGATCGGCATGCACGGCTCGGACGCGTCTGCCAAGGCCTTCCGCCGCGCGGATACCGTCGTCGTGTGCGGGATGCGCTTTTCCGACCGCGTGACGGGCGACCGCGCCAAATTCCGCGAGGGGAAGACGATCATCCAGTTCGACATCGACGCGGCGGAGATCGACAAAAACGTGCGCGCGGACATCGCCGTGATGGCGGACGTGAACGAGACGCTCAAGGCGCTGCTGCCGCTGCTCGAAAAAACCGAGCGGTCCGACTGGCTGAAGGAGGTCGCCGCGTATAAGGAATACGAGGCGGCCAATACGGACAAGGCGCTGCCGGCAACGCGCATCCTGCAGGCGCTGCGCGCCTTTACCGACGCGGACACGCCGGTGGCGACGGACGTGGGGCAGCACCAGATGTGGACGGCGCAGCACTACCCCTTCGAAAAGCCGCGCACGCTCATTACGAGCGGCGGGCTGGGCACGATGGGCTTCGGCATGGGCGCGGCGATCGGCGCCTGCGCGGGCACGGGGCGCAAGACGGTACTGGTGACGGGCGACGGCTCCTTCCACATGAATTTGAACGAGCTTTGCACCGCGGTGACGCACCGGCTGCCCATCGTCATTTTGTTGATGAACAACAACTGCTTGGGCATGGTGCGGCAGTGGCAGACGCTGTTTTACGGCAAGCGGTACTCGCAGACGACGCTAAACCGGCAGACGGACTACTTGAAGCTGGCCGACGCCTTCGGGGCGAAGGGGCTGCTGCTCGCAGACCCCGCCGACGCGCCAAAGGTGCTGGCGGAGGCGTTTGCGGCGGAGGGGCCGGTGCTCGTCGACTGCCGCATCGGCATCGACGACAAGGTGCTGCCCATGATCGCGCCGGGCAAGTCGTTTGACGACATCATCACCAAGCTCGACTGAGGAGTACGACCATGAAAAAATATACCATCACGGCGCTGGTCGCCAACAAGAGCGGCGTTTTGACGCGGGTTTCGGGGCTGTTTGCCCGCCGCGGCTTCAACATCGAGAGCCTGTGCGTGTGCACGACGGAGGACGAGGCGCTCTCGCGCATGACCATCGTGCTCAACGGCGACGAATACACCCTCGACCAGATGACAAAGCAGCTTGACAAGCTGATCGACGTCAAAAAGATCGCCCCGGCGCCCGAAAACGATTCCATCTACCGCGAGCTGCTGCTCGTCAAGGTGAAGGCGCCCGCCGAAAAGCGCTCGGAGATCATCGAGATCAAGGACGTGTACAAGGCGAAGATCGTAGACCTCTCCCCCGAGACGCTCGTGCTCGAGATCACGGGCGAGCCCAACAAGCTGGACGGCTTTATCCGCGTGATCGAGCCGTACGGCATCCTCGAGATGGCGCGCACGGGCGTGACCGCCCTCTCGCGCGGGGCGAGCTGCCTCAACGACCGCAAAGACTACAACGAGCTCATTTAAGGCGGCGCCTTTCCTTATATACCCCATTCCTTACTATATAATAAAGAAAGTTTTGCCGCGGCCCTGCGGCGGCATTTGCAGGCCGCGCCGCGGGCGACACATTCAAAAATCAAAACCAAAAGTAGGTAGCGTTATGAAAAATATCTTTTCGGAAGGAACGGCAATGTCCTCGCAGCGCTCGCTGATGCGCGCGCTGGGCTGGACGGACGACGAGATGCAGAAGCCGATCATCGGCATCGTGTGCGCGCAGAGCGAAGTGATACCGGGGCACATGTACCTCGACAAGGTCGCCGCTGCCGTCAAGGAAGGTGTGCTGGCCGCGGGCGGCATGCCCGTGGTGGTGCCCTCCATCGGCGTGTGCGACGGCATCGCGATGGGCCACGCGGGCATGCGCTACTCGCTGCCCTCGCGCGAGGTGATCGCCGACAGCGCCGAGATCCTGGCGCGGGCGCACGCCTTTTCGGGCGTCGTGTTTGTGGGCAACTGCGACAAGATCGTGCCCGGCATGCTGATGGCGGCGGTGCGGCTCGACTTGCCCTGCGCCTTTGTTTCGGGCGGGCCGATGCTGGCCGGCCGCATGCACGGCAGGCGGCTGTCCCTCTCCTCCATGTTCGAGGCGGTGGGCGCATACAACGCGGGCAAGATCGACGCGGACGAGCTGCACGAGTACGAGTGCTCGGCCTGCCCGACCTGCGGCTCCTGCTCGGGCATGTTCACGGCGAACAGCCTCAACTGTCTGACGGAGGCGCTGGGCATCGCCCTGCCCGGCAACGGCACCATCCCGATGGTGTACTCCCGCCGCCTGATGCTCGCCAAAGAGACGGGCAAGGCGGTGATGCGCGCGGTAGAGCAGGACCTGCGCCCCTCTCGCATCATCACCCCGACGGCGATCAAGAACGCGGTGGCCGTCGACAACGCGATCGGCGCGTCCTCGAACAGCGTGCTGCACCTGCTGGCGCTCGCCAATGAGATGGGCATGGCGCAGGAAGATTTTTCCATCGATACCTTCAACGAAGTGAGCGCCAAGGTGCCGCACATCTGCAAGCTGGCGCCCGCGGGCGAGCACTACATCGAGGACCTCAACGAGGCGGGCGGCATCTCCGCCGTCATCCGCCAGCTCATCGACGCGGGGCTGTTCGACGGCTCCGCCATGACCGTTTCGGGCGTGACGCAGGGCGAGCGCACCAAAAATGCGCGCGTGCTGGACGCGCAGATCATCCGCCCGATGAGCGCGCCCTATTCCCCGACGGGGGGGCTCGCTATTTTGAAGGGCAACCTGGCGGCGGAGGGCGCCGTCGTCAAAAAGAGCGCCGTGGACCCCGCCATGCTGCGCCACAGCGGCCCGGCGCGCGTGTTTGACAGCGAGGAGGCGGCGATGGAAGCCATCTCCACCGGCAAGATCGTCAAGGGGGACGTGGTGGTCATCCGCTACGAGGGCCCCAAGGGCGGCCCCGGCATGCGCGAGATGCTCTCCCCCACCTCCGCCATCGTGGGCGCGGGGCTGGGCGCGGACGTCGCGCTCATCACCGACGGCAGATTTTCAGGCGCGACGCGCGGCGCCGCCATCGGGCACGTCTGCCCCGAAGCGGCTGCGGGCGGCCCCATCGGCGTGGTGAAGGATGGCGACATCATCGACATCGACATCGAGGCGGGGCGCATCGACCTGCGCATCAGCGACGAAGAGCTCGCCGCACGCCTCGCCGCCTTCACCCCCATCGAAAAGCCTGTCAGCGGCTACCTCAAGCGCTACCGCGCGCAGGTGACAAGCGCGAGCAGAGGAGCGGTGCTTGGTTCACAAAAATAATTTTGAGCTGACAAAATTATTTTTCGTGAGTGTGAGGGCTCTGCCCTCTGCGGCGCGCGTATTGAGGGCACACCTTTGATATGCGCGCCGCATTCACCCGCTGAGGCGCTCACGCGCAAATAGGGGTGCGCTAACGCAGAAGCGCGGTTCTGCTTGCGCGAGTACATTTTAATAAAATTTTCTCGAAAAAGCGGAAATCGCAATTTTCGCTTTTTCACAAAAAGCGGCGTAGCCGCGCTAAAAATACAATTCTTAAATCACTCGAAAAAGCAAAAATGACACTTTTTGCTTTTTCCCCCAATTTGCCGGAAGGCTTCCGGGAAGAGGGTGAAACCGCGCGAAAAATAACAGGGCTCCCAAAAATCGCAACAGAGCGCAGCGACGCGAGATTTTTGGGAAGAGGAGGAGCCGCCGAGCAAGCCGCGCGAGCAGCCAATGGATGCCCGCGGGCAAGCGAAGGCGAGCGACGACGAAGGCGTGCCCTTAAAAGGCGCGCCGCAGAGGGCAGAGCCCTCAAATCACGACTTTTTCTTTTGACAGCTCAAAAGAAAAAGTGTGAGGTGGATTATGAAGTTACAGATCTTCGATTCTACCCTGCGCGACGGGGCGCAGGGCGCAAACATTTCCTTTTCCGTCGACGACAAACTCAAGGTCATCCACGCCCTCGACGGGCTGGGCATCGACTTCATCGAGGCGGGCAACCCCTTCTCCAACCCCGCGGAGATGCAGTTTTTCCAGCGCATCGCCGGGCTCAAACTGCGCCACGCCAAGATCGTCGCCTTCGGCTCGACCCGCCGCAAAGGGGTATCGCCCGCGGAGGACGGCAATTTGAAGTCTTTGCTGGCGGCGGGCACAGAGTACGTCGCCATCTTCGGCAAGAGCCACATCCGCCACGTGACGGACGTGCTGAAAGCGACGCCCGAAGAGAACCTTGCCATGATCGGCGAGAGCGTGCGCTTTTTGACCGAGCACGGCAAAAAGGTGGTATTTGACGCCGAGCACTTCTTCGACGGGTATAAGGCGGATGCAGAGTATGCGATGCGCGCGCTCGAGAGCGCGGCGCAGGCGGGCGCGCACACCCTTTGCCTGTGCGACACCAACGGCGGCATCTTCCCCGACGAGGCAGAGCGCATCACGCGCGCCGTGTGCGAGCGCTTCCCGGACGTGATCGTCGCCATCCACTGCCACAACGACGGCGACCTCGCGGTGGCAGACTCCATCGCGGCGGTGGCTGCGGGCGCGCGGCAGGTACAGGGCACGCTGCTCGGATTCGGCGAGCGGTGCGGCAACGCGAATTTGTGCTCGATCATCTGCAATTTGCAGCTCAAGCGCGGCTACGAGTGCATCCCGCCTGAAAATTTGAAGGAGATGTACGGCTGCGCGATGGAAGTTGCGGAGACGGCCAACGCCGCCATCCGGCCCAACCAGCCGTACGTGGGGATGAACGCCTTCGCGCACAAGGCGGGCATGCACGCGGACGGGGTGCTCAAATACTCCTCCTCCTTCGAGCACGTCGACCCCGAGGCCATCGGCAACAAGCGCAAGTTTTTGCTGTCTGAAATTTCGGGTAAGAGCGCCATCTACGACAAGCTGAAAAACTACTTCCCCACCCTCGATAAAAACGGCGCGGAGATGGGGAAGATCGTATCCGCCCTCAAAGACCGCGCGCTGGCCGGCTACCAATACGAGGCGGCGGAAGCGAGCTTCGTGCTGCTGGTGGAAAAGATCCTCGGCAAGTACAAAAACTCCTTCGATCTGATCAGCTACAAGATCATCAGCGAGCAGCCCGCCATCGAGGGGAAGGTCGCCTCGGCGATCGTGAAGATCCGCGTGGGCGGGGTGACGAAGATCGCGGCGGCGGACGGCGAAGGCCCCGTGCACGCGATGGACCTCGCGCTGCGCGCAGCCCTCTCCGACTTTTACCCCGAGATCGCGCGCATGTCGCTGGTCGACTTCAAGGTGCGCGTGCTCGACTCGGACAAGGCGACCGCCGCCAAGGTGCGCGTGCTGATCACCTCGGCGAGCAGCACGGACAGCTGGACGACCGTCGGCGTCTCGGACGACGTGATCGAGGCGAGCTGGATCGCCCTGACGGACTCCATCGACTATGCACTTATGAGAAGGAAATAAGTTCACACTTTTTCTTTTAAGCTGTTAAAAGAAAAAGTCGTGATTTGAGGGAGACACCGCCGCGCACTATGTGCGGCGGTGTTTTCTCCCTCGCTGCACGATATTTTAAGGGCACTCTTTTAATAGATCGTGCAGCTTCACCCTCTTCCCGTGCAGCGCCCGCGCGCTGTAAAGGGAAAAAGGCAAAAGTGTCATTTTGCCTTTTTCAAACAATTCCGTTCGCGAAAATCTCGCCGTGCTGACGGCTGCGATTTTCGGGAACCCTGTTTTTTTAATTTTCGCGCAAGCAGAACCACGCTTCTGCGTTAGCGCACCCACATTTGCGCGTGAGCGCCTCAGCGGGTGAATGCGGCGCGCATATTTTGGTGTGCCCTCAATACGCGCGCCGCAGAGGGCAGAGCCCTCAAACTCACGAAAAATAATTTTGTCAGCTCAAAATTATTTTTGTGAACGATTTCAAAACAAATTTCGCGAGCGCAGCTTTTTTTTCTTGCAACGAACACACTCCTCTGCTATAATAGGTAGACCCTGCGGCGGGGCGCATATTTTTTTCTCGCCGCGGCCATAAAAGCGCTATGAACAGACCCAACATACAGATCTTTATCTCCTGCCACAAGCCGTGCGTGCTGCCCGAGGGGGACATCTTCCGCCCCATCCAGGTGGGCGCGGCGCTCGCCGAGCGCCGCCTGCCCGGCATGCTGCACGACGACGAGGGCGAAAACATCTCCGCCAAAAACCGCAGCTACTGCGAGCTGACCGCCCAATACTGGGCGTGGAAGAACGCCGACGCCGACTATTACGGCTTCTTCCACTACCGCCGCTACCTCTCCTTTACCAAAGAGCAGTTCCCCGCCGACCCCTTCGGCGAGGTGCACGCCCCCTGCAACGACGCCGCCGCCCTGCGCCAATACGGCATCGAGCCGGAGCACATGCGCGAGACCATCGAACAGTACGACCTGATCGTGCCGCAGGAGGGGGGCTTCCCCGAGCGCAGCCTCTCCCTCTACCGCCAGTACTGCGTGGCGCCCGTGCACCACAAGGAGGACCTCGACTTCGTGCTCAATGTCCTGCGCGAAGATTACCCCGCCATGTACCCGTACGCGATGCGCTGCCTGCGCCGCAAAAAGGGATACTTCTGCAATATGTTCATCATGAAGCGGGCGCTGTTCGAGGAGTACAGCGCGTGGCTGTTTTCCATTCTCAAAAAGCACGAGGAGGCGGTGGACATCTCGCAGTACAGCGAGCAGGCGATGCGGGTGCACGGATTTTTGGCCGAGCGGCTGTGCAACGTCTTCATCGACTATATCTCCCGCACGCGCAAGCTCAAAATTCTGAAGCTGCAGCGGGTATTTTTTGAAAATGTAGAGCAGACGCCCCGCCTGCTGCCCGCCTTCAAACAAAACGACGTGCCCGTCGTGTTTTCTGCCAACGACTATTACGTGCCCTACCTGGCGGCGCTGCTGCGCTCGCTGCAGGCGCACGCGGGCGCAGGCCACAACTACGACCTGATCGTGCTGCACCGCGACATCACCGCCCGCCACAGGGCGCTGCTGCAAGAGATGGTCCGGCAGGAGAACATTTGCCTGCGCTTTTTAGACGTGACCCGCCCGATGAGCGCCTACCGCCACCTGCCGCTGCGCGGGCACTTCCGCGTGGAGACGTACTTCCGCCTGCTGCTGCCCGAGCTTTTGCCCGACTACGACAAGATCCTCTACCTCGACAGCGACATGATCGTCTGCGCGGACGTGGCAAAGCTGTACGAGACGGACGTCGAGGGGTATCTTCTCGCCGCCTGCCGCGACGCGGACACCGCCGGGCTGTACAACGGCTACGAGCCGCAGAAAAAGCAGTACACCGACGAGGTGCTCAAGCTGAAAAAGCCGTACGATTACTTCCAGGCGGGGACCATCCTGTTCAACCTCGCCGCCTTCCGCCGCACCTACACGGGCGAGCAGATGATGCGCCTGGCCGCCTCTTACCAATGGGAGCTGCTCGACCAGGACGTGCTGAATATGCTCGCCGAGGGCAAGGTGCGCTTCGTGGATATGGCGTGGAACGTGCTCGTCGACTGGCGGGGCATCCGCATCCGCGACATCATCTCGCGCGCGCCCGCCCCGCTGCAGCGCGCATACATGCAGGCGCGCGAGGCGCCCAAGATCATCCACTATGCCGGGCCTGACAAGCCGTGGACGGACCCCGAAAGCGACTTTGCCGAGGAATTTTGGGAAGCAAGCCGCGCCACCCCCTGGCACGAGGCCGCCCTCGCCCGCTTTGCGCGCGCCGCCGCCCCCGCGCCCCGCCGCTCACTGTATAAAAAGGTGGAAGACGCCCTGCTGCGCCCCGTGGCGGGCGTGTTCTTCCCCGTCGGCACCAAGCGCAGAGAGGCTTTGAAGCGCCTGCTCAAGCGATAATTCCACAGCGTTTCGCCTGAACGCGCCCCATCGCCCCGTCCTGCGCGGCCGCCTGCGGCGGATATATTCACAAAAATATACAAAATCGGCGCCCGTCGGGCGCCGATTTTACATTTAAGACAACTTTTATACAAGTTTATCCACAGAATCCACAAAGGGGTTCACAAAATTTATTTTGTCAGCTCAAAACAAATTTCGCGAGCCCGATTTCCTCTGCCAAAGCATCGCCCCGCCGGTAAGAGCAGTAGCTGACAAGCTCCGGCACGGCGAAGTCGAGCGGGCGCACCACCTGCAGCCTGCCCGCCTGCACGTGCTCTTCCACCATCTTATACGGCAAAAAGCTGTAGCCGAGGCCGTCGAGCAGGTACTGGGCGACCTTGCCGCTGTTATCCACCTCGAACCGGAAGGCGTGGCGGGGCGGAACGAGGGAGCGCACGAACTCGCCGGCGTCGCCGAAGGCGAAGTTGCACATCAGGTACTCGCACTCGAGCAGCTGCGCCTTGCGGATGCCCTTGGCGTAGGCGTTGACGGCGGGCGCGGCGACGAGCACGAGGCGGTCGGAGGAGAAGCGGCGGCTGACGAAGCCCGCCTTTTTGAGGGGGAGATAGGTGAAGGCGACGTCGATGAGGTTTTCCTGCAGCATCTGCAGCAGATCCGTCGAGTGGCCGAGCACGACTTTGAGGGCGACGTCTGTATGGGCGCGGAAGAAGCCGGAGAGGGCGGGGTAGAGGCCGCTCTCGTACACGGCGTTGATGCAGCCGACGCGCAGCGCCTTGTCGTAGCGGGCAGCCGCGTTGACCTCGCGGATGAAGCTGTCTTCGAGGTCGCTGATGCGCTGGGCGTAGCTTAAAAACAGCTGCCCCTCCTCCGTCAGCTCGACGCCCCCCTGCCGCCGCGCGAACAGCTTGCGGCCGGTCTCGTTTTCGAGCTCGGCGATGCGGTTGGTGACCGTAGACTGCGCGACGTACATGCGCTCCGCCGTGCGGGTGAAATTCTTCAGTTTTGAGAGCATCAAAAAGGTGCGGATCCCCTCCGAGTTCATGGCTGCCTCCCCTCGCCCGCCGCGGCGGACAATTCGATGTTTCGATTAGAATAATTAAAATTATCTATTTTATAAATCGTTTACAAAAGTATAGCACTTGTGCTATAATGAAGTCAAATAAACGGCGCCCGCGCGCGCAACTTTGCGGCGAAAGCGGGCGGCAAAACCAAAAAAAGGAGTACGGTAGACTTATGGGAATGACAATGTCGCAGAAGATCCTGGCGGCGCACGCGCACCTCGACAGCGTGAAGGCGGGCCAGCTGATCGACGCCGAGCTGGATATGGTGCTGGGCAACGACATCACCTCGCCCGTGGCGGTCAAGGTGTTCGAGGGGGCAAACGCGCCCTGCATCTGCTGCCCCGAAAAGGTGAGCATGGTGATGGACCACTTTACCCCCAACAAGGACATCAAGGCGGCAGAGCAGGTCAAAACGGTGCGAAACTTCGCCAACAAATACGGCGTCAAGAACTTTTTTGACGTGGGCGAGATGGGCATCGAGCACGCGCTGCTGCCCGAAAAGGGCCTCGTCGGCGCGGGCGACCTCGTGATCGGCGCGGACAGCCACACCTGCACCTACGGCGCGCTGGGCGCCTTTTCGACGGGCGTGGGCAGCACGGACATGGCGGCGGGCATGATGACCAACAAGTGCTGGTTCAAGGTGCCCTCGGCCATCAAGTTCGTCCTCAAAAACAAGCCCGCAAAGTACATCTGCGGCAAAGACATCATCCTGCACATCATCGGGCTGATCGGCGTGGACGGCGCGCTGTATAAGTCGATGGAGTTCGTCGGCGACGGCATCCAATATCTCTCCATCGACGACCGCTTCACCATCTGCAACATGGCGATCGAGGCGGGCGCAAAGAACGGCATCTTCCCCGTCGACGACGTGACGCGCGAATACCTGAACGGCCGCTTCACCCGCGAGATCCGCGCCTACGAGGCGGACGCAGACGCCGAGTACGAGCGCACCATCGAGGTCGACCTCTCGGCGCTCAAGCCGACGGTCGCCTTCCCCCACCTGCCCGAAAACACCCGCACGCCCGAGGCGTGGGGAGACGTGAAGATCGACCAGGTGGTCATCGGCAGCTGCACCAACGGGCACATCTCAGACCTTCGCATCGCGGCGGACATCCTGCGCGGCCGCAAGGTCGCCAAGGGGGTGCGCTGCATCGTGATCCCGGCGACCAACACCATCTGGAAGCAGGCGATGCACGAGGGGCTGTTCGACGTGTTCATCGACGCGGGTGCGGTGGTCTCCACCCCGACCTGCGGCCCCTGCCTGGGCGGGCACATGGGCATCCTCGCCGCGGGCGAGCGGGCGGTCGCCACGACCAACCGCAACTTCGTCGGCAGAATGGGCCATGTAGACAGCGAAGTGTACCTCGCCTCCCCGTATGTGGCGGCGGCGAGCGCGGTGGCGGGCAAATTGGCGAGCCCCGACGAAATTTAAGGAGATACGAGCATGAAAGTTTGCGGAACTGTTTTCAAATACGGCAACGACGTCGACACCGACGTCATCATCCCCGCGCGCTACCTGAACACCTCCTCCGCGACCGAGCTGGCCGCGCACTGCATGGAGGACATCGACAAGGAGTTCGTCCATAAGGTGAAGCCGGGCGACATCATGGTCGCGGGCGACAACTTCGGCTGCGGGTCCTCGCGCGAGCACGCGCCCATCGCCATCAAGACGAGCGGCATCGCGCTGGTCATCGCCAACTCCTTCGCGCGCATCTTCTACCGCAATTCCATCAACATCGGGCTGCCTATCCTCGAGTGCCCGGAGGCGGTCGCGGCCATCTCGGCGGGCGACACCGTCTCCTGCGACCTCGCCAAGGGCGTGATCGTGGACGAAACGACGGGGCAGACCTTTACGGCAGAGCCCTTCCCCCCCTTCATCCAGAACATCATCGACAAGGGCGGGCTGATCAAGTCCATCTCCAAAAACTGAAATGGCAGACAAGCAAGAAGCTGCCCCCCGCAGCCGCGGGCGACAGCTGCGCGCCGACGCGCTGCGCTACGGCATCGGGGCGGCGGTGCTCTTCGCCCTGGCGACGGCCTTTTGGTTCTTCGCGCACCCGCTCGGCGTCTTTATCCTGTGCGTCGCGTGCGCCTTTGCGGCGGTCGCGGCCGTCTACATCGCGCTGGGGGCGGCCGCATGGCGCGCCTTCAAGCGGCTGGGCAAGAGCGAGGCGATGCCCTGCGCCGTCGTGACCGAGTACGGGCACCTGCTGCTCTGCGCGGGCAGCGCGGAAGATGCGCGCGCCTACGCCGAGGCAGACGCCCGCGCCTACGCGAAGGAATACCGCCCCGTCGGCGAAAAGCCGAGCAAGGACGCCGTGCAGGCGGCCAAGGCGGAGCAGAAGCGCCGCAATGAGGAAGAGAAGCAGCTGCGCGCGGCGATCTCCCCCTGCCGCCAATTCGACCGCTTTACCCCCGCCGACCTGCCCTTTTTGGAGGGCAAGCGCATCTTCGTCAGCGAGCGCATGTACGGCCTCGCGGCGAGTAAAGGCGAATGGGAAGCGGCGCGCCGCAGCAACACCATCGAAACCATATCCGGCCCCGCATTGGGCCGCTGAAATCTGACTTGAGGTAATTTTGTCATGAAAAAGCATATCGCAGTGCTCGCGGGCGACGGCATCGGCCCCGAGATCACCGACGGCGCCATCGCCGTCCTCAACAAAGTGGGCGAAAAGTTCGGCCACGAATTTGAATTTGAACACCTGCTGATGGGCGTGTGCGCCATCGAGGCGACGGGCGAACCGCTGCCGCAGTACACCATCGACCGCTGCCTGGCATCCGACAGCGTGCTGCTGGGCGCCGTCGGCGGCGCGGTGGGCGACAAGCGCATCGAAAAGCTGCCCGGCCACCTGCGCCCGGAGGCGGGGCTTTTGAAGATCCGCTCGGCGCTGGGGCTGTACTCCAACCTGCGCCCGGCCAAGCTCTTCCCGGCGCTTGCGGGCGCCTGCCCCCTGCGCAAGGACATCGCCGAAAGGGGCATCGACCTCGTCGTCGTGCGCGAGCTGATCGGCGGCATCTACTTCGGCGACCGCGGCCGCGGCGTCGGCGAGGGCGGCGAGTTCGCCTACGACACCGAAAAGTACAGCGTGATGGAAGTGGAGCGCATCGCGCGCATCGCCTTTGACCTGGCCATGCGCCGCAGAAAGCACGTGACCTCCATCGACAAGGCGAACGTGCTCGAATCCTCCCGCCTGTGGCGCGAGGTCGTGCACAACGTCGCCAAGGAGTACCCCGAAGTCGAGCTGACGGACATGCTCGTCGACAACACGGCGATGCAGCTGGTCAAGAACCCCTCGCAGTTCGACGTGGTGCTCACCTCCAACATCTTCGGCGACATCCTCTCTGACGAGGCGGCGATGATCACCGGTTCCATCGGCATGCTCGCGTCCTCCTCCCTCGGCGCGACCAAGCGCGGCCTGTACGAGCCCATCCACGGCTCCGCGCCCGACATCGCGGGCAAGGACATCGCCAACCCCATCGCGACCATCCTCTCCGCCGCGATGATGCTGCGCGACTCCTTCGATCTGCCCGAAGAGGCCAAGGCCATCGAGGCGGCCGTCAACGCCGTGCTCGACGAGGGCTACCGCACCGCGGACATCATGAGCGAAGGGATGAAGCAGGTGAAGGGCAGCGAAATGACCCGCTTGATCGTCGACCGCATTTAAGGCAGTTGACAGACCGCACAAAAAAGCGCTATAATAGAGCCGCAGCAGACAGCGAGCGGCTCTTTTCCTTTTGATTTTGAAGAAGCGCCGCCCCGCCTGCCGGCAAACGGCGGCCACTTGGCCGCAGGAGACTTTTTCCTATGATTACTGATAATGTACACGCACTTTTAAGCGAGCTTGCGGGCGGGAACGGCAAGGGCGAGTCGGTGACGCTGGTCGCCGCGACCAAGACGCGCACGCCCGAAGAGATCAACGAGGCGATCGCCGCGGGCATCACCGACGTCGGCGAAAACAAGGTGCAGGAGTTCACCGCCAAGTTCGACGCCGTGCGCGGCGGGCGCAGGCACTTTATCGGCCACTTGCAGACGAACAAGGTGAAGTACCTCGTCGGCAAGGCAGACCTCATCCAATCGCTCGACCGCACCGAGCTTGCAGACGAGCTGCAAAAGCGGGCAGAGCGCGCGGGCTGGACGGCCAACTGCCTGCTCGAGGTGAACATCGGCAGCGAGCTCTCGAAGAGCGGCTTCTCCCTCCAAGAGGCACAGCAGGCGTACGCGTCGCTCTCCGCCTACCCCAACCTGCACCTCGAGGGGCTGATGGCGATGCTGCCGATTTCCGAAGACGTCGCATATTTGCGCGCATTATGCTTGTCTATGCGCGAAATTTATGATACAATAAGAATGAAGGACGCCGATTGCCGCATCCTTTCGATGGGCATGAGCGGCGATTGGCGGCTGTGCGTGGAGTGCGGGAGCAATATGGTCCGCCTCGGCACGGCGATCTTCGGCGCGCGCAGAGCGCCCGCCGCAAACGCATGAGGAGGGAACAGATGGCAGGACTCGGCAAAAAACCGCCGCGCGGCCAGAACGCGCAGGGCGCACCGGACGCGGCCGGGCCCGCCGAACGGCGGCCGGGCGAGCGCCCCATGCAGCTGCGGCACCCCCGCTCGTTTGCGGACGTGGAGGAGATCATCGACCGCCTGCGCGAAAAGCAGAGCGTCATCGTGTACCTAAACGAGGTGAACGCGGCGACGGCGCAGCGGGTGACGGATATGCTCAGCGGCGCCATCTACGCCCTCGGCGGCGGCATGGCCCCCCTGCAAAAGGATATGTATATCTTTACGCCGAACGGAGTAGAGGCCAAGTGACCCCGCGGGCGCGCAGGACGCAAACAAACCACGGTTTTCCTTTTACACTCCCTTTCCTATGGGAAAGGAACAAGAAATATTGAACCAAGAAAAGCAGCGTGCCTTTGGGCGCGCTGCTTTTCTGCACTCTGCTGCACTTTTTATTGAATTACTCGCGCAAGTCAAACTCGCAATTTTGATATTTTTTACTCGCGGACTTCGTTCTTATAGAAAAGACGGGGGAAAAGGTGCCTTCGCTTCCCCCTTTGTTGCCGCTATTCTTGCGCGGCGGGGGGCGCGGCGTCCGCAGGAGCGGAGGGTTTTGATTCCTCCTTCTCCTTCAACTTGATGCACACGAGGGTATCGCCCTGCATAAGCTCCGTCTTGCCGGTGGGGATGACGGTGCCGCCGCCCCGCTTGATCATGGCGACGAGGGTGCCGCGCGGCAGGTTGAGGGAGCGCAGCGTCTGCCCCGCCCAGGGGTGGCCCTCGCCGAGGTATTCCTCGAACAGGCCGAACTCCTCGCGGTTTTCAAACTCGGGCGCGGCGGTGACGAGCAGGTCGCCCGCGTGCACGACCGTCTCTCCGCTCGGCACGACGACGTCGCTGCCGCGCAGGATGAGCACGATGAGGAACTCGCGCGGCATGACGCACTCGCGCAGGTGCTTGCCCGCCCAGGGGTGATTTTCTCCCACGACGATCTTGACGAAGCGCACGTCGCTCTCCTCCTGGTAGTCGGTGAAGGTGCGCAGGACGTTGTCGTTGTCGCCGAGCATCTTCCACTTGCGCGAGAGGAGAGGCAGCAGCGAGCCCTGCAGCGAGATGGAGATGATGACGATGCAGAAGACGATGGAAAAGAGGTCGTACGGGAGGGCGTCGTCGCCGAGGATACTGACGGCGTAGATGGCAAACACGATGGACGCGACGCCGCGCAGGCCCGCCCACGACACGATGCCCAGCTGGTTGAGGGGCGGGCGGAAGGGGGCGAGCAGGCCGGTGACGGCGATGGGGCGGGCGAGGAAGGTCATCGCGGCGAAGATGAGCAGCGCGGGCAGCAGCACCTGCGGGGAGATGAGCCACTCGGGCGTGGCCAAAAAGCCGAGCAGGAAGAAGATCATCATCTGCGCGACGCCGGTGAGCGCGTCGAAGAAGCGGACGCAGTCTCGCTTTTGCGGGATGCGGGCGTTGCCGAGCATGATGCCGCAAATGTACACGGCGAGGTACCCGTTGCCCGCCCAGTTGCCGGGCAGGACGCTGGGCACCGCGTAGGCGAGCAGGGCGATGGCGAGCACGAAGATGGTGCCCCCCTGCCCCATGTTGAAGGGGATCTTTTTGAGGATAAAGACGGCGAGGAAGCCGAAGGCGACGCCCGCGACCGCGCCGAAGCCGACCTGCGCGAAGAGCATCTGCACGATCTCGGCCGCGCCCATGCCGGACGCCCCTTCCAGCCCGTATTGGGCGGCGAGGACGGCGGTAAAGACGGCGGTGAGCATGTACGAGGTCGGGTCGTTGGAGCCCGACTCCATCTCTAAAAGGGAGGAGGTGCGGTACTTCAAGTTGAGGCGGCGGGAGCGCAGGATGTTGAACACGGAGGCGGCGTCCGTCGAGCTGATGACCGAGCCGACGAGCATGCTCTCCACCCAGCCGATATCGGGCGTGAAGGGGAGCAGGCGGAAGATGAGCCAGACGGCGACGCCGACCAGCCCCGCCGTGAGCGCCGTGCCCGCGAAGGATAACAGCAGCGCCCGCCCGGCGACGGGGCGCGCCTCCTTGAAGTTGGTGCCGAAGCCGCCGTAAAAGATGACGAGCACCAGGCAGATGGAGCAGACGACGTTACCCATCGCATAATCGGTGACGTTGCCGAACACGGGGCGCAGCAGCACGCCCGCCAGCATGCCGATGGCGATGAACAGCAGCAGCGAGGGGACGTTGAGCTTGTCCGTCAGGCGGTTGATGAACAGGCAGAGCGCGATGATCAGCCCGACGAAGAGCAGCAGGTAGACGTAGCCTAAAGTTTCCATGGTTACCTCCGAAAGTGCCCCTTTCCACCGCCCGGAAAGGGTTCGCCCCCGCCCGAGGGGGGCGGGAGGTCAGCCGCGGTACATGCGCAGGGTATCTTTGACGACGTCGACGACGAAGGGCAGCCCCTCGTACAGCTCGCCGTCGACCTGCACGGTCAGCGGTTTATCTGAAAAGATCTCGATATGGCTGCACCGCTCGAAGCGGGAAAATTTTTCTTCGAGGATGCGGCCCTGCATCAGCTTGATGAAGGCGGGGATGATGCGCGACTTCTTCACATTGTCGACGGCGACGAAGTCGAGCAAATTGTCTCCCAGCACCGCCGCGGGGCACATGCGGATGCCCCCGCCGATGCGCGTGCCGTTGCCCACGCAGGCGATGAGCGTCTTATAATGCACCTCGTGCCCGTTCAGGCGGGCGGACAGCTCGTAGTTTTTGAACTTGATGAGGGAGATGATGAGGGAGATGACGTACTGCAGCTTGCCGCGCAGCCACTTACTTTTGCGGCAGCGGCGCAGAATTTCGACGTCGATGCCGGTGCCGGCGGCGTTGATGCCGCGCACCCCCTGCGGCAGCTGCATGAACTCGGTATATTTGGGCGCGCCGCGCACGATCAGCTCGACGGCGCGCTCGGGCTCCTCGGGGATGCCCGCAAAGGCGGCGAAGTCGTTGCCGGTGCCGCAGGGCACGAGGCCCAGGGCGCACTTTTCAAAATTGGTAAAGCCGTTGAGGGCGGCGTGCAGAGAGCCGTCTCCGCCGACGACGACCAGGTCCCCCTCTCCCCGCTGCGTGATCTCGCGGGCAAGCTTGCCGATCTGCCCCTTTTTTTCGGGCGTGAACACGCGGATTTTTTGCCCCAGCGCGGCAAAGTGCGCGAGCACGCGCGCGTGCAGCTTTCTCTTTTTCCCCTCTCCCGACCAAGGATTGACGATGATGTTGTACATAGAAAACTTTTTCCTTCGTGCGGGCGCGCCGAATAGGCCGCCTTTCCCCCCGCTCTTTCTCTCTCGCGCGGCGGGCCTGCCGCCCCCGCGCCCATGATACAATTATTATATAATAATTTCGAACGATTTGCAAATCTCTCGCAAAACTGATATAATATCGACAGAAAAAAATTTTTGATCCCGGCTATAAGGAAAAGATATGCTTTTGAATGTTTCTGAACAACTGCGCGCGCGGGCGCAGAGGGCGCCCTTCCCCCTCTATGTGGTGGGCGGCGCGGTGCGCGACGCGCTGGCAAACTTGCCCGCCTCGCCCGACGTCGACCTGTGCGCCCCCGCGCCCGCAGAACAGCTGTCTGCCCTCGCGCAGGAGGCGGGCATCGCGGTGAACGGCGTGTACAAGACGACGGGCACGGTGAACATGACGGACGGGAAAACCAAGCTCGAGTTCACCTCCTTCCGCACCGACCGCTACGGCGGCGGCGAGCACGCGCCCAGCAGCGTGAAGTTCACAAAGGATATCCGCAAGGACGCGTTGCGCCGCGACTTCAAGTGCAACGCGGTGTACTACAACCTCCGCACGGATGAGCTCGTCGACCCGCTTGGCGGCATCCCCGACATCGAAAACAGGCGCATCACGACGACGCGGGATGCAGACGAGGTGTTTGCCGAGGACGGGCTGCGGCTGATGCGGCTGGCGCGGCAGGCGGCGCAGCTGGGCTTTGTGCCGACCGTCGAGTGCATTTTGGGCGCCAAGTTCAACGCCGCGCGCATCGCGAAGATCGTGCCCGAGCGCATCTTTGCCGAGCTGCAGCTCATCCTCCACGCAGACGAAAAGTACGGCCGCACCTACGCCCACTACGAGGGGCTGCAGGTGCTGGACGCGACGGACGTTTTGGCATACATTTTGCCAGAGCTCGCCGCGGGCAAGGGGATGGCGCAGCGCAGCGACTTCCACGCGCACGACGTGCTCGAGCACTCGCTGCGCACCTGCAAGTACGCGGACAGGAGCATCCGCCTCGCCGCCCTGCTGCACGACGTCGGCAAGCCCGCGGCGATGCGCGAGACGGGCAAGTTCCACGGCCACGACGTGCTGGGCGAGGGCATCGCGCGGGAGATCCTCGAGCGGCTCAAGGCCCCCAAAAAGGTGACCGATCTGGTCTGCCGCCTGACCGCCCTGCACATGTACGACTTGGACGGCAAGGCGCGCGAGGGCAAGGTGCGGGCCTTTATCGTCAAAAACTACGACGTGTACGAGCCGCTGCTGCTGCTGAAGCAGGCGGACTACTCCGGCTGCAAGGACGACCTTGCCACCTGCCCGACCGTCATCAAGTGGCGGGGCATCGAACAGAAGATGCGCGCCGAGGGTGTGCCCTTCACCTTAAAGGAGCTGGCGGTGCGCGGCGACGCGCTGCGCGGCATCCTGCCCGCCGAACAGACGGGGCGGGCTTTGAACGCCCTGCTGCTGTGGTGCGCGCAGGACGGGCGGCGCAACGAGGCGGGCGCGCTGCTGCGCGAGGCGGGCCGCCTCGCCAAAGAGTACGCGGCCGAAGCCGAAAGCGCCCCCGCCGCCGATGCCGCAGCCGAGCCCGCGGCGAAAAATTCTTAAAAGCCCCCTTTGCGCGGCGCAAGGCCATTCAAAAACGCCTCTTTGCGCGGCGCCGCCCGCGTGCGGGCAGATCCGTTTTCATATTTTTTGAAAAATAAACTGCGCCCCGCGGCTTTCGCCGCGGGGCGTTCTCGTGCAGTGCGGCGGATGCCGCGCCCCTATGTGCCCGCGGGGTAGACGAAGTCTGCGGGGAAGGGGATGAGGATGTTGAGGTGGAACATATCGTCGAGCAGGAAGGCGTGCAGCGTTCCGCCGTACTTTTCGGTGATGTAGCGGATGCTGAGCATGCCGAAGCCGTGGTTGTCCTTGTCGCCCTTGGTCGTTTCGGGCAGGCCGTCGCGGAAGGTGACCTTCTCGCCGCAGTAGTTGTCGACGTGGATGACGAGCACCCGCCCCTTGACGGAGACG
>CASEIS010000116.1 GCA_949287895.1 uncultured Bacillota bacterium
CGAGCTTTCAATATATTTTTGAAAATTTTTTGCATTTTTCGGAATTTCTTTGCAGGCCGCTTTCGGAATTTCTTTGCAGGCCGCGCCCCGCCTTTCCGCCGCAAGGCCGCAAAGAGCCGGCCGCTCTGCAATGGCCGCGCCCGCCCGTTCCACGCCGGCTCACAAAAGGACGGACCGCTCTGCAAGGGGGCACCCGCCCTATCGCCCCGCCGCCCTTTCGGAGCGCGCCCGCACCGCCGCTCATTTGTCGCCCGCCTCCCCTGCCCACTGCCGCGCCGCGGCCATGCCTGCTTCCCCAGTCCACCGCCGCGCCGCAGCCCGAAAGGGCGGCGGCGCGGCGGGTGTTGATTTTTTTCGCAATTCCGACTGAAAATCGTTTGATTTTTCCGCAAAATATGCTATAATAGTCAAGCTAAGTCGCTGAAAGGCGGCTATGCGAATCAATCGCTACTGTGGCTCAGTCGCTCCAGCTGATTCGTCGCGGAGTTACAAAGTCATTAGCAAACTAAATATACTACTGTGGCTCAGTCGCTCCAGCTGATTCGTCGCGGAATTGACTTAGCTTGTAGTTAATAAAATCGCTACTGTGGCTCAGTCGGTAGAGCAGCTGATTCGTAATCAGCAGGTCGCCGGTTCAAGTCCGGCCAGTAGCTCCAAATAAAAAGCACCCTTTATGGGTGCTTTTTATTTGGATTTGTGAGCTAAGTTTGGACCCGCCAGACCGAAGATTAAATTTCGGGGCCCCCCAAAAAAGGTGCGCCCGCCCGACGGGCCCCTCACCGAGAGAGGTGGAATTTTTCCTTTGTCAGCCCTTTATCTAAGGCGAGGTACATATACCGCGCGGCGGCAGAAGAATACGGCTTCCACTTTGCACACTTTTTCTGAACGGCGGCGGGCGAAAGATCGGCCGTGTTATACGCCCAGCCGTAGCCCTGCAAAAAGGCGACGTCTTCAAACGGCAACACGTCTTGCCTGTCTAAAGCGAACAAAAGGTACATTTTGGCGGTCCACGCGCCTATACCGCGTATGCTTGTGAGCGCCTTCATCACATCGGCATCCGGCATATCATGCAACTTGGCAAAGTCGATATCCCCCTTCTCCACGCCGCGGGTGAGCGCCCGTATCGTGCCCACTTTGCCGCGCGACGTGCCGACGCCGCGTATCTGCTCATCTGTAAGCGCATTGACGGCATCTGCGCAGACATGCCCGCCGCAGAGGTCCTTTAACCTCCCGTAAATGGCATTCGCCGCCTTCGCCGAAAGCATCTGCTCTATGATCTCGTGTACGAGAAAGGCGTACCCGTCCTCCTGCACCTCGTATGAAACCGGGCCTATCATGGAAAATACTTTTTGAAAGCGCTTATCCTTTGCACATAAATATTTTACGGACGGCGTATCGCCGTCGAGAATGACTGTCTTTGGCACGCTCCTCTCCCCTGTAGCGCGCAATTATATGGCGCGCCCTTATTTTTTTGCCTTGATAAAGTGAAAATCGCAAACCTTTGCACCCCCGCCAAGGGTGCCGGATCTTTCAAATTTTATTTTGGGAAGGAGGCCCGAAAAGGCGATGTCGTCGTTTTCACAATACACGGCGCACAGTTCGGGGCACCCGTTTGCGACGCAAACATCGTGGTACAAGCAAGTGTGCAGGTCAAAATGGATCTCCTTTCCGTCGCAGCGCACCCATTCGGTCTGCCAGCCCTCGGGCGGAAAATTCTTTGCCATATACCTTTTTACGCCCATTCGGTACATGGTGTATACAAACGGCATTTTTGCAAATGCAGCGTTGTTTTGCTTGTTGACGGCGGCGGCCTTCTGCGTCTCGCGCCTGACCATGCGGAGGGCGTCTGCAACGCCGCACGCCTGCAGCGCCTTATAATAGCTCATCGCGGGGAAAAGTTTTGCCGTCATATGGTATCTGACGGCCTCACTGCCGCGAAAATCTGCCGCACCTACCAATTCGCCGTAAATTGCAAGCGCCTCATCAAATATGCGCCCGCCCTGCTCCGCGCCGAAAACTTCTATGCAATCCTCTCGCAGAAACGGCAGATTGGTCTGCCCGAAGTCAGTTGCCATGGCTGCTCTCCTCGATCTTTTGATAGACGCCCTCGGCAAACTTTTGCAGCACGTCTGCCTTCGTGACGGCGATGCCCCACTTTTCGTCGCCGAGCACGATGAGCGTGTCTCCCGCCTTGATGTGAAATGTATCGCGCGCCTCGCGGGGAATGACGATCTGCCCGCGCTCGCCTACCTTTACCGTACCGAAAACATAGTGTCCTTTGGGAATTTCCATACTGTCTCCTTTACATATAAATCATATTTATATGAATAGTATAACAAATATGCCGTGCAAAGTCAAGAAAAAACTTCCCCGCGCAAGCGGAGAAGTTTTTTTACGACCTGTTTACGGCACGCGCCCTCCTATACGCCGTCCTCCTCGTCCTCCTCGTCTGCATCGCCGGCCGCGCCGTATGTCCGGCGCTCGTATTCGTCGACGGCGTCCTCGAAGTCTGCCGCCTCCAGCGCCTCGCCCCGATCGTGGCCGTCCCCCTCGTCGTCAAAAACGCCGAACGGGTCGTACGCATCGCCGATATCGTCCCAAAAATCTTTCGCCATCTCTCTTTCCTCCCTTTTATTGCGGGGCGGCGCGCTTTGCCGCCCTGTACGCCCCTATTATAGCATAAAAACAAGACAGATACTGTCTTATTTCTGATTTTTTATGAAAAATTTTTACCGCCGCGTGCGTGCGGGCGGCGCGCATGCGCCGCCCGCATCGAACGGAGCCGAGCTCGCCTATAGTCTGTTTTCGCTGCGGATGGAGGTGCGGATATCCTTCCAGGCGACGGCGCAGGTCGCCGCGAGGTAGAGGGCGAGCACGGCGAGCAAAAAGGCGGAGACGGCCGCCGCCGTGCCGACCGCCTGCCCGAAGGAAAAGAGGGCGAGGTCTTGCCACAACGCGAAGAAGCAGGCGAGCAGCGGCACGTTCATGAGCAGCGCGACGGCGAGCGGAGCGAGGAAAAAGACGGCGAGCTGCACAAAGAGGGAGCGGCGCATGGCCGCGTCCGCCGCGCCCAGCCGCCAGAGGATGCGATAGCGCGGCTTATCTTCGGCGACGAGCGTCAGCGACTTTAAGGCGAGCATCGCCGCCGAGAGCAGCAGGCAGACGGCGAACAAAAAGAGCGCCGCCAAAAAGAACAGACCGAAGTCGACGAGGGTCTCCAGCCGTGCCGCCTCGCGCAGGCGGAAGGAGACGAGGTTGCCGGTGAGGGCGTTGAGGGCATCCTGCGCGGCGAGCGCGTCATACCGCTCGCCCGCGAGCTGTGCGGCAAAGCACGCCTCGGCGTAGACGCTTCCCCACCCCGACAGATAATCTTGCAGCCGCCCGTCTGGGACGACCACCCACGACTCGACGTATGTGCCGACGGAGATCATGTTGGGCGGGCAGACGAGGGTGCCGACGTAGCCCTCCGACAGCCCTTCTCCCTCTTTATACTCGAAGGTGCCGACGGCGGGGATGCCGTAGACATAGTAGGCGTCCTCGCAGCGGAGCAGGCCGCCGAGGTCGGGCAGCGCGTAGCCGAGCAGCGCGCACAGGGCGCGGAAGTCGCTTTCGGCGACGCATATTTCATGACCGGAGCCGCCTTCTGCGGGGGAAAAACAGTCATAACGGGCGTACGCGCGGCTGGCGGCGACATCGGCATACCTTTCGAGCAGGGCGACCCCCTCCTCGTACGGCACGCCCGTGTACTCGGTGTGGGCGGCGACGACGTCGAAGGCCTGCTCCACCTGCACCTGCCGCTCGCTGAGGGTGCGGCAGGCCAGAAAGACGTTGGGCCCGACGAGGGCGACGGTGAGCAGAATGGAGAGCAGGCCGATGAGCAGCGAACTGCCGCCAAGCCGCGCCGAGATGTGGCGCAGCGTGACGCGGCCGAGGCCTTTGGCCGCGCAGCAGTCGCGCCGCTGCAGCAGCCACGCCCCGCAGTGGCAGAGGGAGGCGGGGAAGAGCAGGAGGGAGGCGAGCAGCAGGGCGATGTACGCGGTCGCCTCCCCCACGCGGTCGGCAAAGTCGGAGGAGCCGATCCAGCCGACAAAGCGGACGCAGGCGAAGGTGCCTGCGGCGAGGGTGGCGGCGGCGAGCAGCGGCCACAGCCAGGGGAGGCGCACCTCCTTTTCCCCCTTCCTCTCCCCCGCGAGCAGCGCGGAGATCTTGGCAAAGCGCAGATAGCCGAGGGAGACCGCGAAGGCAAGCAAAAAGATGAGCGCGACGAGCAGCACCGTCCAGAGGATGCCGCCCGCGGCGTAGCCGCCCGCTTGATAAGTGCCGTCGATGAACTGCATGAAGGCGTACAGCAGCAGCTGGTACAGCCCCAGCCCGAGCAGGACGCCGGCCGCGAGGGAACAGAGGAAGGTGACCGCCGTTTCCCCCGCGAACAGGGCGAGGATGTTGCCGCGCGTCATGCCCATCGTCAGGTACAGGCCGAATTCCTTTTTGCGGCGGCGGAGCAGGAAGGCGGTCGCGTAGGCGAGCACGAAGGCGATGACGGCGCCCAGCACGGCGCTCAAAGCGACGAGCAGCGGGCGGACGATGCTTTCGTACGCCGGGTGTAACTGCCGCAGCACCTCGCCGAAGACCATGCTGTTGAGCGCAAAGAGAAAGGCGACGGTCAGCGTGACGGTAATGAAGTAGATGAGGTAGCTGCTCGCCTGCCGCCGCACGTTGCGCAGCGCCAACTTAAAGAGCATCGCAGCCACCTCCCGTCGCCGCCACGGTCGAGAGGATCTCGTTTTGGAAGTCTGCGCGGTCGCGTTCTCCGCGATACAGCTGCGAGAACAGCTTGCCGTCCTGCAAAAAGAGGGCGCGCCAGGCGTAAGAGGCGACCGCGGCGTCGTGCGTGACCATCAGGATGGTCGCGCCCAACTGCGCGTTCATGCGGCAAAACAGCTGCATCAGCGCGCGCGAGTTTTTGGAGTCGAGCGCGCCCGTCGGCTCGTCGGCGAGGATGAGCGCGGGCGAGGTGATGACGGCGCGCGCACACGCGACGCGCTGCCGCTCTCCGCCCGAGAGCTCGTACGGGAACTTGTCGAGCAGCGCCCCGACGCCGAGCGCCCCGCTCACCCGTTCGAGCGCGCTGCGGGTGTACTCTCTGCCCGCGCGGCGCAAATTCAAAGGCAAAACGATATTCTCGCGGGCGGTGAGGGTGTCGAGCAGATTATATTCTTGAAAGATAAACCCGAGGCGGTCGCGGCGGTAGCGCGCCTGCTCCTTCTCGCGCATATGCGCGAGGGAGACCCCCTCGACGGCGACGTCGCCCCCGCTGAGCGGCTCGATGGCGGCGATGACGTTGAGCAGCGTGCTCTTGCCCGAGCCGGACGCCCCCATCACCGCGACAAATTCCCCCTTTTCTACCGAAAAGCTGACGCCCGCCAGCGCGCGCGTCACCGCGCTGCCGCTGCCGAAGTACTTGACGGCCCGCTCCACGCGCAAAATTTCTTGCATGGCAAACACCTCCTTACGCACGCATTATACCACGGGCGTGTGCGAAATTATCTAACGCGACCTTACGCCCGCCTTACGCTTTTGTAAGGTTACTGCGGGAATGTGAAGGTGAAGCGGGTGAATTTGCCCTCCTCCGACGCCGCCGCGGCGCGGATGCCAAGCCCTGAGCACGTTTCGCGGACGAGGTACAGCCCCATGCCCGTGCCGCCGCCCGCGCGCAGCCCCGCGCCGCCCACATAGCCGCGGCCGAAGATGAGGGGCAGCTCGTGCGCGGCGATGCCGGGGCCATCGTCCTCGACGGTGAGGGTGCCGCCGCCCGCGGCGATGCGCATATGCCCGCCCCGGCAGTACTTGGCGCCGTTGACGAGCAGCTGTTTGAGGATGAAGAGCAGGGCGCGGCGGTCGGTGGAGGCGCGCCCCTCCCCCTCGACCTCGACGCGCACGCCCGCAGCGAGCAACAGTTCCATCTCGCCGCGCACCGCCTCGTCGGCGATCTGCCGCAGGTCGGCGGGCGAGATCTGCCAGCCCGCGTCCGCGCGGCGCAGCCGCGCGAAGTGCAGGACGCTTTCGGCGAGGTTGTCCGCCCGCCGCAGCTGGACGCGCAGCTTGCGCGCGTCGCCGCCGTTGGCGAGGATGAGCGAGCAGGCGGTCAGCGGCGTCTTGAGTTCATGCACCCAGCCCTCGACGAAGTCTGCGTACTCGTCCCGCGCGCGCGTCGCTTCGCCCACCGCGTCGACGGCGGCGCGGGAGACCTCCTTCATCACGAGGTAATATTCTACCTCCGCCCCGCCCAGCGGCCGCTCGAGCACTTCGCCGAGGAGGTACTTTTCCGAAAGGGCGTCCGCCGCGCGGTGCAGGCGGGCAAGGCGGCGGCGCGCCCGCAGCCAGCCGAACAGCAGCGCCAACGCTGCGAGGGCGAGCGCGAAAATGACGGTGAAGAGGATGAGTGGCAGCTCCGCCCCCAAAAGAAAGGCGCCGGCCGACCACGCGGCCGCGCCGAGCAGGACGCAGCAGGCGGGCACGAGCTGCGCGCGCAGATAGCGGAAAAAGCTCATAACTTGTACCCCACACCGCGCACCGTGCGGATGCGCCCCTCCGCGCCGATCGACCGCAGCTTCTCACGCAGGCGGTTGATGTGCACGTAGAGGGTGTTTTCGTCGACGTAGCAGCTGTCCGTCCACAGCTCCTCGATCAGCTCCTCCTTTTTGCAGAGGGGGCGCTGCATCAGGCTGCGCAGGATGCGCTGCTCCGTCTTGGTGAGGGAGGCGGAGCGCCCCTCGAAGGAGACGGCGAAGGCGTCTTCGTCCAGCGTCAGCCCGCCCGCCGAAATGCGCCGCCGCTCGGGGCGCAGCAGCCGCGCGATGCGCGCCAGCAGCACCGCGGGGCTGTACGGCTTTTTGATGTAGTCGTCGCCGCCCGCGCCGAAGCCGTTCAGTTCGTCTGCGTCGGCGTCGCGCGCCGTCAGGAAGATGACGGGCACGTCTGCCTCCCGCTTGAGGCGGCGGCAGAGCGCGAAGCCGTCCGCGCCGGGCAGATTGACGTCGAGCAGGGCCAGCTCGCAGGGCGGCCCCGCCACCGGCTCGTAGCCGTGGCTGCGCAGCAATGCCGCCAGCTCCTCGCGGATGCTCTCGTCGTCCTCTTCGATCCAGATACGCTGCATATTTTCCCTCCCCTGCGGCCGCACGCCTCTGTTCTCTTCCACTATACCATACGGGCGGGCAAAAGTAAATACTTTGCCCGAAGTTGCCGCCGCAAGGCCGCCCCGCAGGCAGTATGCGCCGCAGACAGTATGCGCCGCCGCAAAAATCTGAAGCGGGGGCCGCAAAGGCCCCCGCCTCTCCGCCCGGCGCGCAGCCGCGGCAAATATCCCTTTTCCGCCGCCGAAGCGCGGCGCACGCCGGGAGAGCTGCCCGCACGGCGGCATCTTCGCCGCCGGCAGGCGGTAAAAAACGCCGCCAAAAAATGCGGAAGCCTCGCCCGCCAAAGGCGAGCGAGGTCCAATTCAGCACATCAGCGGGCCTTTGACACATTCGGCCCGCATACCGTTTGGTCACATTTTGCAAGGCAAACGCCGAAGGGGTCCTCTCCTACCCCTATTTTTTCTCATTCAACGCATAGGGCAAAGCCGGCAGCCTCCCCTCCCGCCAACTTTGCTCGCTTATTATACCAATAAAAATCTCGGTTGTCTATAAACCCGCGGTTTACATTTTGGTTTACATTTTCAGTTTTTTGCAGAATTTTTCCGCTGCGGGCGCACGACAGCAAAAAGGGCGGGGCGCCATGCGCCCCGCCCCGGTGTTGCCGCAGCGGCCCGCGCCGCTCACGCGACGCTGATGAAGTTCCCCTCTGCATCGAACAGACAGACGGGCGTGCAGAGTTCCTTCCAGTTATCCCCGTTCTCTTTGTAGCGCATCCGGCCAAGCCAATATTTTTGCTTACCGCCCGTCGAGGCGCGGGTATAGATGCTATTCCCCATGTTCAGGTCGTCGATGGAGGTGGTCCCACACCACTCCATGTCGCTGTAATCGTACGCGCGCTCGTCGGAAGAGTACAGCTCGACGATGACGGCCACGGTAGAGGGGAAGAGGGTGAAGTCGTTTTTGACCACCGCACGCACATATCCGCCTTCGCCGTCCAGCGATACTGTCAGCTTCGCGAACAGGCGCGCGGCATACGTCTCCGCGCTCGTATCCGCCGGAGCGGCCACCTCTGCGGCAGACACCGCGGGGAAAGACAGCGGGAGAAGGGCCGCCAACATCGCGACGGCCAGGCATACCGCCAGCCAACACTTTTTGATCTTGCTCATATTCACTCCTTATACTGAAAAATTTGCCCTCTGCGCCTTTATGCCTGCCAAAACCGCCGCTTGCATACAAAAAACAGCAGCGCGACCTCGGCTGCGCAAAAACAGACGCACATTGCCAAAGAGAGATAAAACCAAACCGCGTCGACGCAATAGGTCGTAGCCGACGTCTGGTCGTACGGGGCGATCACCGTGGTCAGCCCGGTACAGACTGCGAGCACGAGGCTGCACAGCGCCAGCAGCCCGACGATGGCCGTCGTCACGACGGCACGGCGGCGCCGTTTGCTCAGCGCGGCGTCCTGCGGCTCTTCTGCAAAAGCAGCGGCGGCACAGCACTCCGCCTCGGCTGCCGCGTCGCGACACGCATCTTCCAACAATTCTCCCAAGACGGCGCCCAGCTCTCTGCGCTTTTCCGCGCTCGGCTGCGCGAGCCCCGTCTCCCATTTGTAGATCGTCTGGCGGGATACGTTCACCAGCTCCGCCAACTGTTCCTGCGAAATGTTTTTCGCCTTCCTGCACTGCCTGATCTGTTCTCCGAGCTCCATAATGCCTCCGATGCAGCTTACTGGGGCATATTGTAACATAAAACGGAAAAATTTTCAATAAAAATACTTTTCCTCCCTCAATTTCGCGCGCAATTTTTCTGCAGACCGCCGCAAAAAAGCAAAAAATAACGGCAGCCGGAGACCGACTGCCGTTAAGGAAACGGAGAATGAGCAAATTAGAGCAGTTCTTTATAGAGGTTGATGATGTCCTCTTTGGTGGGATCCTTCGGGTTGCCGGGGCGGCAGGCGTCATCCATCGCGGACTGCGCGAGGAAGTCGATGTCCTCCTCCTTGACGATGCCCTTCAGGTTCTCGGGGATGCCGACGTCTTTGGAAAGCTGCGCGACGGCGTCGCAGGCGGCCTTGCGGGCGTCTTCGAGGGTCATCTCGTCTACGCCCTGCACGCCCATCGCCTTGGCGATGTCGCGGTACTTTTCGCCGGTGGCGTCGGCGTTATAGCGCATGACGGTAGGCAGCAGGATGGCGTTGGCGACGCCGTGCGGGGTATCGTACACCGCGCCGAGGGCGTGCGCCATCGAGTGGACGATGCCGAGGCCGACGTTGGAGAAGCCCATGCCGGCGATGTACTGGCCGAGGGCCATGCCCTCGCGGCCTTCCTTTTCGCCCTTGACCGCCGAGCGCAGCGAGCGGGAGATGATCTCGATCGCCTTCAGGTGGAACATATCCGTCATTTCCCAGGCCGCCTTGGTGATGTAGCCCTCGATGGCGTGGGTGAGCGCGTCCATACCCGTCGCGGCGGTCAGCCCCTTGGGCATGGTGCTCATCATGTCGCTGTCGATGACGGCGACGACGGGGATGTCGTGCACGTCGACGCAGACGAACTTGCGCTTCTTTTCCACGTCGGTGATGACGTAGTTGATGGTCACTTCTGCAGCCGTACCCGCCGTCGTCGGGACGGCGATGATGGGAACGCTCGGCTTTTTGGTGGGCGCGACGCCCTCGAGGGAGCGCACGTCTTCAAACTCGGGGTTGGCGATGATGATGCCGATCGCCTTGGCGGTGTCCATCGAAGAGCCGCCGCCGATGGCGATGATGTAGTCTGCACCGCTCGCCTTGAAGGCGGCGACGCCCGTCTGCACGTTTTCGATGGTGGGGTTGGGCTTGATGTTCGAGTACAGCTCGTAGTCGAGCCCGGCCTCTTTGAGGACGTCGAGCACCTTGTCCGTCACCTTGAACTTGACGAGGTCGGGGTCGGAGCAGACGAACGCCTTGGTCAGGCCGCGCCCCTTGACTTCTGCGGGGATCTCGCGGATCGCACCCGCACCGTGGTAGCTGGTTTCATTCAGAACGATTCTGTTTGCCATTGTTTTGATCTCCTTACCTTGGAATATTTTTTGCTGCGCGCAAGCCGCTCATTCGAGGGCAGGCTTGCCGTTGCGCTCGCGGATCGCATTGAACTCGGCAAGCACGCGCTTGTCGCGCTCTTTGGCGGCCTGTGCGGCGGCGGCTGCCTTGCGCTCGAGCTCTGCCTTCTGCTCGGCGCTCAGGGCGGCGTACTTCTCCGCCTTTGCCGCTTCGGCGGCGGCCTTCTTCGCTTCGGCCGCGGCCTGCTTTTCAGCCTGCTTGGCCTGCGCTTCGGCGCGCTTGGCCTCGTAGGCAGCAAGTTCTTTATTGAAGTCGATGCCCTTCTTCTCGCAGCGCTTCTTCATCTCGGCGATGCGCGCTTCTTCGCTGGCGCGCTCTGCCTCTGCCTCTTCGATGCGCATCTTTTCGGCGGGATCGACGTACTCGACGCCCTCCGCCGCAGCCTTGGCCTTCTGGTCCATGACGATGGCGCGCTTATCGAGAGCGGAGAACTTCTCCACGCCCATGAAGATGAAGATGACGAAGATGAGCGCGTAGCAGATGGTCTCGCCGCCGATAAACACCCACTTCATACCTTCCTGGATGGCGGGAGAGGAGACGATGCCCGCTTCGGCGTCATAGCCGGTGGCGTTGAGCACGACGTTGAGCACGCCGGTGGCGATGCCCGTCATGCCCGCCATGATGGCGCCGTAGATGGTCATGGTGAAGCCGTCTGTACGGAAGCCGCGCACCGCTTCTTGATGGTCGAGGACGTCGGCAAGCAGCGCGAGCGAGAGGTACATCGCGGGCGTGGAGCCGAGCGCCTTGATGACGAAGGAGGTCACGACGAGCGGGAAGTTGGTCGGGTCGATGAAGCCGATCGCGCCGCCCAGCGCCGAAACGATGGCGCCGAACAGGATGGCGCGGCCCTTGCCGATCTTATTGGACAGCGGCCAGGCGATGACCATGCCGATGGCCGTCGGGATGGCGCCGATGATGGAGAGGGTGCCCGAGAATTGGCCGCCGATATCCGTCGAGTGGCCGATCGTCCCGTTGGGGAGGGTGCCCTCGAACAGCGCCGTGCAGTAGTACAGCTGCGACACGTTTTTGAGCATGCCGCCCAGCTGGTACAGGAAGAAGAAGATGATGATGATCCACCAGAACTTATCCGAGAAGCAAACTTTCGCCTGCTTGGAGACGGGCTCTGCCTTCTTCCGGACGTTGAGCAGCTTGTTCGCGAAGGACTCTTCGGTGATGCGCTCGCGGGTGAAGAAGTACTCGACGAGCACGCCGACCGCCGTGATGACGATGAGGGCGAGCACGAAGATACGCCATGCGTTCTGCGAGGCGACGACGTCGGTGACGCCGCTGTCGTCGGTGACGAACAGGAAGCCGAGGAAGAAGGGCAGGATCATCGAGCACAAGCCCATCGCGGCCAGCGCCGTCGCGTTGGAGATGGTCGCCAGCAGCGAGCGGTCCTTGCTGTTGCGCGTCGAGAGGTTGACGAGCGCCGCGTGCGAGGTATAGTAGAAGGGATAGGCGATCGCGAACCACAGGTTATAGCCGACGGCGAGCATGACCAGCGTGATCATGCGCGACGAATCGCTGTCCGCAAGGCCCTCGACCCCCGGCGCAAATGTAAACAGTACGAGCAGCGCGAGGATGCTCAGCGGCACGGAGACGAGCAGCAGCGGGCGCGCCTTGCCGGCCTTCGTCCGGCAGCGGTCCATCAACCTGCCGACGACGATATTGCCGAGCACCACGAAGATGACCGAGATGACGGGCAGCAGCGTGAAGAAGGTCGGCGCCCACGTGTTGAGGCCCAACACGTTGGTCATGTACATGTTCAGGTAGTTGGACAGGATGGAGTTGGCCAGCAGCGCGAGCGTCGGCCCGATAAAGTAGCCGAGGCCGCCCTCCGGAAAGATCTTCACATTCGCAGATTTGACCTTGGTCGAGAGCAGCGGATTCTCGAATACGGACTTTTTCTGCTTCGCGTCATCGGTTGCAGCAGACATTCAGTTTTACCCTCCTTAAAATATATTTGATTTTTTATCGCTTACAGATCCAGGAAATCTTTGCGATAATTTTCCACTTTGAACAGCTCGAGCAGCTTGAGCATATCCGCATCTTTGATGGTGTTGACGCGGGGCAGGTGCGCGGTGAGCATATAGATCTGCGCCGCCTTTTCCACCGTTTCGATCAGGCCGAAGGTCTCGTCGAGCGACTTGCCAGCGCCGTAGATGCCGTGCATCGCCCAGACGACGAGGCGGAACTCCTCCATCTTTTTGGCGGTCGCTTCGCCGATCTCGCTCGTGCCGCAGAGCATCCAGGGCAGTACGCCCACCCCCTCGGGGAAGACGACGATGCACTCGGTGCACATCTCCCACAGCGTGTGCGTGAACTTCTTTTCGTCCAGCTCGTGCACGAAGTTCATCGCCAGCGTGTACGTCGGGTGCGAGTGGATGACGACGCGGTTTTCGGGATCCACCTTCAGGCGGGCCATGTGGCTCATCATGTGGGCGGGGAACTCGCTCGTCGGGCGGCCGCCGTCCTTATAGCCCCACAAGAGCTCGATGTTTTTGCCGTCTTTTGCGATGCGCACGATGCCGAGGTTGGTCTCGGGGTCCCTTTCGACGTTCTTGAAGTACTTGCCCGTGCCCGTGACGATGAAGTACTTGCCGATGAGGGGCGCGATGTCGAAGTTGACCGCGTTCACCCCCATGAGCGGGATGGTGCGGATCACCTTGTTCAGGTCGAGATAGGCGGCGACCTCCTCTTCGTGCAGCAGATAGCTGATGTTGCCGCCGTTGCGCTCGTCCCAGCCGAGGCGATACATATTGGAAGCGGTCGCGCACATTTCGCGCAGGAAGGGAGCTTGGAAGATATCGCCCCGTTCGTTCTGATCAGCAGGTTTTGTCATTATTCTGTTCTCTCCTTGAGGATGGATTTTTCATATTTTTTGATCTCTGTCAGGTAGTCTTCGCCCAGCCCTTCGCGCGAGAGATACTCCTTCCACACCGCGCCGAAGGGCATATCCTTGACCTCTTCCTGCGCGACCATCAGGTCTGTGAACGCGGCGGCGTCCTGCAGGGCGCGCAGCTTGTCGTTGGGGATGAGCAGCGCGTACAGCAGCGCCTTCTGCATGGCGCGCTGGCCGGTCACCCACGCGGACAAGCGGTTGATGGAGGCGTCGAAGTAGTCGAGGCCGATCATGACCTTGTCCGTCGCGTCGTTGCGCACGATCTCTTTGGCGATCTCTTTGAGCTCGTCTTCGAAGAGCACGACGTGGTCGCTGTCCCAGCGCACGCCGCGCGTGACGTGCAGCGCGACCTTGTCGTAGAAGGCGAGCAGCGCGGGGATCTTGTCCGAAACGTATTCGAGCGGGTGGTAGTGCCCGTTGTCGAGCAGGCAGCAGATGCCGTTTTTGGCGGCGTAATTCTGGTAAAACTCGTTGGAGCCGACGGTGTAGCTCTCGACGCCGATGCCGAACACCTTGCTCTCCACCGCGACGACGACCTTGTTCCTGTCGTACCCGCAGGCGAGGATCTTATCGAGGCTGTCCTTGAGGCGCAGGCGGGGGGTCAGGCGGTCGGCGGGGACGTCTTTGAAGCCGTCCGGGATCCAGATATTGACCAGGCAAGGGCTGCCGAAGGCGTCGGCAAAGGACTCGGCGATCTTCAGGCAGGCGATGCCGTGATCCACCCAGAACTTGCGGATATTTTCGTCCGGCGAGGAGAGGGTGAGGCCGTCCTTCACGTTTTTATGCGAGAAGAAGGTGGGGTTGAAGTCGATGCCGGCGATGCCGTTTTCCTTGGCGAACTGCACCCACGGTGCGAAGTGCTCGGGGCGGTAGGCGTCGCGATCCACTTTTTCGCCGTTCAAGATGGCGTAGCTGGCGTGCAGGTTGAGCCGCTTTTTGCCGGGCATCAGCGAAAACGCCTTCTTGATATCGGCGGTCAGTTCCGCAAAATTGCGCGCGCGGCCGGGGTAGTTGCCCGTCGTCTGGATGCCGCCCGAAAGGGAGCCGGCGCCGTCCAGGCCGATCACGTCGTCCCCCTGCCAACAATGCACGGACACGGGGATATCGTGTAAACACCGGATCGCCGCCTCTGTATCGACGCCCGTTGCGGCATACTCCTTTGCGGCGAGTTCATAAGCTGTCATGCCTGTACCTCCTGTATATCGAAAGAATTTCGGATTATATTGCGCGCGGCGGCGACGTCTTCGATCTCGCCCGCGCTGATCATCTGCATGATCATGTTGCCGATCGCGGTGGCCTCGACGGGGCCTGTGACGATGCGCTTGCCCGTCGCTTCCGCCGTCAGGCGGTTGAGCAGGCTGTCGCGGCTGCCGCCGCCGATGATATGGATGCTGCCGAAGGTCGCGCCCGTATTGGCTTCGAGCTCGTCGACCGCCTGCTTGTAGCTGAGCGCGAGGCTGTCGTAGACGGTGCGCACCACCCCTGCCGCGTCCAGCTCTGCCCCTGCCGCCGCGCGCACTTCTGCGCTCATGCTCGCGGGCGAGAGGAAGCGCTCGTCGTTGACGTCGACGACGTACTCCTTTTTGCGGCCGCGCGCCATCTCGATCATCTCGGGGAAGGTGGTGCCCAGCTCCTTGCGCACGCTCTGCAGCATCCAAAGCCCCATGATATTTTTTTGATAGCGGAAGGTATGGCGGATGCTGCCTTCATTCGAATAATTGGCGGCGCGGCTGCCCTCGTCGGTGCGGGCGAACGTCTGCTCGACGCCGAGCAGCGACCAGGTGCCCGAAGAGATGTACGGCTCGCCGAAGGAGACGGGCGCGGCGAGCACCGCCGAGGCGGTGTCGTGCGTGGCGGGAAGGACCACCGAGGCGCTGTAGCCGACCTCTTTGCAGATATCCGCCTTCAGGCTGCCGACGACGGCGCCGGGCTGCGCGAGCGGATGGAACAGGCTGCGGTCGTAGCCGAGCGCGGCGATGATCTCGTCGTCCCAGTCGTGCGTCTTTGCGTTGACCATGCCCGTCGAGGTGGCGTTGGTGTACTCCTGCCGCCGCACGCCCGTCAGGCAATAATTGAGATAATCGGGCAGCATCAAAAGGTCTGCCGCCTTGTCCAGCTTGCCGCTCATCTTGTCTGCATACAGCTGGTAGATGGTATTGAAGGGCTGGTACTGGATGCCCGTGCGCGCGTACAGCTGCGCGAAAGGCAAGATGCCGTGCACCTGCTCCGCCGCGCTCCGTGTGCGCCCGTCGCGGTAAGAGAACACGTCGCCGATCAGCCGGCCTTCGCCGTCGAGCAGCGCGTAGTCGACCGCCCAGGTGTCGATGCCGATGTAGTCGGGCTTATACCCCTGCTCGGCGGCGGCCTTCAGGCCGCTGACCACCTCTCTCTCCAGCCGCGCGGCGTTCCACACGAGGTGGCCTTCGCGCTCTTCCGCACCGTTGGTGAAGCGGTACACCTCTTCCATCTGCAGCTTTCCGCCGTCAAGCCAGCCGACGATGTGCCGCCCGGAGGAGGCGCCGATATCGATCGCTAAATAACACTTTTTCATATCTTGCACTCAAATTCATATTTGCCGCTCGCCAGCTCGCGCTCCGATCCGTCGGGCAAGACGAGCGTGCAGCGCGTGGAAACGGGGACGGCGACTTCGATCTTGAATTTGCCGTTTTCCACCTTCCAGTCGGAGGAAACTTTGCCGTACGGCGTCTGCGTGGAAGCCTTCGCCCAGGTGATGCCGCCGCCGACGAGGGGGCGGATGCGGAAAGTCTTATAGCCGCCTTCGAGCGGCTCGATGCCCGCGACGCGCTTGTAGAGGAAGTCGCCCACCGCGCCGCTGGCGTAGTGGTTGAAGGAGACCATGCCGCCCGTGCCGTCGTTTTCGCCGGTGTTGCGCGAGCCGTCCTCCTTCAAGGCGTCCCAGCGCTCCCAGATGGTCGTGCCGCCCGCGCGCACCTCGAACAGCCACGACGGGCACATTTCGTTGGTGAGCATGCGGAAGGCGGTCTCCTCTTTCCCGTTGTCGGCGAGCGCGAACAGGATGTACGGCGTGCCGGGGAAGCCGGTGGCGATGCAATAATTGTTCAATTTGACCAGCCGTTCGAGGTTGTCTGCCGCGCTTGCCCGCTGCGACGCGGGGAACATATCGAAGGCGAGCGGCAGCACGTACGCCGTCTGGAACTCGTTTTTCAGCTTGCCGTTGCCGTCGGTGAACACCGAGACGTAGGCGTCTGCGACCTTGGCAGAATAGTCGGCGTACTTCTTTTCGTCCTCCTTTTTGCCGAGCAGGCCGGCGATCTTGGAGAGCAGGCCGCTCGTGTGCGCGAGGCTGGCCGTCGCCGTCCAGCGGCTGCGCTTCTGCCAGTCGCTCATTTTCGGCACGCCCGGCGCGATCCAGTCGCCGAAGTGCAGCACGGCGGGGGTGTGCCAGATGTACCGCTTTTTGCCGACACCGAAGCCCGCCCAGAAGGCGCACGCCTTGACGTACTTTTTCATGGTCGGGTACATCTTTTCGAGCAGCGCCTTGTCGCCGGAGGCCATGTACTGTGCCCACGGCACGAGGATGCAGGCATCCCCCCAGAAGTCGACCGCCATCACCGGCATGGTCGCGGGGAAGCCGTACCCCTGCACGGGGACAGTGTTGGGGATGCCGCCCGATTTGAGCTGTTCGTCTTTGACGTCGCGCAGCCACTTGTCGAGGAAGCGCGACATATCCATATTGAAGCAGGCCGTGGGCGCGAACACGGCGATATCGCCCGTCCAGCCCATGCGCTCGTCGCGCTGCGGGCAGTCGGTGGGGATATCGACGAAGTTCGACTTCGCGCTCCACAGTATGTTAGATTGCAGCTTGTTGATGCGCTCGTCAGAGCAGGAAAACTCGCCGTGCTGCTCGATATCCGACCAAATGACGTAGGCGGAGAGCTCGAGGTTCTCCTTGCGCACCCCCTTGACCCCCACATAGCGGAAGCCCATATAGGTGAAGCGGGGCGAATACACCTGCGCGCCGTCCTTGCAGAAGTAGCGCGCCGTCGCCTTCGCCGAGCGCAGCAGCTGCGTCGCGAACGAGCCGTCGTCGTTGAGCACTTCGGCGTGGCGGAAGACGACCTCGTCGCCCTCCTTGCCCTCGATGCGCGCGCAGATGACGCCCGCAAAGTTCTGGCCGAAGTCGTAGATCAGCTCGTCGCCCCGCAGGATGCAGGAGACGGGCTTCATGACCGCGCGCGCGATGACGGGCGCGCCCTGTTCGGCGATGATATCCGGGTGCAGGCGCAGCTTTTCGACCGCGGCGTTATGCCACGTCCACTCTTCCGGCTTGGCGGCAGCGTCGTACGTTTCGCCGTCATAGAAATCTGCGGCGAGGTAGTTGCCCCCTTCCGTCACCAGCCAGCTCGCGTCCGTGCCGATCGTTTCGACGGTGCCGTCTGCATATTCGAAGCGGACCTCGGCGAGCAGCGCCTGCCTGTCGGCAGAGATGCGGTTTTTGCGGGTAAAGACGAAGGAGCCGACCGCCCAGCCACCCGCAACGGTGAAGGAAATGTCGTCGGCGCCGCTCAAGAGCGCGGTCACGTCGTACGTCTGGTACTGCAGCGTGTGCTTGTACGAGGTGAACCCGGGCGCGAAGTAACGGTCGCTGACGCGTTTTCCGTTGATATATACGTCATAGATGCCCATTGCCGTGGCAAACAGCGTGGCGCGCGAGACCGGCTTTTTGGTATAAAGCCGCTTGCGGAAGGTCATCGGTACGGGCGATACTTTCTTTTCTGTAAAATGATAGTTTGCGTCGCTGATCCACTGCGCTTTCCAGGGCGTATCCATGCGCCCGGTGCGGAAGGTCGCCTGCGCGCGACCCGTCTCGCCGTCTTTGAGCTTGGCCTCGACGCGGACGGTATATTCAGTAAAGGGCTTGAGCGGCTTGCCGCCGTACGGGATCAGGATCTGGCTGTGCGTCTTGTACGCCCAGTCTCCGACGCGGATGGTCGCCTCATCCAGCTCTGCCCCCTGCTTTTCGGAAGTGATCGAAAAAGAGAACCGGGGCTGCTTTTCGTCCGTGACGCACCCCGCTGCAAGATTTTCTACCCTGACTGCAATATCCAACTTTACATCCTCCCAAATAGTATAACACAAAACAAATTGCCTTGACAACAGTTCTACGAATTTTTATGGATATGAACTGCCGCCCCTCACCATACTTAAAAAATATCGGGCGCACACGGACGAAGCCGTGTGCGCCCGGCCAAGGTAAGCTACGATGTTACATCTTTGCTGCTATATGCTGTTTAGTTCTGCCCTTTTCTGACGACGCCGAAGAATGCGGCGACGATGGCTGCGATGGCGGCGATGGCGAAGAACACCAGGCCGGTGATCACCTGCTTGCCGACGGTGATCGCCTCGGCGGCGATGGACAGCTCTTCATTCGAGAAGAAGGTCCAGCCCAGGCCGGTCAGCGAGCCGTACGCGAAGTTGAGCAAAACCAAGAGGAGCAGTGCGGGAGCGACGATGCGCAGCGCGCCGGAGAGGATGGCGCAGACCTTGCCGACGATGCTGTCAGCCTTGAACTGCCCGAGCACGATGCCGGCGACGAGGCACACGAGGGCGATGACGCCGCAGGTGACGACCGTCGAGAGCATTGCGCTGTCTTCCGGGCGGGACGCCTCATAGAACGGCTGGCTGCCGCTGGCGATCTCCAGGCCCATGCCTGCCCCGGTCGCCGCGCCGTAGATGGCGAGCGCGACGATGCCGACGATGACCGTGATGATCGAGATCCAGGTGCCGGCCCCCTGTTTTTTGATAAAACTCATATTAGTTATCCTCCTTCTTTTCGGGGAGCACTTCAGATGCGATCCAGGCGATGCCTGCGACGGCCGTTACGACTGCGAACACGACTTCGAGCGTGATGAAGATGTACTCCCAGCCCGCATGTTCGAGCGTGCCGACAGGGATCTCGGTCGTGACGACGGTGTCGGGAACGACGATGTCTTCGCCGGTGTTCGCCACGCGCTCGACGTACACGCCGGAGCCGCTGCGCGCGATGGTGAAGAGCACGTACAGCGCCGTCTGGCGGGCCTGCTCTGCGAACGCGGGATCTCTGCGGGCCTCGCCGAGGGTCAGATACGCCCAAGAGCTGCTGACAACTGCGTCGTCGCTGACGCCGTCGCCCATGACGAACGGGTTGTTGGAGAAGCTTGCGTACTCGTTGACGGTTGCGAGGACGAGAGCGCCGAGTTCGTGGTAGCCCGCGCCCATGCCCATGTCGGTGGTGACGATGCCGGTGAAGCCCCACTCGCCGCGCATGATGTTTTTGATGTAGCCTACACTATTGGTGACGTTGGTTGCGCCGATGCGGGCAAAGGACATCATGACGCCCGTGCCGTTGCCTTCATTGACGCGCAGCGCGCCTTCGTAGCAGCGGGTATCCGTCTCGCGGACCTTCTGCTCGGTCATGTAGCAGGCGACGCCCTGACGGTTGAGCTCCTGATCGTTGAAGCCCATGTGCTTCGGGCCGCAGATGGAGCCCTTTTCGACCGCGCCGCGCAGCTGCTCTGCGCCGATACGGTTGGTCAGCATCGGGTCTTCGGACATATACTCGGAGTTTCTGCCGTTGTAAGCATGTCTGTGCTGGTTGAGACCTGCGCCCCAGACGGTGACTGCCTGCGAAGGATATTCGCTCGGGCTCTCGGTGATCTGCAGCCACAGGCCGCCTTCACCTTCCATCAGGCCCCACTCATATGCGAATTCGGGGTTGAAGCTGGCGCCGAGCAGGGTGTTGGACGCGACGTTGAGCTTCATCGTCTCGGTGCCTTCGTCGTTGAGCTTGAGCGTCTGCGAATAGCCCGCAACGCTTTCAGACTGCACGCTGCCGGGGTTGCCGATCTCGTCGGAGAACACCTTGGTCGCGTGGCCGCCGTTTGCGACGCTCGCGATGGCGACGCCGAGCGGGATGGAGTCGGCGACGGCCTGCCACTCTTCCGAATGGATATCGCTGAACGCTTCCGGATCGGTCTGCGCGATGTGCAGGATCCATGCCCAGACGGTCGCATAGTCGCCATTCTGCACTTCTTCGGGGAGGGTTCCCTCGACGTCTGCCCATTCAGACTCGTTGCTGCTCTCGTTGATGACGCCCTGCGAGCTGGTGAGCTCGATGAGCCACTCCTCTTCCTTCTCCGCGCCGGAGATGGTGAACTTGGGTTCGGACGCGATGCCCGAGTCGTTGACGTAATCGGTATAGTTCTTGGGGAAGGTGCCCTCCCAGTCGCTTCTCGAAAGGTAGGTCACGGTGTCTTCGCCAAGGTAGTAGTTGATGTCTGCATTTTCCATCTGGTTGCGCACTTCGACGCCGTTAGAGACGGAGAAGGTCTCGTCGTCAAATTCTTCGAGCGTCCAGGTCGTGACGCGGCCGATCTCGGTCGTCTCGTCCGTTTCATAGTTGAGCGCATCCAGGAAGTTGTTGACAGCCGCGTGCGAACCGGCAGCAGCCGTGAAGATATATTCGCCTTCATCAAGGATGTAGGTGCCTTCGCCGTTCAGGGCGTTGGAATCCCAGCTTGCGAGGTAGCGGGTCGGGACGGTGATCTCGACCATCTCGCTCTCGCCGGCAGCGACTTCGACCTTCTTCGAGCTGAGGAAGTCGACCGCAGACTTTTCGACGTTGTTTGCAACGTCGTACTCGGTGTACGGGCGGTTGACATACAGCTGTGCGAGGAAGTAGCCGTCCTCTTCGCCCTCATTGTTGATGCGGACGCGGGCGGTCACGTTGCCGTTTTCAGACAGGTCGACGTTGACGTCGATGATCTCCTGGCTGTACGGGATGTACGAGAGGCTCTGGCCGAAGGGGAAGATGACTTCGTTGGCATAATCCCAGGCCTCGCCGGTGGTCGAACCTGCCGTGGAGGTGGCGTTGGTGCCGTCCGGATCGGCGTAAGAATCGAAGTAGCGGGTCTCGTAGTACTTGTAGCCGACGTAGATGCCCTCCGCCTCGACGATGTAGTTTTCGGCGCGGTAGTTGGTCGTGCCTCTGTCCAAAGGATCGTCGAAATTGGTGATGGTGTCGAGGTCGCTGTACTGCTGCTGGCCCATGTTGATGGACGCGGGAGTGAAGCTGTTATCATACACATAGGTGTCCGTCAGGCCGCCCGTCGCGTTGACCTGGCCTGCGAGCACGTTGGCGATGCCCTGGTACTGGTAGTCGTTGGGGATGCCGCAGAAGCCGATCGCGTCGACCTCATACTGGCCGCCCTCTTCCACCAGGGGCCCGAGCTCCATCGCGTTCGCGGAGACGATGAGCACGACGACCTTGTCGCAGTACTCCTTCGCGAGGCCGACGATATCGAGTTCGTCCTGCGAGAGTGCCAGAGGATCTTTCGCGTTGGTCGCGGCGTCTACCTTGTAGTTGTTGCCCTCGCCGCCGCCGCGCCCGAGCACGACGATACCGGTCGTCGACGCCTTGTCGATAGACCAGCTGTCGACCATGGCCGCTTCGGGAGCAACTTCGGGGATGGTGTACTCGTAATCTTCCCAAGGGGTCGAAGCGCCGCCGCCCCAGCCGCCGCCGCGGGAAGGACCTGCCATCGCGCCGGTGAAGTGATCGCTCTTGACCGTGTCGTTGACGGTGACGCCGTCGATCGCGTCGAACGCGTCTTTGAGCGTGATCTTCGGATATTTATCCGTGCTTTCCGTCTGGCCTCGGCCCGGGTTGCCGTTGTTGGCGTTGACGCCCGTGTGGCCGGTCGGCGTGTTGTAAGCATTCCAGCCGAACAGCGCGACGTTTTCGCCCGCAGCCGACTTGTTCAGAGGCAGCGCGCCGTTGTCGTTTTTCAGCAGCGCAAAGCCCTCTTCGCCCTGGCGGATGATGTGCTCGCGCAGCGCCTCGGCATACTCGGTCACCGTATCGTATTCCGTGTCATAGTTGCCGCGGAAAATGTACGAATACCCTTCCGTCGTGCCCGGGATGGTGTAGCCGGGGATCGTCTCCTCTACCTGCTCGTAGATGGTCCTGTCACCGACTTCGAAGAACCCGTCCACCCAACCGATCGCCAAGTCGGACTTCGCGATGGAGTAGCCGACCGTCGAAAGGGTGAGCAGTGCAGCCGCTGCCGCGGCGACGCCGCGCAACAATGGCTTAAACTTTGTGAGATTCATTTTTTCCCTCCTTTGCGGAAAAAAGTTTTTTATAATCCGCGGCGCCCTTGGCTCGCCGCGTAATTATTCTTTCTTACAAAAATTGTTCCCCCTGTTCAATGCGCCTATATCATACCCCCGCTGCGCGATTTTGTCAATATTTTTGCCTTTATTGATTGAAAACTTGACAAACGCGCAAATATCAGTTAAAATACAATCAGAAACGAGCAGGAGTGTGCAGCCATGTCATATAATGAAAGATTTTCACAGATACTCGACTACCTGAAAAAGAACAATTCAGCCTCCGTCGAAGAGCTGGCGGAGATGCTGTACGTGAGCGTCGCGACGGTGCGGCGCGATTTGACGGAGCTGCAAAAGCGGGGGCAGATCAAGCGCTCGCACGGCGGCGCGGTGCTGATGGAGGGCGCCGACGAGGTGTCCTTCTTCATCCGGCAGGTGAAAAACGCGCGCGAAAAGCAGGCGGCGGCGGACGTCGCCCTGCGGCACATGCCCGAGTTCCAGACGGTGTTCATCGACAACTCCTCTACCTGCCTCTCTCTGAGCGAGCGCATAGATCTGGCGCACAAGACGGTGGTGACCAACGGCCTGAACGTCGCCATGCGCATCTCCCGCCACGACAACGTCAACCTGATCATGCCGGGCGGCGAAGTCAGGTTCAACACCACGGCCGTGCACGGCAGCATGACGGCCAACTGCCTGAGCAGCTTCCGCTTCGACCTCTGCGTCGTCTCCTGCGCGGCGGTGGACAAGGACGGCTCATACGAGTTTTCCGTCGAGTCGATGGAGATCAAGCGGACGGCACTCGCCCACAGCAAGAAGAAGGTGCTCGTGTTCGACAGCACCAAGGTCGACACGACGGCCATCTGCAAGACGGCGGCGCTCGACGAGTACGACTATATCTTTACCGACGCCGACTGGCGCGCGCTGCGCAGCTTGGGGCCGGAAAACGCCAAGCGCATCGTCAACGAATGACCGCCCGAACGGCGCAAAGCCCCCTCCCCCGCCGCAAATGCGGCGGGGGAGGGGGCCATACAAAGCCGACGCGCGCGAAAACGCAAAGCGCCCCTCCCCGCAGCGCGGGGAGGGGCGCTCTTCTATTTTTACAGGCAGAGACGGGTTCCCCGCAGGGGGGGCGGCCGCCCGCGCCGCTCGTTCATGAGGTCCTTTCGGCCCTGAAACAGAGTCCGCCGCCCGGCAGACAGCTGCGCCCCGCGAAACGCGGAGCAACATTTGCGGCCGCGGGAGAAGCCGCATTTTTCAGCCCCGATTGCGGCAGGCCTGCCGAAAGTCTGCGGCGATGCGGCGCAGATCCGCAGGCAGGCAGAGCATGACGGAGGCGCGCTGCATCTCCGTCATGCCGAAATACGCCTCGGCGACGCCGCCCGCGATCGCCCCGATCGTGTCCGAGTCGCCGCCGATATAGACGGCGTTGCGGATGACGTCTTCAAAGTCCGTTCCCTCAAAAAAGCAGGTGAGCGCCTGCGGCACCGTGCCCTGGCAGCTTTCATTGAAGGCGTAGCTCTCGGACAGCTGCGCGCAGGTGTAGCTGCCGATCTCGGGATAGTACGCCCGCGCCCGCGCGAGCAGCGCCTCCTTCGCAGCGCCCATGCGCGCGAGAAAGACGCACATGGCGGTGCACTCCGCCCCTTTCAGCCCCTCGGGATGGTCGTGCGTGACGGCCGTCACGCTGTGCGAGAGGCGCTTGACCTCCTCCTCGCTGCGCGCGTACCACCCGACGGGCGAGACGCGCATCGCCGCGCCGTTGCCCCAGCTGCCGTACGGCTTTGGATCATCTGCCCGCAGCCACGCGCCGAAGGACACGCCCCAGCTGTTGTGCGGGTACTTTTGCCCGATCGCCCGCATCGAGCGGACGGCCTGCCGCGCGAGCGCCTCGCCGCCCGCTTCGCCCGCCTTTGTGAGCGCGTCCGCCACGGCGAGCGTCATCAGCGAGTCGTCGGTAAAGCCGCACTCCTCGTGGAACAGCTCGAACGCCTTGCTGCGGCAGTTTTGGAATTCAAAGCGGCTGCCGACGATATCTCCAAAGATCGCACCCAACATATCCTTTCTCCTCCTCACGCGCTTGTCTTTTGCCCCGCGCGCCTCGCGTGTCCTTATTATAACATATCCGATGCACGAAAAACAGGACTTCGCGCAAAAAAATCGAATTTTTCCGCCGGGCCCGCAGCACTGCCTGCCCCGCCGCGCGCGCGGGGAGGGAGAGATCTTTATAAAAAAAGAGAGCCCTTTCGAGCTCTCTTCTTTGTTATTGTGTTAGAGGATCAACCCTCGTTGCCGCCGGTACCATCCGTCGTGGTATCTTCGACAGGTGCAGTGGGAGCCGTAACGGTAACCCCGCTGCCAACGGTCGCCTCGCCGCCGATCGTCACATAGTAGTTATTCGGATAGAACTCCTGCAGCTGATAATCGACGTCCGTGAACGTGCAGTTCGTCACCGAATAGGTGTTGCCGTTCTTCGTGTTATCGACATCGTTTTCACCGGTCTTCATGGAGATGGCGCAGCCGAGGGTCTCGAACTCGACCTTATTAAGGGTGACCGCAATGTTTTTTACACCGGAAGCGACCTGGAAGCCCCACTTCGCGTTCTTGATGACGACATTGCTGAGTGCAAACGTCGAACCCACACCCGCCACATGAGCGTTGCTGTTCACGCCGACGATCGCAGCGTTGTTGCTCGTATAATCGCCGTCAACGGTGAGATTCTTCAGCGCCCAGGTGACCTGATCGTCAAGCTTCGCCGCATCATTGGCGAAGTTATAGCCGAACCAGATGCCGCCCTTGACGACCGTGTTTGCAGCGCCCGCGCCGACCACGGTGAGATCGGCAAGGTCGGGAAGCATGATCGAATCATACTCCCCTGCCATGAGGGTCAGCGTATCGCCCTCCTCGAGGTCGGCGATGGCGCCCGTAAGCGCTTCGTAGTAATGGTTGCCGATGGCGGCTGCGGGCTTTTTAGCGGCGAGCACATCCGCGTCAACATACCACTTCTGCACGGAGCCGTCTGCCTTGTGG
>CASEIS010000117.1 GCA_949287895.1 uncultured Bacillota bacterium
AGAAGCAGTACGCCTCCTCCGCCTTGGCGAGGGAGCGCACGATCAGCTACTGCCCGCCGCGGCCGGGGTACACGCTCATCACCAGCAGCATGTCCGCCTCCTCGAGGCAGCCCCACAGCCCCTCGAGCGGGGTATCCGGGCTGACGGCGATGCCCGCGCGCACGCCCATCGCGCGGATGGCGCGCACCGCCGCGGCGGCGTCGTCGCACGCCTCGGCGTGCACCGTCAAAATGTCCGCGCCCGCGCGCACGAATCCCTCCGCCTTGCCCAGCGGGTCCACGCACATCAGATGCACGTCCAGCGGCAGCGCCGTGCGGCGGCGCACCGCCGAAATCATATCTGTGCCGAAGGTAATCTTGGGCACGAAGGCGCCGTCCATCACGTCGCAATGGATGAGGTCTGCGCCGCAGCGCTCGAGCTCTGTGACCGCCTCCCCCATCGCCGCAAAATCGGCGGAGAGGATGGAGGGCGCCACGCAAATTTTCCGCATCGTACAATACCTCCGCGCCGCCCGCCTTTCCCGGCCGCGGCGGCAGCTCTGTTCGCCCCCTATCATAGCAGAGCGGGCGGCATTTTGTCAAGAAAGTGCCCGCCCCGCGCCCGCTTTTTGCGCTTTGGCGCGCGCGCAACTTTTTTTGAACAAATTTCGCGCAGCGCAGCGCTTTGGGTTTGAATGTGCCGCCGCTCGCCCCGCTTTACTTTTTGGGTTTGAAGCGCCGCCGCGCCCCGCTTTTTGATTCTCCTTTTAAACGCGCCGCTCGCCCCGCCTGCGGCAAAGGGCGCGGGACCTTACGTCCCGCGCCCCTGCGCTGTATTTGGTTGGATCGTGCAACTTGTCAAGGGATAAAGAACTCGACCTTGGCATGCGCCGCCGTGGTGGTGCGGAGGCCCGAATTGTTCGTGCCGTCCCAAGTGCCGTCCGGAGTGGTATCCGTCTTCGAGCCATAATACCGCACGTCGATGTTCGTGTTGTTGTAGCCGTTCAGCACGATGTCGCGCAGCTTGATGTCGCCGCCCAAGCCATTGTCGTTGGTACCGATCGCGCCGTTGAGATAATAGCTGCCATAGTTATGATCCGGCACGCCCATAAAGGTGCCGCCCGAGATGCAGACCGCGAACATATCATTCGCCCAATGGTTGCGCTCGAACAGGAAGCCCGCGCGCTGCCCGCCCTCGAAGGTGCCGCCGCTGATCTGCACGACGTTTGCGACCGTCGTTGCGCCTGCGCCGGCGGAATAATCGAAGCCGTTGTGCTGGCCGTAGATGTAACCGCCCGTGACGGTGACATGCGCCTGCGACGTGCCGTACCAGATGCCGTTGCGGTTGCCGCCGTCGCCTGTAATGTAGACGCTTTGCTCGGTATTGCTGTACGTTCCGCCGCTGAAGGTGCCGCCGTGGATGGTGACGTTCGCCGCTCTGTAGCCGCTCGGGATGTTCGTTTCGACGGCGATGCCCGTAGAGGCCGCCGCGACGATCAGGTCGTCATCGTCCATATCCGACGTGCCGAAGGTCACAACTGCATCGCGCCAGACGCTGAAGCCGCTCGCCCCCGCGCCGGTGAAGACGCCCGCCGTGATGGTGGCGTTGCCCTCCATGACGAACGCGCCGTTGCCTGCGGACGCGAACCTGCCGCCGCTGACGTTGGCGGTGCCGCCGAGCACCTTGAAGGCGTACGATGCGCCCGGACCCGCGACGAAGCCGCCGCCGGCCGCACTATAATTGTCTTTGCCCGAGAAGTTGCCCG
>CASEIS010000118.1 GCA_949287895.1 uncultured Bacillota bacterium
CTCTGACCGACGACGTGATCGTCACCTACGACGCCAACACGAAGGTCAACCCGCCCATCCGCGAGGCGGAGGATGTGGCGGCTATCCGCGAGGGGCTGTGCGACGGCACGCTCGACTGCATCGTGACCGATCATGCGCCGCACCATCGCGACGAAAAGTGCGGCGAGTACAACCTCGCGGCGTTCGGCATCAGCGGCATCGAGACTTCGTTCTCGCTCTCGTATACGGCGCTCGTCAAGGGCGGCGTGCTGACGCTCGAACAGCTGGCCGACCGCATGAGCGCGGCGCCCGCGCGCATCCTCGGCCTGGAGGGCGGATCGCTCAAAGAGGGCGGCGTCGCGGATATCATGCTCGCCGATCTCGATGAAAAATATACGATCGACCCGAAGGACTTTCTCTCTAAAGGGAAAAATACGCCGTTTGCGGGCAAGGAAGTCTACGGGCGCGTCAAGTGCACGATCGTCGACGGCGATATCAAATATCGGGCGTAAATCATGCGTTTACACAGTACTATGTCAGACATAAAGGAGGAAAACTATGACGTATAAGCAGCAATTCATCCGCTTTTTGGCGGAGTGCGGGGTATTGAAGTTCGGCACGTTTACGTTGAAGAGCGGCCGCATCGCCCCGTATTTTCTCAACGCGGGCGAATATAAGACGGGCGCGCAGATCAAGCGCCTCGGCGAGTTTTACGCCGAGTGCATCCACGAGAACGGGCTGGATGTGCAGACGCTCTTCGGACCCGCTTACAAGGGCATCCCGCTCGCCATCTCCGCGGCGGTCGCCCTTTATGAGAAGTACGGGCAGGAGGTGAATTTCTGCTTCGACCGCAAAGAGGTCAAGGACCACGGAGAGGGCGGCATGTTTGTCGGCAAGCAGCCGGCAGACGGCGAAAAGCTCGTCATCATCGAAGATGTGATGACGAGCGGTAAGGCGCTCAAAGAGGTGCTGCCCAAGCTGCGCGGCGCGGCCAAGGTGGATATTTCCGGCATGGTTATCACGGTGGACCGCATGGAAAAGGCGCTCGGCAGCGAAAAGTCGGCCGTGCAGCAGGCGCTCGACGAAGAGGCCGTGCGCGTCTGCTCTATCGTCACCATCCGCGACATCATCGAGGCGCTCGAGGAGGGCGCCATCGAGGGCAAGGAACACGTCCCCGCCATCCGCGACTATCTCGCGCAGTACGGGGCCAATTACGGAGGCTGAACATGATTGTCGATACGTTGATCGAAAAAATCGAACAGATGAAAAACCCGACGGCCGTCGGGCTGGATACGGCATTCGATTATCTGCCGGATGACATGCGCGCCGGGGTCGGCGACTTACGCGGCGCAGCGGACGCGATCGTCGCCTTCAACAAGGCGATCGTCGACAAAGTGGCGGATATCGTGCCCTGCGTCAAGGTGCAGATCGCCTATTATGAGATGTACGGCGTCGACGGGCTGCGCGCCTTCGCCGAGACGGTGCGCTACGCGAAGGAGAAGGGACTGATCGTCATCACGGACGCCAAGCGCAACGATATCGGGGCGACGGCGGAGTGCTACGCCAAGACCTTTTTGGGTGAGACGACGGTCGGCGAGGCCAAGTTCAACGCCTTCGATTCGGACTTTTTGACGGTCAACGCCTATCTCGGGTCGGACGGCATCAAGCCCTTCCTCGGCTGGATGCAGAAGCGCGACAAGGGTATCTTCGTCCTCGTCAAGACGTCTAACCCTTCGGGTGCCGAGCTGCAGGATCAGAAGCTGGAAAACGGCAAGACGGTCTACGAATATATGGGCTCCCTCGTCGAAAAGTGGGGGGAGGACAGCGTCGGCAAGTACGGATATTCCGCCGTCGGTGCGGTGGTCGGCGCGACGCATCCCGTGCAGGCGGAGATCCTCCGCCGCGAGATGCCGCACACCTTCTTCCTCATCCCCGGTTACGGCGCGCAGGGCGGCACGGCAGACGACCTCAAAGTCTGCTTCGACGCCTCCGGGCGCGGCGGCATCGTCAATTCTTCTCGCGGCATCCTGTGTGCCTATCGCAAGGAGGCGTATGCGCGTCTTCGCTTTGACGACGCGGCGCGTCAGGCCTGCATCGACATGAAAGAGGACCTGAGCCGCGCAATTTTCGGCTGATGCAGAGTACTATGCCAGACATAAATTGAAGAAAATCGAGGAGTTCAACGATGTATGAGATCAAAGCGCGGGTCGTAAGCAATGCTCCGGTCGTGCCGGGCGTCTACGCGATCTATCTGCGCATCCCCGAAGCGATCGATATCCGCTGCGGTCAGTTTCTGAATCTTTCGGTGGGAGACGGCGCGCATCTTTTGCGCCGCCCCTTCGCGATCTTTTCCTATGACAGAGAGGCGCGCGTCGTCGGCGTGTGCTACCAGCTGAAGGGGGAGGGCACGCGTCTGCTCTCCGAACGGCGTGCCGGCGACGAGCTCGCCTGCGTTCTCCCGCTCGGCAACGGGTTTTCTATCGGAGAGGCGCAAAAGCGCGTCGCGCTGATCGGCGGCGGCGTCGGGATCTTCCCGCTGCTGTCCGTCTTGTCCGAATACGCCGGCTGCGAAAAGCACTTCCGCTCGTATATGGGATTCCGCAACGCGGCGGCCGTGCCCTCTTTTACCAATTTCGACAAGCGCTCCGATTATGTCGCCATCGCGACGGACGACGGTTCGTACGGCACAAAGGGGACGTCTGTCTCCGCGTTTTTTGCCGACCTCACGCAGGCGAATCCGGACGTTATCCTCGCGTGCGGCCCGACGCCCATGCTGCGCGCCCTGAAGGCTGGGCTCGCCGAGCGCAATATTGCGATACCGTGCTTCGTCTCTTTGGAGGAGCGCATGGGCTGCGGTATCGGCGCCTGCCTCGTGTGCGTGTGCAAAAAGAGCGGTTCGGAGGAAAACGTGCGCGTCTGCAAGGACGGGCCCGTCTTCGATATCAATGAGGTGGAGATCTGATGGCAAAGCTGAATGTCAATATCTGCGGGGTGGACTTCAAGAACCCCGTCATCGCGGCGAGCGGTACCTTCGGGTTCGGCAAAGAGTTTGACGAGATCTACGACATCTCCTGTCTGGGCGGCATCAGTACCAAGGGGCTGACGCTTGAGCCGCGGCTCGGCAATCCGACGCCCCGCATCGCGGAGGCGCACGGCGTCATCCTCAATTCTGTCGGCCTGCAGAACCCGGGCGTCGACGCGTTTTTGCGCGACGACCTCGACTTTTTGAAGGGCAAACACATCGCGATCGTCGCCAACGTTGCCGGGCGCACGCTGGACGACTATGCGGGGATCTGCGCGCGGCTGGACGGTTTGGTCGATATGATCGAACTGAACATCTCCTGCCCCAACGTCAAATGCGGCGGCATGGCGTTCGGTATCCGCCCGGAGAGCGTAAAGGAGGCGACGCGCGTCGCCAAGAGCGCGCTCAAGCATACGCCGCTCATGGTCAAACTTTCTCCCAACGTCGAGAGCATTCCCGCCAACGCGCGCGCGGCGGAGGAGGGCGGCGCGGACGCGCTTTCCCTCATCAATACCCTCAACGGTATGGTCATCGATATCGAGCGGCGCAGGCCGTTTTTTGCCAACGTCACGGCGGGCGTGTCGGGTGCGGGCATCCGCCCGATCGCGGTGCGCATGGTCTGGGAGGCGTGCAATGCGGTCAGCATCCCCGTCATGGGGATGGGCGGGATCACCTGCGCGGAAGACGCGCTGCAATTTATCCTCGCGGGTGCGGCCGCGGTGCAGGTGGGTACGGCGAATTTCTCGGATACCCTCGCCATGCCCAAGATCATCGAAGGCCTGAATGCGTGGCTGGATGCGCACGGCGTCGCCGACATCAACGAGCTGCGCGGCGCGCTGCAGCTCGGCTGAACGAGGCGGGGCGGCCCTGCTTCGCGGTCAGAGCGTCTTGAACCGATATCCCTCGTTTTGGAAGTAGGAGATGATCTTCGGCAGCGCGCGCAGCGTCTGCCGATAGCCGACCCCGTCGTGCAGCAACAGCAGGACGGGGTCTTTATTTTGCGCGGTGCGGACGGCGTTTTCAAAGAGCTGTTCGGCGGAATAGTTGCCCTCCGCATCGCCTGCGGATGCGTTCCAATCGTAGTAACGGTAGCCTGCCGCTTTCACGGCGGCGCGCAGATCGGGGCAGAGAAAGGAACCGCCCGGGAAGCGGTAGATCTTCCGGTCGTAACGTGGCAGCACGGCGCGGATGGCGGCGCGGCAGCGGCCGATATCCTCGATCAGCGCTTCGCGGCTGTGATAGATGGTGCCGTAGTCGTGCGTGTAGGTGTGGATGCCGATCGCGTGCCCCTCGGCCGCGGTGCGGCGCAGGATCTCTTCCCGCCCGCGGATCTGCCGCCCGATCACGAAGAAGGTCGCCTTGACGCCGAGATCGCGCAGGATATCGAGCACTTTGGGCGTCGTTGAGTCGGTCGGGCCGTCGTCGAAGGTGAGAAAGATGGTGCGTTCGCTCGCATCTGCCCGAACGGAAGGTGCGGCGGCTGCGGGGTACGTTCCGCAGGCGAGCGGGCATATGCAGAGCAGTGCGGCGAGGAGAAAGGAGAGCATCTTCATACGGTATAGTTTGCGCGCGATGGCATATTCTGCGCGCGCGGCGGCAAATTCCGTGAAAAAATTTTTCAAAAAAATATCCTTTCAAACGGTTGACAAACTTTTGCGGGTATGGTATGATTGAGAAAACCGATGAGGTAAAGTAGTAACCTGCGTGGACAAACGCACAGAGAGTTTCCGGCGGTGGGATGGAGACGGTTTGGCGCAGCGCGAATGGATTACCGAGGGCGGGTGCGAAAGGCAACGAGTAGTGCTCGACGTGGCTTTCACGTTACAGGAAGAGGATATGATAGTATCCGTAATGAGGCGGCGCCTGTTATGGCGCAGCGAACTTGGGTGGCAACACGATCGATTCGTCCCGAAACGAGTCGGTCGTGCTTTTTTTTGTCAAAAAAATATTTTTATATCAGGAGGAACACAAAAATGGCAACCAACCCGATCCCGTACAAGATCTACCTTTCCGAAGACGAGATCCCGAAGCAGTGGTATAACCTGAACGCCGTCATGCAGCATAAGCACGAGCCGTTTTTGAACCCGGCTACGCTGCAGCCCTGCAAACCGGAGGAGCTTAAAGCCGTTTTCTGCGACGAGTGCGTCGATCAGGAGCTCAACCGCACGGACGTTTACATCGATATCCCGGAGGACATCCGTTCCTTCTACAAGATGTATCGCCCGTCGCCGCTGGTGCGCGCCTACGTCCTCGAAAAGGCGCTCGGCACGCCCGCGCATATATATTATAAGTTTGAGGGCAACAACACGTCCGGCTCGCACAAGCTCAACTCTGCCGTCGCGCAGGCGTACTACGCGAAGAAGCAGGGGCTGAAGTCGGTCACGACGGAGACGGGAGCCGGCCAGTGGGGCACGGCGCTCTCCATGGCGTGCGCTTTCTACGGGCTGGATCTCTCCGTGTATATGGTCAAGGTCTCCAGCGAGCAGAAGCCGTACCGCAAGGAGGTCATGCGCACCTACGGCGCGAAAGTCATTCCGTCCCCTTCGGATACGACGGAAGCGGGGCGCAAGATCCTCAAAGAGTTCCCCGGCACGGGCGGTTCGCTCGGCTGTGCCATCAGCGAGGCGGTCGAAAAGGCGGTCACGACGCCTGCTTGCCGCTACGTGCTCGGCAGCGTGCTCGACCACGTCGTGCTGCATCAGTCGGTCATCGGTCTCGAGAGCAAGGCGGCGATGGACAAATACGGCGTGCAGCCGGACGTCATCATCGGCTGCGTCGGCGGCGGCTCCAACTTCGGCGGCCTGATCGCGCCGTTCATGGGCGACAAGATCCTCGGCAAGAACGACATCGAATTTATCGGCGTCGAGCCTGCGAGCTGCCCTTCGCTCACGCGCGGCAAGTTCGTCTACGACTTCTGCGACAGCGCGAAGATCACGCCGCTCGCCAAGATGTATACGCTCGGCTGCGAATTTATGCCTTCCGCCAACCATGCCGGCGGCCTGCGCTACCACGGCATGAGCCCGATCGTCTCCGAACTCTATCACGAGGGGTTGATGCGCGCCGTCGCCGTCGAGCAGACAAAAGTGTTCGAGGCGGCAGAGCAGTTTGCGCGCACCGAGGGCATCCTTCCCGCACCCGAATCCAGCCACGCCATCCGCGTCGCCATCGACGAGGCGCTCAAGTGCAAGGAGACGGGTGAGGCCAAGACCATTCTCTTCGGCCTGACCGGTACCGGCTACTTCGATATGGCGGCCTATAAACAGTACAACGACGGTACCATGACGGACAGCATCCCGACCGACGAGGATCTCGCGAAGGGCTTTGCTTCCATTCCCGATATCCCGCAGAATAAATAACGGAATAAATTCAGATAAAACCATTTACAAAGGCTCGTTTTAGTGGTATAATAGAGGGAGAACGATGGGTTCTCCCTCTATATATTGTGTTGGAGGGCTGCGGTGCCGTTCAGCGGCGCCGACAAAAATTCGCCCGTGCGCGGGCCGCGATTGCGAGAGATCGCCCTTGCGGGGGACATGATCATAGAAATTCTCTTAAGGAGTTCAGACAATGATTCAATCGAGCATATTCGGGAAGACGGCAGACGGCAGGAATGTAATGGCGTTTCGCATCAAGGACGGCGTCAATGAGGCGGTGATCCTGAGTATGGGTGGTATCATCCAGTCGCTGCGGGTCGCCGACAGGCGCGGTTACCCCGTCGACGTGGTCCTCGGTTACAACGACGTGGCGAGCTACGAGCGCTATCCCGAGTATATCGGCGGGATCATCGGCCGTTGCGCCAACCGCATCGAGAACGGCCATATGTGCATCGACGGCGTCGACTACGACCTCTTCAAAAATGATCACGGTCACCATCTGCACGGCGGCCAGGTCGGCTTCGATAAAAAGCTTTGGAATTATGTCTTTGAAGGCCGCGACGGGAACACGCTCGCGCTGAGCATGACCAGCCCCGACGGCGATGAAAATTATCCGGGCAACCTGAACGTGCAGATCCGCTACTCTTTGGTGGACGGCGAGCTGCGCATCGAGTATGCCGCAATGGCCGACCGCAAGACGGTCATCAACATGACCAACCATGCCTGCTTCAACTTGAACGGCGAGGCGGAAGGGGATGTGCTCGACCACGTGCTGACCATCAACGCAGACAAGATCACGCCGACGGACGACGCGCTCATCCCGCACGGATCCTTCCGCAACGTGAAGGGGACGCCCTTCGATTTCCGCACGCCGCACAAGATCGGCGAGAGGATCGGCGATACGTCGGACGCGGATATCGTCCGGCAGGGCGGTTACGACGTCAACTATCTGCTCAACAAGCGCCCGAACGAATTTACGAAGGCGGCGGAAGTGACGAGCGAGGAGACAGGCATCACGATGGAGGTACTCACCAACAAGCCCGCGCTGCAGCTGTACACCTGCAACAAGCTCGACCATGACGGCAAGTCCGGGCATTACGGACCGCACGCCGGCCTCTGTCTTGAATCGCAGTTCATCCCGAACGCGGTCAACTGCCCGTCGTACGCGATGCACGGCGACCCCGTATTCGATAAAAATAAGATCTATCACTACGCTACGACCTACAAGTTCACGCACAAATAATTCGCGGTTTACAGCGATCTATGTCAGAGAGAGTACTCTGTAAATTGTTGAAAAATTCAATTTATTGCATATATTCTGCAAAACGGTGCCTTTCGCGCCGTTTTTGCGGTTTTGAAAGGAGCTGCCGATTTTTATGAAATTTTTGATCGCTTCCGACATCCACGGCTCGTGCATCTATGCGCAGCGCATCGCCGACCTTCTCGCGGAAGAGGGCGCCGATCAGCTGATCCTGCTCGGCGACATCTACAACCACGGGCCGCGCAATCCACTCCCCGAGGGCTACGACCCGATGGGCGTCGCAAAGATCTTAAACGGCATGGTCGACCGACTGACCGTTATCAAGGGTAACTGCGACAGCGACGTCGATACGATGATCTCCGACTTCGAATTCGTCTCGGAGGGGATCCTCATGTCGGGGGGCAAGAAGATTTTTTTGCAGCACGGCGATCGCTTCAGCATCGACGCGCTTCCCAAAAACTGCGGCGACGCCTTCTTCTACGGCCATTATCATACGGGGTTCATCGAACGCCGCGGCGGCGTGCTCGTCGCCAACTGCGGCTCGATATCCCTGCCCAAAAACGGAACGCCGCGCAGCTATCTCCTGCTGGACGGCGCCCATCTTTCGCTCAAAGATCTCGGCAAAAACGTCCTTGCCGAGGCGGACATCTGATCGCAGCTTCGCCTGCAGCGAGATCTTCAAAACAGTTCAAAATTTATTTATGTATATGAGGTAAACGTCTTATGGAAAAGATCCGGATCGGTATCGTCGGATACGGCAACCTGGGCCGCGGCGTGCAGTACGCGGCCACGCAGAACGAAGATATGGAAATCGTCGCCGTCTTCACTCGCCGCGACCCCGTGGCGGTCAAGACCGTTCTCCCCGTCAAGGTGGAGACGATGGAGGCGATGCAGAGTTACGTCGGTAAGATCGACGTCATGATCTTGTGCGGCGGCAGCGCGACAGACCTGCCCAAGCAGTCGGCAGAGGTCGTACGCCTGTTCAATACGGTGGACAGCTTCGACACGCACGCGCACATTCCCGAATATTTCGATCGCCTGGACGGGGCGGCGAAGGAAGCCGGCCACGTCGGAGCGATGAGCATCGGCTGGGATCCCGGCCTGTTCTCGCTCGCGCGCATCTACTTCGGTTCGGCGCTTTCGCAGGGCAAGACGTACACCTTCTGGGGCAAGGGGGTCAGCCAGGGGCACAGCGACGCCATCCGCCGCGTGCCCGGCGTCAAGGACGCGCGTCAGTACACCGTTCCCGTCGAGGAGGCGCTGCGCCGCGTGCGCAGCGGCGAAGAGCCCGAGCTGACCACGCGCGAGAAGCATACGCGCGAGTGCTACGTCGTCGCCGAAGAGGGCGCCGACCTCGCGCGCATCGAGCACGACATCAAGACGATGCCCGATTATTTCGCCGACTACGATACGACGGTGTATTTTATTTCTGAAGAAGAGTTGCAGCGCGACCATGCCGGCATCCCGCACGGCGGCTTTGTGCTTCGCTCCGGCCGTTCGGCGACGGACAACCGCTTCCTGATGGAGTTTTCTTTGAAGTTGGACAGCAACCCGGAATTTACTTCGAGCGTGCTCGTCGCCTACGCGCGCGCCGTCTATCGCCTGCACAAAGAGGGGAAGACGGGCGCCGTCACCGCCTTTGACGTCGCACCGAAATATCTCAGCCCGCTCTCTGAAGCGGAGCAGCGCCGCCAGCTGCTTTGATCGGCGGCAATATCGTATATAAGGGGCGCACCGATGTCGGCGCGCCTCTTTCTTTGTTTTGTTTTTTCACAGAAATTGCGGGAACTTTGGCGAAAGGATTGCAACGGCGCGCGAAATGTGATAAAATAATAAGTAACTGATTCCTTTTCGGAATAATCACGAGGTGGAGTTATGATGTTCAGCCCAGAGATCGAAACGATCGACCGCAAAGCGCTGCGCGAAATGCAGCTGGAACGTTTGAAGTATATCGTGCGCTATGCGTATGAGAACGTGCCTATGTACCGCCGCCGGTTTGACGCGATCGGGCTCAAGCCGGAGCACATCCGCACGCTGAAAGATATCGAGCTGATCCCGTATACGACCAAAGACGACCTGCGCGACAATTATCCCTTCGGGATGTTCGCCGTACCGATGAAAAAGATCATCCGTCTGCACGCGTCTTCGGGCACGACGGGCAAGCCCGTCGTCGGCGGCTATACGCGCAAGGACCTTGACAACTGGTCGACCTGCATCGCTCGCATCCTGACGATGGCGGGGGCGACGGATGAAGATATCTTCCACGTCGCGTTCGGCTATGGCTTGTTTACGGGCGGTTTCGGTCTGCATTACGGCGTCGAAAAGTTGGGCGCGACCGTCGTGCCCGTCTCTTCGGGCAACACCGAACGCCAGCTCATGCTGATGAAAGATTTCGGCGCGACGGCGCTGATCGCGACGCCGAGTTATGCGATGTACCTCGCCGAAACGGCCAAGAGCAAGGGGATCCTGCCCGACCTCAAGCTGCGCCTGATCTGCATGGGGGCGGAGGCCTCCACGGCGGAGATGCACGAGTCGCTGCAAAAGCTGTTCGGCGCCTTCCCGACCGAAAACTACGGCTTGACCGAAGTGGGCGGCCCCGGCGTATCGGGCGAGTGCCGCGAAAAGGCGGGCATGCACATCAACGAAGATATGTTCTACCCCGAGATCGTCGATATCGAGCACAACCGCGTGCTCGGCGAGGGCGAGCTCGGCGAAATGGTCATCACGACGTTGACCAAAGAGGGGATGCCCGTGCTGCGCTACCGCACCAAGGACATCACTTCCATCACCTACGAGCCCTGCCGCTGCGGCCGCACGCTCGCGCGCATGTCGCGCGTGGTCGGGCGCACGGACGACATGCTCATCATCCGCGGCGTCAACGTCTTCCCCTCGCAGATCGAGAGCGTCCTGATGAGTATGGACGAGCTGGGCAAGATGTACGAGATCGTCGTCGACCGCGTCAACTATATGGATACCATCGAGGTGCGTGTGGAAGTGGACGACGCGAGCCTGTTGACCGACTACTCCAAGCTGGAGGCGCTCGTCGCCAAGATCAAGCACAACCTGCGCGTCGTGCTGCAGCTTGACGTCAAGGTCAAGCTGGTCGAGCCCTTCTCCATCCGCCGTACGGAAGGGAAGGTCAAGCGCGTCATTGACCTGCGTAAAAAGTAAAATATCCGGGCAAATGCCCGTTTCGCTTGCAAATCATTCACAGAGGTTAAGGTTATTATGAAGAAATTGTTATTGGGAGATTTCGCCGTCGCGCGCGGCGCCTGGGAAGCGGGCGTTAAAGTGGCGACCGCGTATCCCGGCACCCCGTCGACCGAGATCACGGAGGAGCTTGCTCGCTACGACGACGTTTACAGCGAGTGGTCTCCGAATGAGAAAGTGGCTCTGGAAGTCGGGATCGGCGCGTCCATCCGCGGCGCGCGCACCATCGTTTCGATGAAGCACGTCGGCCTGAACGTCGCCTGCGACCCGCTCTTTACCGCGTCGTACACCGGCGTCAATGCTGGCCTCGTCATCGCCGTGGCGGACGACCCGTCCGTATTCAGCTCGCAGAACGAGCAGGATACCCGCGTGACGGCCGTCAGCGCCCAGGTGCCCGTGCTCGAACCTTCGGACAGCATGGAATCGAAAGAGTTTGCCAAACTCGCGTTTGAACTCTCCGAACAGTACGATACGCCCGTCATCCTGCGCATGACGACGCGCGTCGCACATTCGCAGAGCCTCGTCGAGCTGGGCGAGCGGCAGGAACTTCCCCTCAAAAATTACGAAAAGAATATCGCAAAGTACGTCATGATGCCCGCCAACGCGCGCGTCAAGCACACCGTCGTCGAAGAGCGCATGGCGAAGATGTCGGCGGATGCCGATACGCTCGCCATCAACCGCATCGAGATGGGCGATACCAAGATCGGCATCATCTGTGCGGGCGGCGTGTACGAATATGTGAAGGAGGCGCTCCCCGAAGCGAGCGTGCTCAAGCTCGGCATGGTCTATCCGCTGCCGTATAAACTCATCGAAAAATTTGCCGCGAGCGTCGACCGCTGCATCGTTGCGGAAGAACTCGCGCCGCATATCGAGACGCTCGTCAAGGCGCACGGCATCGCGGTGGAGGGCAAAAATATCTTCCCGCGCTGCGGCGAATTTTCTGCCAACCTCATCCGCCGCTGTATTCTCGGTGAGGATACGGCCGTCGCGCCCGCACAGGTGCCCGCGCGCCCGCCCGTGTTGTGTGCGGGCTGCCCGCATCGCGGCGTCTTCTACGTCCTTTCTAAACTCAAGCTCAACGTGCTCGGCGACATCGGCTGCTATACGCTGGGCGCCGTGCCGCCCCTCGGCTCAATGGACGCCGTCGTCTGCATGGGCGCGAGCATCGGCATGGCGATCGGCTTTGACAAGGCTGATCCAGAAGCGCATAAGCACTCGGTTGCGGTCATCGGCGACTCGACCTTCATCCACAGCGGCATCACCGGGCTCATCGACGCCGTCTATAACAAGGCGCCGGTCACGGTCATCATCCTCGACAACCGCACGACGGGCATGACGGGGCACCAGAACCATCCTGCGACGGGCAAGACCATCAAAAACGAGCCTACATACGAGCTCGACCTCGCGGTGGTGTGCCGCGCCGTCGGCGTGCCGAACGTGCGCACTGTCGACCCGGGCGACCTCGCTGCAACGGAGCGGGCGGTCAAGGAAGAGCTCGCCAAAGACGAGGTTTCCGTCATCATCGCCAAAAAGCCGTGCGCGCTGCTGACAAAGCGGTTATATAAGGGATTCCGCATCAACGAAAACTGCAAGAAGTGCAAGGCGTGCCTCAAGCTCGGCTGCCCCGCGATCGTCAACGGCAAAGACGGCATCACCATCGACGTCTCGCTGTGCACGGAGTGCGGGCTGTGCAAGGGCGTCTGCAAATTCGGCGCGATCGAAGGGGAGGTGCAGTAACATGAAAAGTTTGGATATCCTGATCGTCGGCGTCGGCGGGCAGGGGACGCTGCTCGCGAGCCGCGTCCTCGGCAAATACGCGCTCGAATGCGGATATGACGTCAAGCTGAGCGAGGTGCACGGCATGGCACAGCGCGGCGGCAGCGTCATGACGTATGTCCGCATCGGCGAAAAGATCGCCTCTCCCATCATCGACGAGGGGCGGGCGGACCTCATCCTCGCCTTTGAAAAGCTTGAAGCGCTGCGCTACGCGCATTACCTCAAGCCGGATGGCGAGATCTTGTACTCCACGCAGGAGATCATGCCGATGCCCGTCGTGACGGGTGCTGCCGAATACCCGAAGGGGATCGAAGAGAAGCTGCGCGGCGTCGGTATCGACGCGCTCGACCTTGCGCTGCAGGCCGGCAACTCGAAGGCTGCCAACTCGGTCATGCTCGGCGCGCTGTGCAAAAAGCTCGGGCTCGATCGCGAAAAATTTGAAGCGGCACTGCTCGCGAGCATTCCGCAGAAGACCATCGACATGAACCGCCGCGCCTTTGAACTTGGCTACGCGGCCGTATAATCATTCAAACGAACTTCAAATAAAGGGGAAACTGTATGTCTAAAGTGAAAGATTACATCTACCGCCCGGAGATCGAATGTCTCTCCCGCTCGGAGTTTGAAAACTTGCAGAGCGAACGTCTGCGCAAGACGGTCGAGCTTGTCTACAACAACTGCAAGCCGTACCGCGCAAAAATGGACGCCTGCAAGCTGAAGCCTTCGGATATCCATTCGGTCGCCGACCTGCAAAAGCTGCCGTTTACTGTCAAGCACGATTTGCGCGAGGCGTATCCCTTCGGATTTTATTCGGCTCCCGCGCGCGACATCGTTGAAGTGCATGCCTCTTCGGGCACGACGGGCAAGCTGACCGTCGTCGGCTATACGCAGAACGATATCGACGTCTGGGCTGAGGTCGCCGCGCGCTCCCTCGCCATGGCGGGCGTCACCAAAGATTCACTCGTGCACGTCGCGTACGGCTACGGCCTCTTTACGGGCGGCCTCGGCGCGCATTACGGCGCGCAAAGGATCGGCGCGAGCACCGTTCCCGCGAGCGCGGGCAACACCATCCGCCAGCTGACGCTGCTGCGCGATTTCGGTGCAACGCATCTCTGCTGCACGCCGTCGTATGCCATCTTTCTCGGTACGGAGATCGAAAAGGCGGGGATGAACATTGAAGACTTTTCACTCGTAGGCGGCGCATTCGGCGCCGAGCCCTGGACATACCAGATGCGTGACGAGCTGGAGCGCCTGCTCCATATCGATGCGCTGGATATTTACGGACTTTCGGAGATCAGCGGCCCCGGCGTTGCCATGGAGTGCATGCAGAAGCATGGAAGCCATGTGCAGGAGGATCACTTTATCCCCGAGATCATTGACCCGGAGACGCTCGAGCCGCTCCCGTACGGCAGCGAGGGCGAACTCGTATTCACGACCATCACCAAGACAGGCCAGCCGCTCATCCGTTACCGCACGCGCGACCTGTGCACGCTGACGGCAGGCAAATGTGCCTGCGGCCGTACGACCGTCAAGATGAGCAAGGTGAAGGGCCGCTCGGACGATATGCTGATCATCCGCGGCGTCAACGTCTTCCCGTCGCAGATCGAAGCGGCGATCATGAACGTCGCCGGTGTTTCGCCTCATTACATGATCTACGTCGACCGTATCAATAACCTCGACGTGATCGAGATCGACATCGAGCTTGCCGGCAACCTCACGCCGGACAAGGTCTCGGACATCGAGTCCATCAAGAAGAAGGTGGAGACGGAGATCAACTCGTATATCGGCCTGAGCGCAAAGATCAAGCTGTGCGAGAGCGGCTCCATTCGCCGCAGTGAAGGCAAGGCTGTGCGCGTCATCGACCGCAGAGAGTGAGATCTCTGCGGCGGTGCGCACCCCGATCATAAAAAGAAATAAGGAGGAAAATCGTATGTTAGTCAAACAGCTTTCCGTATTTATGGAGAACCGCCCGGGCAGACTGTATAAGCTGACCCACGCTTTAGGCAAAGAGGGGATCGACTTCGTCACCCTCTCCATTGCGGACACCAAGGACTTCGGCATCGTGCGCTTCATTGCGCGCGACAACGAACGCGCGTATGAGATCCTGAAAAATGAAGGCTTTACCGTCGGCATTACCGAGCTGATCGGCGTCGAAGTGGACGACAAGCCCAACGCTCTGGCGGAGGTCATCGCCCTGATCGAGGCGGCGAATATCAACATCGAATACCTGTATTCGTTCGTCTTGACCAATCATAACTCGGCCAAGATCCTGATGCGCGTCGAGGACACCGAACACGCACTCAAAATTTTGACGGAGAAGGGGATCAAACTGCTTTCCGAAAAGATCCTCTGAGCGAGCGAACAAGTCGATTTGCAGTGATATATGTCATGCATAGTACTATGCAAATCTGTAAAATCACATTTATATTTTGAAAATTTTTTGTTAGAACGGCATTTTGCCGGGAGGCTTTATGAACGATAGAGATACGTTGCGCATCAACGAGGCAGGACACTTGGAGATCGGCGGCGCGGATACGGTCGAGCTTGCCGAAAAGTTCGGCACGCCGCTGTATGTGATGGATGAAAAATACATCCGCGATATGTGCGCTATTTACCGCGACACGATCGACCGCGAATACGACGGAAACGGGACCGTTTTATATGCGTCTAAGGCTTTTTCTTGCATGGCGATCTACCGGATCGCGGCGGAGGAAAAGATCGGCGTCGACGTCGTGTCGGGGGGAGAGCTGTACACTGCCATGAAGGCGGGATTTCCCGCGGAGCGCATCTATCTGCACGGCAACAACAAGCTGCAGTCTGAGCTTGCGTACGCGCTCGAGTGCGGCGTCGGTACCATCGTCGTCGACGCCTATGCGGAGATCGACCTGCTCGATGCGCTTTGTGCGGCGTGCGGCAGGGTGCAGGACGTGCTCATCCGCGTCAATCCCGGCGTCGAGGCGCACACGCATCATTTTATCCAGACGGCCAAGACGGACAGTAAATTTGGGTTTTCCTTTGCGGACGGCACCGCAGAAAAGGTGACGCGGTATGCGCTGACAAAACAGAATCTGCGCCTGCGCGGCTTCCATTGCCATATCGGTTCGCAGATCTTTGAGAAGCAGTCGTTCACCGCGGCCGTCGACCGTATGCTCAAGTTTATGTCGCAGATGAAACAGCACCACGGGTTCGAAGCGGAGGTGCTCAATCTCGGCGGCGGCTACGGCATTTGGTACGCCGAAGGGGATGCCAAGATCTCGAAGGACGGCTATGCCGACTACCTGCGCGCGATCATTGCCGAATTAAAGGAGAAGGCGGATAGTTATGGCGTCAAACGGCCGCACCTCGTGATCGAGCCGGGCCGCTCTATCGTCGGCGAGGCGGGGATCACGCTGTATACGGTGGGGAACATCAAGGACATCCCCGGCGTACGCAAGTATGTCGCCATCGACGGCGGCATGTTCGACAATCCGCGCTATGCGCTGTATCAGGCAAAATATACGCCCGTGCTCGCCAACCGCGCCAATGAGCCTGCAACGGAGACGGTATCCATCGCCGGCAAGTGCTGTGAGAGCGGCGACCTGATCTGCGTCGACGTGCAGCTGCCTCCGGCGCAAAGCGGCGATATCCTCGCCGTGCTTTCTACGGGCGCCTACAATTATTCGATGGCGAGCAACTACAACCGCAATCCGATCCCTCCCGTCGTGCTCGTGCGGGACGGAGAAGCCGATTATATCGTCAAGCCGCAGACGTACGAAGATATCGTCCGCAACGACGTCATTCCAGACCGCTTGCGCTGACGCAGCCGATGCGGAACGGAACAGCGGCCCGGTTTTTCAAAAACCGGGCCGTATTTTTGTGGTCGTGCGGTCGGGTACGGTATTGCCCGTTCATTGAGATCACGCTGCACCGTTTGCGCAGTTTTTTACAGAAAAATCGCGGCAAAGACAAAAAAATTCCCCACCGCCGTTGCATTCTTGGCGGCAGTATGGTATAATAGCAGGGATATCAGCGAGAGGATTTATTACGAATGAAAATTGGATTTGACAACGATCGGTACGTACAGCTGCAGAGTGAAAAGATCTTGGAGCGCATCCGCCAGTTCGACAACAAGTTGTATCTGGAATTCGGCGGGAAATTGTTTGACGATATGCACGCTTGCAGGGTGCTTCCCGGATTTGAAAGCGACGCTAAGTGCCGGATCCTCTTGACGCTGAAAGAGCAGTCGGAGATCATTTTTGTGATCAGCGGCGCCGATCTCGAGCGCAACAAGATCCGCGCCGATTTCGGCATTCCGTACGGCACAGACGTGCTGCGGCTGATCGATAAGCTGCGCGGCCTCGGCCTGAATATGAACAGCGTCGTCGTGACGCAGTATCTCGGGCAGCCGGCGGCCGACAAGTTCATCAATAAACTGAAAAATCACGGGCTGCGTACCTACATCCATCACAAGACGAAGGGGTACCCGACGGAAGTGGACGTCATCGTTTCGGACGAAGGGTACGGCGCCAACCCGTACATCGAGACGACCAAACCGCTCGTCGTCGTCACGGCGCCCGGTCCCGGTAGCGGCAAGTTGGCGACCTGCCTGTCGCAGCTCTATCACGAATACAAGCGGGGCGTGCGCGCCGGATATGCCAAGTTCGAGACATTCCCGATCTGGAATCTGCCGCTGCGCCACCCGGTCAATGTCGCCTATGAGGCGGCGACGGCCGATCTCGGCGACATCAATATGATCGATCCGTATCACCTCGAAGCGTACGGTGAGACGACAGTCAATTACAACCGCGATATCGAGTGCTTCCCCATCGTGCGCTCCATCCTCGCTAAGATCACGGGCGATGAGGATATCTACAAATCGCCGACGGACATGGGCGTCAACATGGCAGGGTTCGGCATCGTGGACGACGAGGTGGTGCGCAGAGCGGCTCGCCAGGAGATCGTTCGCCGCTACTTCAAAGCGGAATGCGACTACAAGATGGGCAACTGCACCAAGGACACCGTCGAGCGCATCCGCCTGCTCATGAACGAGAACAAACTTTCCGTAAACGACCGCGCGGTCGTCAAGCCCGCACTGGAAAAGGCGGAATCGGCGGGGTGCGCGGCCGTCGCGCTCGAGCTGGAAGACGGCACTTTCGTGACGGGTAAATCGAATAAACTGATGACCGCCTGCGCGAGCGCCGTGCTCAATGCGATCAAGACGCTCTCGCGCATCGCCGACGATATGCTGCTGCTCTCGCCCATCGTCCTTTCGCCCATCATCGGCCTGAAAAAGGACGTGCTGCGCGAAGATAAAGTCAAACTCAGCCTTGGCGACGTGCTGACGGCTCTTTCCATCTGCGCGGCGACCAACCCGATCGCTGAAAAGGCGATGAGTATGCTCGTCAACCTGCGCGACTGTGAGGCGCATTCTTCCTGCATTTTGCCGGAAGCAGATCAGTCTGTCATGCGTAAACTCGGCATCCGCCTGACCTGCGAGCCGGAATACGGCAGTAAAGACTTATACGGTTTTTGATTCGGGCGCACGCGCCGCCCGTTCTCCCGAAACCGGTCCGGGAGGGGAATACTAAAACGACAGACCGGACGGCAGGTTTTGCTTGCCGCAAAGAAGGAGATATCTTATGGTAATCGATGCCATTACGATCGTCGTCGCCATTCTATTGGCGGGGCTCGGGGTCGTGGTCGGGTTCGGGCGCACGCTGCGCTTCTTTACGAACGGGATCTTCGGCTTCATCATTTCGATCGTATTTTGTTTCGCGTTCGGCGGCATGATCGCCTCCATCGGCCCCATTGCCGACGGGATCAGCTGGCTGAATGAGTGGTTGGGCGGCATTTGGAGCTTTTTTGCGACCATCCGCCTTGCAACGATTATTTACTACATCGTCTTGTTCCTGCTCGTGCAGCTACTCCGTTCGCTGATCGTGCTCATGTTGGAAAAACTATTTTCCATCGATGTGCTCCCGATGCGGATCCTGAACGGCATTCTCGGTGCGATCTTGATGGTCGTCGCCGTGTTTATCTTGCTCTTGCTCGTCCTTGCGATCTTTGAACTCTTCGACACGAGCGATTTTGTGCAGAGTATGCTGAACCGCCTGGACGGGACCTTCTTGAAGACGCTGTATCTGAACAATCCGATCGATTTTACGCAGATCTTTGCCAACGCGCAGGAGGGCACCGAAGCGGTGCTGTGCCTTTGATTCAGTGATTTTGCCATTGCGCAAAGCGGCAGGACATATGTCCTGCCGCTTTTTTGTTTTTTGGCAAAAAATAGCCGCGCTTGCGGTTTTTGGATACATACACCGCAGTGCCCGCATAGGATGGAGAGAGGGACTATTGCGGAGGAAAAACAAAGGTGGAATGGTTGTTATCGCTGCCGCCGTGGGTAACGGCGCTGCTTGCGACCTGTTTTACGTATGCAATGACGGCGCTCGGTGCGGCGCTCGTGTTTGCCGTGCGGCGGTGCAGCGCCGCTGTGATCGACGGAATGCAGGGGACTGCGGCCGGGCTGATGATCGCGGCGAGTTTCTTTTCACTGCTGCTGCCCGCCAAGGAAAGTTTGGAAGGGCAGGGTGCGGCGGCTGCGCTGATCTTGACGTTCGGGTTTTGCTTCGGCGCGGCTTTCATATTGCTTACAGAATTGTGGATGCGCAGGAGCAAGCGGTTCTCCGACCGGGAACGCAGGAGCGGCGCCCTCACCTGTTTTGCGATGACGCTGCACAATATCCCCGAAGGGTTCGCCGTCGGTGTCGCCTTTGGCTCGATCGGCGGCGGCAATACGTTTGTCGCTGCGGCGATGTTGGCGCTCGGCATCGGCATTCAAAATTTCCCTGAAGGACTGTGCGTAGCGGTCCCACTGCGGCGGCAGGGAATGACCGCCGGTAAAGCTTTCTTTTTCGGGCAGCTATCGGGGCTGGTCGAGATCGCCGCAGGCGTGCTCGGCGCCGTCGCCGTGCAGGCAATCAAACTCTTGCTGCCTTGGGCGCTGTCCTTTTCGGCAGGGGCAATGATCGTCGTATCCTGCGGGGAGTTGATCCCGTCATGTGTGCATGAAAACGAGCGCGTCGCCCTCCCGTGGATCACGGGCGGATTTGCCCTGATGATGCTGCTCGACGTCTTATTAGGATAGGCTCGTTCGCTAATTGTGCCGAAATAAGCCGTATAAACAATTTTTGCCCATTTCGCATAGTACTATGTCACACATAGTTTATAAATAAGAAAGGAGCCGGACAGTTTGTCCGGCTCGCCGTCTGCGAAAGAACTGTGCATCCTCCGTTGAAAATGTGCGCCGAAGCGTTAACACCGCAGGTGACTCCTGCAAAGCTTCCTTATGGCACACGAACACATCCGCTTAGTGCTGCTATATCCCTATCCTGACACGGTTCACGGCAGTCCGTTGCATAAGACCTTGCGATCAACGTTCCTTACGGAGCGCGGCCTTCCACGCGCAAGTCCGCGGGAGGCGTTCGGTTCTGCTATAGCGGATTGCAGATGCAGGGCACCGCTAACTCCCCACCTAGCACAGCAATACTATTTTATACTATGCCGAAAAAATTTGCAACTGATTTCGCAAACTATCTTCGTGAAAATCTGCAAAGCATGGCAAATGCGCGCGAATTCTGCACAGAAGTTGCCGTGAACAGTTGCGAAAACCTGCCCGCTTGTATTATAATAGTAATTAGTTTGGACAAGGAGGCGACTTATGCCGCATATATCGGTCAAAATGTTGGAAGGCAGAAGTGAGGAGCAAAAACAGAAGCTCGCCGCTGCGCTCGTGCGCACGCTGACGGAACAGCTGCACTGTTCTGATCATTACGTGACTTGCACGGTCGAAGATTACAGCCCTGAGGCCTGGCAGGAGGTCTTCCGTACGGAGATCGCGGAAAAGCCGAAGGACGTCGTCTATAAAAAAGCGGAATACGACCCCAAAAGCCTGCTGTAAGGCGAGGGCCGCAAAATTATACAACAACATTCGTAAGGAGTTATTATGGCGGAATGTACACATGACTGCGGCAGCTGCGGCGAGGACTGCGCCCGGCGCGATATGCACAAAGCGCCGCATGAACTGAGCAAAATCAAAAAAGTGATCGGCATCGTGAGCGGCAAGGGCGGCGTCGGCAAATCATTGACGTCGGCTATGCTCGCCGTGACGGCAGAGCGCAACGGCTTCCGCACGGCGATCCTCGATGCAGATATCACGGGCCCATCCATCCCTAAAATGTTCGGCATCACCGAAAAGGCGATGGGTACGGAGCTTGGCATCCTCCCAGTCAAGAGCAAAAAGGGGATCGAGATCATGTCGATGAACCTGCTGCTTGAAGAGGATACAGACCCCGTGATTTGGCGCGGCCCGGTCATCGCCGGCGCGGTGCTGCAATTCTGGACGGACGTCATCTGGAATGACGTCGACTATATGTTCGTCGATATGCCCCCCGGGACGGGCGACGTGCCGCTGAGCATTTACCAGTCTATCCCTCTGGACGGGATCATCGTCGTGACGACGCCGCAAGATCTCGTCTCGATGATCGTTTTGAAGGCGGCGCATATGGCCGAAAAGATGAACATCCCTATCCTCGGCATCGTCGAGAACATGAGCTATGTGATTTGCCCCGACTGCGGGAAGAAGATCGAGATCTTCGGCAAGAGCCGCGTCGGCGAACTTGCTGCAGAAGTCGGTTGCAAGAACGTCGCGCACATTCCCTTCGATCCCGCGCTGACCAAATGTGCCGACAGCGGGCTGATCGAGCTGTTTGAAGGGGATTACCTGGACGAGCTGTTCCGCTCGATCGAGTAAACCGTTTCATTTGGCACGGGCAAATGCCTCGCGAGTGGCAACGGTATAAAAAAGAAAAGCCGCCCTTTTCAGGACGACTTTTCTTGGTGCCGCTGGTCGGACTCGAACCGACACGGTATCGCTACCACTGGATTTTGAGTCCAGCGCGTCTGCCAATTTCACCACAGCGGCAATTTGCATTCGCATTGTTAATTATACAATAAAACAGAAAATATAGCAAGCAAAAAGCAAATCGATTTGTAAATTTTTCCCCGCGCCTTCACAATGAGTGAAGAGCGGCATGCCGCATCGACGAAAATGAGAAAAGCGGTGTTTTACAGAGTACTATGTGTGATATAGAACGAGCAAAATCATTGTTAGAAGGGCATTCTGTCGTCTGCGTTTGCGGCGACGCGGTGCATATCCGCGATGAGCGAGGGATCCGTCCATTGCTCGAAATGATCGGGCGCGGCGAATCGCTGCGCGGTTTTACCGTCGCGGATAAGATCGTCGGGAAGGCTGCGGCGCTCTTGTTTGCGATCTTGCAGCCGGATGCGCTGCATGCGCGCGTACTGAGCGAGGGCGGCGCGGCCGTGCTTGAAAAATACAAGATCCCGTACACCTGCGACGTTCGCACGGCAAAGATCATCAACCGCGCGGGCACGGATATCTGCCCGATGGAGCGGACGGTGCTCGCCATCGACGATCCGCAGGAAGCGCTCGCGGCGCTGCGGCAGACGGCGGCGAGGCTGCGTGCCGGCGCGCAATAAGAGCAAAGGAAAGGACAGCACGCGAGGTGCTGTCCCGTATTCCCTTCATCGGAGAATTTGTGTGCTCATTTTGATGTTGCCGCTCTACTAAAAGCGGCGTACCAGCCCGATCACCTTGCCGAGGATCGAGACCTCGTCGACGACGATGTCGTCCATCGTCGGGTTTTCGGGATGGAGTACATAATATCCGTCTTTTTTGAAGAAGCGCTTGACGGTCGCGCTGTCGTCGAGCAGGGCGACGACGATATCGCCGTTTTCGGCTGTCTGCTGGCGGCGGACGACGATCTTATCGCCGTCGAGGATGCCCGCGTCGATCATGCTCGTGCCCTGCACGTTGAGCATGAACAGCTCGCTGCCTGCAAAGCTCCCGGCGGGGAACGAGTAGTAGTCCTCGTAATTTTCATAGGCGAAGATGGGCTGGCCGGCCGTGACAGTACCGATGAGCGGGATGTTGACGGAGGAGCTCCGCTTGAAGCTGACTGCGCGGTTCTTATTCGGCGAACGCGAAAGCAGCCCTTCGTTCTTCAGCTTTTCGAGATAATAATAGGCGGATGCCGTCGATTTGATGTGCAGTTCGGCGCAGATTTCGCGCACGGTAGGAGAGTAGCCGTATTCGGCATTGTACTCGTTGATATAATTCAGAACTGCCTGCATCTTGTTTCTGCTGCTCTCAGACATCGCGCATTCCTCCTGCTGTCTACCATTATAACAGAAATCTTTCCGAAAAGCAAACAAATGTTTATAAAATTCTTGATTATTTTTGCATAACGCGCTATAATTTGTGCGGAGGTCGGTATGGAAACGCAAAAATGTGTATTGTATGACCGCGACTGCATCGGCTGCTTAGAGTGCGAGATGTGCGATCTGGATCCGAATAAGGTGTGTGATAACTGCGGCAAGTGCCTGGATATCAAAGACTTCGCGACGATCAAGATCGACAAGATCGTGGCGGACGAACCGGGCAAAGCGGGGAAATAATGGATGGTCGCGGCGTGGGGCTGCGGCGAGGCGTGCGTGGGAAACTGCGGAGGTTGCGATGAAAGAGAAAAGAGCTGAAGTGTTGGCTCCCGCGGGGGATGCTGCGGCGTTGAAAGCGGCGCTTGCTGCCGGAGCGGATGCGGTCTATCTCGGCCTGCAAGATTTTTCTGCGCGCAAGTCTGCCGCCAACTTTACCGTCGAAGATCTTAGCTCTGCTACCCGCCGCGCACACGCGCTCGGCGCGAAGATCTACGTCGCCCTGAATACGCTCGTCAAGGATGAAGAACGCAATGGCTTTTTTACGAGCGCACTGCAGGCGTGGAACGCGGGTGCTGATGCGCTGATCATACAAGATCTCTTCCTTGGCCGCGAACTGAAGGGGCTGTATCCGGAGATGGAGCTTCATCTCTCTACCCAGGCGGGCGTCTGCAATGCGGAGGGGGCGAGCCTCGCCAAAGAATGTGGCTTTACGCGCGTCATTCTCGCCCGCGAGACGCCGCTTGCCGACATCAAGCGCATCGCCGCGATCATCGAGACGGAATGTTTTGTGCAGGGCGCGCTCTGCACCTGCTTTTCGGGACAATGTTACTTTTCATCTGCCGTCGGCGGAAACAGCGGCAACCGCGGCCTGTGTAAACAGCCTTGCCGCAAGCGCTACTCCATCGACCGTGCAGGCTTTGAAAAACCCGCCTATCGCCTCTCCCTCGCCGATCTGTGCGTGGGGAAGGACATCGTAAAGCTGCTGGAGGCGGGCGTATCCTCCTTCAAGATCGAGGGGCGCATGCGTTCCGCCGCCTATGTGGGCGCCGCCGTGCGGTACTACCGCGACATCCTTGATGGAACGGGGAATTTGGCGGAAGATCTTTCCGACCTGAAACGCACCTTCAACCGCGGCAACTACACCAAGGGCTACCTCTTCGGGCAGGATCAGAATTTGCTCTCGTCTGCCATCCAGGGGCACATCGGCGAAGCTGTCGGCAAGCTCGAGGGGAAGGACAAGAGCGGGCGCTACCTGTTTGTGCGCTCCGCCTTTGTGCCGCAAGATAAAGACGGCTTCAAGATCATCCGCGGCGGCGCGGAAGAAGTGGGCGGCGCGGCCTGGCACAGCAGCTACCCGGCTGGCAAGGGCGGCTTTTATCTCCCGTTTGACGCAAAATACCGCCGCGGTGACGATGTTTGCCTGACGCTGGACAACGCGCTCGCAGTGCGCATCGAAAGCCGCCGCCGCACGGCTGAAGTGCGGCTTCGCATCGCGATGCGTGCCGGGGAACCGCTGCGCGTCACGGCGTGCGGCAGCTTCGGCGAGTACAGCGCGCAGTCTCCCTTTACAGCCGAGATCTCGCGCAACCGTCCGACGACGGCAGAAGATCTCGCCGATTGCTTTGCGAAGGTAGACGGCCTGCCCGTCAGCGTCCGCTTTGACGAGGTCTGTGCGGACGGGCAGAGCTTTGCCGTGCGTTCGCAGCTGAACGCATTCCGCCGCGCGGTGTGGGCGGACATCTACGAGCGCCTCTCAGCGACGCATCCGCCGCTGGAGGACCGCGGCTTTCCCTCGCATCCCGCGTTTGCGGCGGAGCCGGCGCAGGGGAAGATCGCCGTCATCGACCGCGATTTTTCGGCGCCCTGCTACCGGGGTCGGATGCTCGATTATGCCATCTTTGACCCTGTCGACTGCAATAATCAGGGGAATATTCGCGATTTTTTGGAAAATGCGAAGTACTATGCCAGGCATAAATACCTCTATCTACCAGCATACTGCACGGGCGAAGATCTGAAGCTGTACGAGCCGCTGCTGCCGCTGTTTGACGGCATCTACGCGGACGGATATTATGCGCTGCGGCTGTGCCGCGAAAACAATATCCCTCTCTTTGCAGGGACGGGAATGAACCTCTTCAACCGCGCCGACGCGCTCGGTGCGCTTGGTGCGGGCGCGGGAGAGATCGCGCTCTCCAAGGAGCTATCTCTGACCGAGATCGGGGCGATCGGCGTCCCGTCCGCCTTTGTATTTGCGGGCGGGCGGACGCGGCTGATGGACCTCGGGCATTGTCCGTTCGGGAAGCGCTGCGTATCCTGCGACCGCACCGTCGACCGCTATACGCTGCGCGATGAGGCCGGGCGGGAATTTCCGCTGCTGCGCGCAGAGCGCTCCGCCTGCCGCTTTACCGTCTACAACTGCGTCCCGCTGCGCGTCGATTGCGGCGGCAATAAGCTGTTCGATCTGAGCGCCTCGACGCCGGAAGAAAAGGAGCGCATCCTCTCCGGAACCGGGGGCGGCGCGTTCACGGCAGGGGCATCTAAAAAAGGAATTTATTGAGTACTTTGGTACTCTGTGTGTTTGAATTATGGAAAACGCGATCCTGAAAAAATTGGAACTGAATAAGGTGCTCGCGAGCGTCGCGAGCTATGCCGTGTTGGATGAAACAAAGGACAAGATCTGTGCCATGCAGCCGAGCACAGACCTGCAGGAGGTCGCGGCCATGCAGGAACTGACGGCCGAGGCGGACGCCGCACTCTTCCGCTACGGCGTCGGGCGCATCGAGTGCTTTCCGCCCCAGCGCGACGAATTGGATCGCGCGCAGAAGGGGGCTTCGCTCTCCTGTGCCGAGCTCCTCTCAGCGGCGGCGCTGCTGCGCTCCGCGCGCGTCGCTTTCCGCTCTGTACAGGGGTTGCCCGAGGAGAGTTCGGTGCGCCTGCGTGAGATCGCGTCCGGCATCTATTTCGACGAAGCGCTCGAAAAGGATATTACCGACAAGATCCTCGGCGAGGACGAAGTGAGCGACTATGCGAGCGACGCGCTGCTGAATATCCGCCGTTCCATCCGCTCCCTTAACGAGCGCATCCGCGCCAAGCTCGGCGAGTATCTGAGCGGCGAAGGCGCCAAATACCTGCAGGATGCGATCGTCACCATGCGCGACAACCGCTACGTCCTGCCCGTGCGCGCCGAGCACAAGGGGAAGATCCGCGGCTTCGTGCACGACCGCTCGGCGAGCGGCGCGACCTTTTTCATCGAGCCGGAACAGATCCTCGACATGAACAACGAGCTGCGCGAATTGGCGGCGGCGGAAAAGGAGGAGATCGAGCGCATCTTGGCGCAGCTGTCTCACCGCGTCGGCGGCATGGCCGAGCAGCTGCGCGGCGACATCGAACGGCTGTGCGAGATAGACTCCGCCTACGCGAAGGCGGAGTACTCATATAAGACCAAGTGCACGCAGCCCCGCCTCAACGATGCGGGCGTGCTGCGCATCGAAAAGGGGCGGCACCCGCTGCTAGACCCCAAGACAGCCGTGCCCGTCTCCCTCGCCTTTGGCAAAGGGGATCGATTTTTGCTCATTTCCGGCCCGAATACGGGCGGCAAGACGGTCACGCTGAAGATGTGCGGCCTGTTCTGCATGATGGCCTGCTGCGGGCTCTTCCTTCCTGCAGCGGAGGGGACAGAGGTCGCCGTGTTCGGGCAGATCTTCTGCGACATCGGCGACGCGCAGTCGATCGAAGAAAACTTGTCCACCTTTTCTTCGCATATCCGCAATATCATCGGCATCCTCGAGCGCGCCGATGCGGGCAGCCTCGTCCTCATCGACGAGCTCGGCGGCGGAACGGACCCCGACGAGGGTCAGGCGCTCGCCAAGGCGATCTTGTCCGAGCTGCTGCGGCGGGGCTGCCGCGGTATCGTCACGACGCACTATACCTCCCTCAAGGAGTTTGCTTATGCGACGGACGGCATCGAAAACGCGAGCATGGAGTTTGACATGAACACGCTGCAGCCGCTCTATCACATCGACCTGGGCGTGCCGGGCAGCAGCAACGCCATCGCCATTTCTCGGCGATTGGGGCTTTCAGAAAGAGTATTGCAGGATGCCGTCGCAAATCTTTCGGAGGGCGGTCAGAAATTTGAAAATATCCTGCGCACCGCCGAACAGAGCCGCATCGAGGCGGACGAGGCCAAAAAGCAGGCCGATCGGCTGAAGGCAGAGTGGAGTGCAAAACTCGCCGAGGTGGATGCCGAGCGCGAAAAGCTGAAAAAAGAGCGCGAGAAGCTGTTTTCGACGGCGAAGATGGAGAGTCGCCGCATCGTGCACGAGCGGACGGAGCAGGCGGAGGCGCTGCTTGCCGAGATCGAGGAAGTCGCAAAAAAGAAGGAGCTGACGGAAGCCGACCTCATTCGCGCGCGCACGCTCAAAAACAAACTGGCCGACAAGGCGTATGACACGGCGCGCGAGGAGGAAGAAAGGCCGACGGGTGCGCGCATTTCCGTCAAAGATCTGCACATCGGAGACCGCGTATTCGTGCAGGCGATCGGTTCGGTCGGCGAAGTGCTCTCCGTCAACGAAAAAAAGAAGGAGGCGGAGGTGCTCGTCGGCAGTATGCACATCAATGTCAAAGAAAAGGACTTGTTCGGCGTGACCGGCAGCGCGCGCAAAAAGGAGCGCGACCGCGTGCAAGTCGTGCGCAAGACAGAGCCCGTTGCGGCCGTGCAGACGGAGATCAATCTCTTGGGGATGACCGTCCCGGAAGCCATCCAGGAAGTGGACCAATTTATCGACAAAGCGGTGCTCGCCGGGTTGGAAGAGGTCAAGATCATCCACGGCGTCGGCACCGGAAAGCTCAAAGAGGGGATCCGCCGCCATCTGCGCGAGATGCGAAATGTGCAGGAATTCCGCGCCGGCGCTTACGGCGAAGGCGCCGCCGGCGTCACCATCGTCAAACTGCGCTGAAGGCGGGCGGCCGCAGCTTCCGCGCGCGGCCGGACGATGGACAAAGGCGGAGAGCATAACTTTCCTTTCCCGTTCATACATTGACTTGATCGATGTGTTAGACGGGAGGTAGGATGACTTGAAACGCTCCTCGAAAGTTGCCCTCATCACCAACCTTTGCTTGGCCGGCTTGCTGCTGATCGTGGGAACGGTGTGTTTTTATCCCTTCGATATTTCGACGGCGGGAAAGCCGACCGATCGCGTCTATTATGCGGGAAACCGGGAAAGCGCGTACGTTTCTCTCATGTTCAACGTCTATTGGGGGACGGAATATATCCCGGCCATCCTCGATACTTTGGATGAATATGGCGTCAAAACGACCTTTTTTATCGGCGGAAGCTGGGCAGACGATCATGCCGAAACGCTGCGCGAGATCGTACGGCGCGGGCATGAATTGGGCAACCACGGTTATTTTCATAAAGATCCGGACAAACTTTCGTATGAACAGAACCGCGAGGAGATCCGCCTGTGCGGCGAGCTTGTCGAAATGCTGACCGAACAGACGATGACGCTCTTTGCGCCCCCGTCAGGCGCCTATTCGGACGCGGCGGTCGATGCGGCCGAGGACCTCGGGTACAAGGTCATTTTGTGGTCAAAGGATACGATCGACTGGCGCGACCACGACAGCGCGCTCATTTTTGACCGCGCGGCGGACGTGCGGGGTGGCGACCTCGTTTTGATGCACCCGACCAAAGAGACGGCGGCGGCGCTGCCGTCCGTCTTGCAACATTATAAAGACAGCGGCCTCGAGCCAGTGCCTGTATCCGTCAATATCGGCGGTGCGGTGCTTGGCTGAGGCGCGCGGCAATAATTTCACCATTGGAGTAAAGACATGGATCTGGTTTACAGCAAAAAATTTCTGAGCGGGCTGCGGCTCGTCGTCAAAAAGATGGATGGACTTTTGTCAGTGAGTATGGGGGTGCTCGTCGGGACGGGATCGTGTTACGAGACCGCCGCCGAAAACGGCATTTCTCATTACATCGAACACATGATGTTCAAGGGAACGCAAAAGAGGACTTCTTTTGAGATCTCGGATGCAATGGACCGCATCGGGGCGCAGGTCAATGCGTTTACGTCGAAAGACCTGACTTGTTACTATGCGAAGTCGACGACTGAACACGCGGGCGAGGCATTTGAGATCTTGTCTGATTTTGTCATGCATTCGACCTTTCCTGAAGATGAGATGGAACGCGAAAAGGGGGTCGTCCTCGAAGAGATCGCCATGACGGAGGATACGCCGGACGACCTTTGCCTGGATGTGCTCGCCGAAGCGTATTTCGGGAAAGAGAGCTATGGCCGCCCCATTTTGGGCCCTGCCGAAAATGTGCGCCGATTTACCCGCCGTGAGCTGTTCGATTATATCGCAGAGCGCTATAATCCCGAAAATATGGTCGTGTCCTTTGCGGGCAATATTGACCCGCACGAGGCGGAGGCGCTTGTCGGGCAATATCTCGAGCCGGAACTGCAAAAGCGCAACTATGTTCCGCGCCAAAAGGTGATCGTGCAGTGCGAACAAAGCCTCGTGCGCACCAAAGATATCGAGCAGGTACACATCGCCTTTGCCTATCCGTCGCTCCCGCGCGAGGACAAGCGCATGGACGCCGCGCTCATCGTCAATACCGTACTCGGCGGGGGAATGAGTTCGCGCCTGTTCCAGCGCGTACGCGAACAGCTCGGCCTCGCCTATACCGTCTATTCGTACATCTCTTCCTTTACAGAAGGAGGTATTTTGACCGTGTATGCGGGCGTCAATCCTTCGAATGTACAGAAGGCATGTGAAGCCATTTTTGAGACGATCGAGGCTCTCCGCAAGGATAAAATCACGGCGGAGGAATTTAAGAGGGGAAAGGAGCAGCTGAAATCTTCCCTGATCCTCGCGCAAGAGAATACAGCATCGCAGATGATCGCATACGGAAAATATATGCTCTATAACGATGCGCTGCTCGATCTCGAAAAGCGGGTTGAAAAAATCGGCGCACTGACGCAGGACGACTGCGCCGAGGCGCTTGCCTGCAACTTTGATCCGACGAAAATGGCGGCTGCCGCTGTCGGCAAAATTGAGAAACCTATCGCGCTTGACCGTTAAAATCGATCGATATATCGCATTTTTTGCACGTTTGCATAGTACTATGTCTGACAAAATTTTCGGATTTTCGCCTGTTTTCGACGAACACAGCCGCGTGCTCATTTTAGGAAGCTTTCCATCTGTTCAAAGCCGCAAGGTGGATTTTTATTACGGCAACAAGCAAAACCGCTTTTGGCCGATGCTCGGGCGTTATTTCGGGGAAAGGATCGAAGAGGGGCGGTCGTGGCGGCGCGATTTTGTCTTGCGGCACGGCGTCGCGCTTTGGGATATCGTCGTTGCCTGCAATATCCGCGGCTCGTCTGACGCGAGCATTCGTGATTACGAGATCGCCGACCTCGACGAAGTGCTGCGCACCGCGCCCGTCGAATGCATTTTGCTGAACGGCGCGATGGCGCACCGCTTCTTTTGCGAGCGGTACGCCGCGGTCGGGATCCCGTTTATAAGGATGCCTTCGACCAGCCCGGCCAACCCGCGCTATCGGGAAGCGGAGTGGTTTGCCGCGTTGGACGCAGTCTTTGCCCGCGGCAAAGCAGTGGAGAGCAACATATGAAAAATTACGACGCGATCGTCGCCGACCTGCGCTCGATGCGCGACGAAACATACCGCGCGTTCAACGAGCGCATCGCCAATATACCTGCGGGCAGCAGCATCGGTGTACGCACGCCGGCGCTGCGCGCCTATGCGAAGGAGCTCGTGCGGGCGGAGGGTTTTTCGCTCGGCGAGCTCTTCTCCTTTCCGAACGATATCTACGAGATCCGCCTGCTGCAATGCCTCGGCGTCGGTTATTGCAAGATACCTTTCGGCGAGCGTGCCGATTGGATCCGCCGCGCCGTCTCCATCATCGACGGTTGGTCCGTCTGTGACCTGTTATGCTCGACGCTGCGCATCCCGAAGGCCGCAAAACAGTCTTTTTTGACAGAAATAGAGTATTATGTCAGACATGGATCGGAGTTTTCGCAGCGTTTTGCCTACGTGATGCTGCTCGGCAACTATGTCGACGAAGCACATCTATCCTTTATTTTTTCTGCGCTTGACCGAGCCGAAACAAAATTTTACTATACCCATATGGGGGCGGCATGGCTGCTGTGCGAGGTGCTTGTCAAGTTTTACGAAGCGGGCGTCGCCTATCTGAAGGAGGGTGCGCTCGATGCTGCGACCAAACGCAAGGCGATCCAAAAGGCTTGTGAGAGCTTTCGACTGACCGCCGAGCAAAAAAACTTTCTGAAACTTTTGAAAAAGGGATGAAAATCCAAAAAAAGTGTGGTACAATATGACAGATGCGGTCATTTGTACCGCAGAAGCATTACAATTCACATACGGAGAGAATCATGGAAATCGTAATGAAGCTGGCGGAAGAGTTTCCGTCTATACGCGCAGATCACATACGGAACATCGTGTCGCTCATCGATGAGGGGAACACGATCCCGTTTATCGCCCGCTATCGCAAGGAGATGACGGGCAGCTGCGATGACCAGGTCTTGCGCGAACTTGACGAGCGGCTGCAGTATTTGCGCAACCTTGAAAAGCGCAAAGAAGAAGTCGCAAAGGCGATCTCGGAACAGGGGAAAATGACGGACGAGCTGCGCGCGGCGCTGGAAGCTGCGGCAACACTGACGGAGGTGGAAGACATCTACCGCCCGTATAAACAAAAAAAGAAGACGCGCGCCGGCGCGGCCATCGAGCGCGGCTTGCAGCCGCTTGCAGACCTCATCCTCGCGCAGGATCCCGCAGTCGATGTGCGCGCAGCGGCAGAGGGGTACATCGACGAGGAGAAGGGCGTGCCCGATGCGGACGCAGCCATCGCGGGCGCCAAGGACATCATCGCGGAGTTGGTCTCCGACGATGCCAACGTCCGCAAAAAGCTGCGCAACCTCTTTATGAAGAACGGTACGATCGAGACGAAACTCGTCAATACCGATAAAGACGGCGCCAAGACGTACGAGATGTACGCCGATCACGAAGAAAACGTCGCGGAGATCAAGGGGCATCGCGTCCTCGCCATCAACCGCGGCGAAAAGGAAGGATTCCTCAAAGTCAAGATCACGTTTGACGACGCGATCGCTAAGCGCATCGCGGGGGCGGGGTATCTGAAAAACGCCGGCTATGCGACGCAGCTCGTCAAAGAGGCGATCGACGACGGCTACACTCGCCTGTTATATCCGTCCATCGAACGCGAGGTGCGCGCCGCACTGACGGAGAGTGCGAGCGATCAGGCGATCAAGATGTTCGAGCTCAACCTCAAACCGCTGCTGATGCAGCCGCCCGTCAAGGACAAAGTGACGCTCGGCCTCGACCCGGCGTACCGCACCGGCTGCAAGATCGCCGTCGTCGACGGTACGGGCAAGGTGCTCGACAAGACGGTCGTCTATCCGACGCCCGGCCCCAAGCAGAATGTCGGCGCTGCCAAGGCAAAGCTCAAGGAGCTGATCCAAAAATATTCCGTCGATATCATTTCCATCGGCAACGGTACTGCGTCGAAGGAAAGCGAGATATTCGTCGCCGAGCTCATCAAGGAGATCAAAGAGGAGACGGGGCGAGAGGTCGCCTACATCGTCGTCTCCGAGGCGGGGGCGTCCGTCTATTCGGCGAGCCCGCTCGGCGCGGAAGAGTTCCCCGATTTCGACGTCGCGGAGCGCAGCGCCGTATCCATTGCGCGCAGGCTGCAGGATCCGCTCGCAGAGCTCATCAAGATCGATCCGAAGTCCATCGGCGTCGGACAGTACCAGCACGATATGGATAAAAAGCGGCTGGACAGCGTGCTCTCCGGCGTGCTCGAAGACTGCGTCAACAGTGTCGGCGTTGACTTGAATACGGCGAGTGTCTCCCTCCTGAAATATGTAGCGGGGCTGAATGCCGGCATCGCCAAAAATATCGTCTCTTACCGCGAGGAACACGGCAAATTTTATTCTCGCCGCGAGATCCTCAAAGTTCCTAAATTGGGCGAAAAGGCCTTTACGCAGTGCGCGGGATTTTTGCGCATCACAGACGGCGAAAATATCCTGGATAATACCGCCGTCCACCCCGAATCGTATGCCGCCGCCCAAAAGCTGCTCACCCTGTTCGGCTATACCGCAGAAGACGTGAAGGAGGGCAAGATCGGCGATCTGCCGCAGAAGGTGTGCTCTTACGGCGAGGACCGCGCTGCCGCCGAGACGGGCACGGATCTGCCCACGCTGCGCGACATCGTCGCAGAGATCGTCAAACCCGGCCGCGACATCCGCGATTCCTTCCCCAAACCTGTCCTGCGCAGCGATATCATGGACATCAAGGACCTCATGCCCGGCATGGAACTGACGGGCACCGTGCGCAACGTGGTCGACTTCGGCGCCTTCGTCGACATCGGCGTGCATCAGGACGGGCTCGTGCACCTTTCGGAGATCACCGACCGCTACATCCGCCATCCCAGCGATGTGCTCGAGGTGGGGCAGACGGTCACCGTTTGGGTCAAGGATGTCGACGTCAAGAAAAACCGCATCGGCCTGACCATGAAAAATCCTGCCGCCAAGAAAAAACCGCGGGCAAAAGCGCAGTAAAGCATTGACAAAATAAATCAAATTTAGTAAAATAGTTGCACATACAGGAGGAAATGAACGCCATGTTTGAAAAAGTTCGCTCTATGCTCGCCAAACAGCTGAACTTGCAGCCGGACAAGATCACGCCGGAAAGTGACGTCGTCAAAGACCTCGGCGCCGATTCGCTCGACGTCGTCGAATTGCTGATCTCGCTGGAAGACGATTACGGGATCTCCATCCCCGAAGACGACATCGTCAACGTCAAGACGGTGCAGGATATCGTCGACATGATCGAACGTCTGGAAAAGTAAGACAAAACGCGCCCCGCGGTTCGCGGGGCGTTCTTTTTTTGTCCGCGCGGCCTTCGGGAGCGGTTGCATATCGGCGGCGATTCTGCTATAATATCGGCAAAGCCGCGTTCGGCGCGGCGGAAACGAGGAATGTTCATGAAAAATTTGGTCCTTATCGACGGAAACAGCTTGCTCAACCGCGCCTTTTACGGGATGCGTCCGCTCACGACGCGCAGCGGAACGCCGACCAACGCGGTCTTCGGGTTCGTCAAACTGCTGCTCAAACTGATCGGAGATATCCGGCCGGACGGGCTGATCGTGACCTTCGACCTCAAGGCACCGACCTTCCGCCATAAAATGTACGATGGCTATAAGGCGACGCGCAAGCCCATGCCGGATGATCTCGTCGTACAGGTCGGCATCCTCAAAGAGCTGCTCCGCTCCATGCGCTTTACCCTGTGCGAAAAGGAGGGATATGAGGCGGACGACCTGATCGGGACCCTCTCGCATAAATTCGAAGATACGAAGAGCATCGTCATCACGGGCGACCGCGATGCCTATCAGCTGGTCGACGGCCGCACGGACGTCTATTTTACCAAGACGGGCGTCTCCGAATTGCTCAAATTGAATGAAGAAAATTTTGCGGAAATCGTCGGCTACACGCCGTCACAAGTCATCGAGATGAAGGCATTGATGGGGGATCATTCGGACAATATCCCCGGCGTGCCCGGCATCGGCGAAAAGACGGCGCTCGACCTCGTACACCGCTTCGGCGACCTCGATGGCGTCTATGCCCACCTCGAAGAGACGACGCCCGCCGTACACAAAAAACTGGAGGCGGGCCGAGAGTCCGCTTACCTCTCGCGCAAACTCGCCACCATCGACCGCAACGTACCGCTCGACCTGCCACCTGATGCGGGCAGCATCCATATGCCCTTTTCTGCGGAAGTGCGCGCACAGTTTGTACAGCTCGAGTTCACTTCTTTTTTGAAGATGGACCTCTTTGAAGAGGATGCGCCTGCCGACCCGCAGACGTGTGCCGCCTGCTGCACGCGCGTCCAAGTGACGGATGTCGATGCTTTTTTGCGGGAGATGCAGGGGGTCGCCTGTTTCTCCGCCGCCCGTCTGCATGAAACGCTGTATGTCTGCAGCGGTGAAAAGGAATTTGTCCTTGCGCCCCGCCGCACCCTTTTAGACGACGGGCTGCCCGATGAGGAGATCGCCCGCGCCATGCGCGCGCTCTTTGCGAATGAGGGCGCGACTGCGATCCTGTACGGGAAGAAAAATTTTCGTCACTATCTGCGCGCCTGCGGGGCAGAGCTTTGTTGCCGGGCGGAAGATGTGTCTCTCCTGAAGTATCTCGTCGACTACAGCGGCAAAGACGATAACCTCGCATATGTATTGCAGAGTACGGGCATGGATGAAAGTACGCCCGCGTTCGGCGTGCTGCAGCTGTATAAGCTCTTCTCTGAAAAACTGCGCGCGGAGGGGATGGAGTCTCTCTACCGCGACGTCGAGCTGCCGCTGAGCGACGTGCTCTATGACATGGAAGTGAGCGGCGTCAAGATCGATACGGCGACTTCGGAACAGTACGAGAAGCGCTACCGCGAACAGATCGCGGCGATCACAGAGCGCATCTACAGCGCGGCGGGCGAGAAGTTCAACTTGAATTCGCCCGCGCAGCTCGGAAAGATCTTGTTTGAAAAGCTCGGTCTGCCTGCCCCCAAAAAGAGCAAGCGCGGGAACTATTCGACGAGCGCGGACGAATTGGAAAAGCTGCAGGACGACTACGCGATCGTGCGCGACGTGCTGCAGTGCCGCCATTATCAAAAGCTGCTCTCGACGTACATCGACGGTTTTCGCCCGCTGATCGACCCGAAGACGCACCTCGTCCATACGACGTACAACCAGGTACAGACCTCGACGGGGCGGCTTTCCAGCCTCAACCCGAATTTACAGAACATTCCCGTCCGCGACGAGGAGGGGCGCGAGCTTCGCAAGCTGTTCGTCGCGCGCGGTGATGACCGCATCCTCATCGACGCCGACTATTCGCAGATCGAGCTGCGGCTTCTCGCGCATTTTTCGGGATGTAAGGAGCTGATCGAAGCTTACCGCGAGGGGAAGGATATCCATACGCTCACCGCCTCGCAGGTGTTCGGCGTTCCGCTCGAGCAGGTGACGCCGGCGCAGCGGCGGGAGGCGAAGGCGGTCAACTTCGGGATCATCTACGGGATCAGCGACTTCGGGCTCGCCTCCAACCTGCATATCCCGACCAAACAGGCCGGCGAATATATCCGGCGCTACTTTGCGACTTATTCGGATGTCAAAAACTATATGGATTCGAACGTCGCCTTCGCGCGCAAAAACGGATATGTGACGACGCTGCTCGGGCGCAAGCGCATGATCAACGAGATCCGCTCTTCCAACTATAATGTCCGTTCCTTCGGCGAGCGCGCGGCGATGAACATGCCGCTGCAGGGCAGTAGCGCCGACATCATCAAGCTCGCGATGATCCGCATCGCAAAACGGCTGCGCGAAGGCAATTTCCGCTCGCAGCTCATCCTGCAGGTACACGACGAGCTGGTCATCGACGCCTTTGAAGAGGAAAAGGAAGAGGTTTCGCGCATCCTGCAATACGAAATGGAGAGCGCCGTGCAGCTGTCCGTGCCGTTGGTCGCGGACGTGCACTGCGGGAAAAATTGGTATGAGGCAAAGTAAATTGCGCGTCGCCGTGACGGGCGGCATCGGCAGCGGAAAGAGCACTGTGCTCCGCCTGATCGGCGAGCTCGGCTATCCCGTCTTTTCCGCCGATGCGATCGGGCGGCGTATCTATGAGGATGAAGCGGTGCTGCGCGCCGTGCGCGCGCGCTTCCCGCAGTGCCTGTGCGGTGACGCCGTCGACCGCAAGGCGCTGTCAAAGGTCGTCTTTTCGGATCCGGAAGCGCTGCAGGCGTTGGACGGCATCACGCACCCCGCCATCATGCGCCGCCTGCGCGATGCAATGGACGCCGCCCCCGGCCCGCTTGCCTTTGCGGAGGTGCCGCTTTTATTTGAGAGCGGGACGGAAGGCGATTTCGACCGCGTCATCGTTGTCCGCCGCCCAAAGGAGGCGCGCATCCGTTCCGTCGTCGAGCGGGACGGACTGACGCGCGCAGAAGTGCTCGCGCGCATGCAAAATCAATTTGATTACGAAAAAAACTCGTTGGATGGGCATACTGTTATAGAAAACGACAGCGGCCTGGCTGCGCTGCGCGCGGAGGTCGAACGGGTGGTGCATGCAATCGCGCTCGAGGCGGAACAACGTTAAATGGACGACGGCAGCGGCTTTTTTGCTCCTGTTTGCGGCGCTGATCTGCGCCGTATATGCCTTTTATGTGCCTAAGCGCCGGGCTGAGCTTGTCGCCGCCGGAGCGGCAGAATTCGACGTCGAGGAGTCGCTCGTCTTTGCCGTTATCCGCGCGGAGAGCAACTTCCGCAGCGACGCCGTCAGCCGGGCGGGCGCCGTCGGTTTGATGCAGCTGATGCCGTCTACAGCCGCGTTCGCCGCGGCGTCGCTCGGCCTCGAAGAATACGACCTCTTCGAACCGCGTGACAACGTACGCCTCGGGACCTGGTACCTCGGCTATTTATCGGAGCGCTTTGAGCGTCTCGACGAGATCCTCGCCGCCTATAATGCAGGGGAGGGCACGGTGCGCCGTTGGCTGCGCGATCCTTCTCTCGCCGACGCGAGCGGCCGCCTGGCATATATCCCGTATGCGGAGACGCGGCGCTACGTCGCCCGCGTAAAAAATTTTTATTTTTGTTACAATTTCTTTTACGGATAACTTGACATTTCGTTCGCGATATGGTAAACTAAATCTTGCTTGTGAGGATGGCGGAACTGGCAGACGCGTACGTTTGAGGGGCGTATGGAGAAATCCGTGTGGGTTCAAGTCCCATTCTTCACACCAAAGAAGAGCATCGCGAACGCGATGCTCTTTTTCTGTGTCCGATCCTTTTTGAAGTTTTCAGCCATGCGCGCCCGCGCGGACTTTACCGCGCCTGAAGGCAGGCGCGGCGGCGATTGGAGGGAAAACGCATGAGATTCAGCCGCGCGATCGATCCGCTGCGGGAGCGCCGCCTATATCGTCCCTTCGCAGAACGGCCGTTTTTTCGCTTTTTAGACGGGTATACCTATATCTTTATCTATGCGGCGCTCGTGTTTATCAGCTCACTGTGCGGCCAGGAAGCGCTCGTCTTTGGGCTGACCGCTCTTTTGGTCGTGCTCATCTGTCTATTCGCCGACGACGCGCGCGCCCTCGTTCCGCCGATCGTTCTCATCATCTACGCCGTCAGTTGGAGACATACGCCGCAGGGCGAGTCAGACTTTTTCAATACGCCCGCCGCTTTCGTCTCGTTCGGCGTCCTCGGCGCTGTTGCCGTCGCGGCACTCGTCTTTCGCCTGCTCGCCTTTCCGGCCAAACAGGGTGGCCGCTTTCCCGGGCTGCGCGCGGGGCTCGTCGCTCTTGCGGCCGCCTTTTTGCTGAACGGCGCTTTATCGGCCGATTTTGTACTGTCCGACATCCTTTTTGGCGCGCTCATCGCCTTTTCCTTTCTTGCGCCCTGCCTCCTGATCCGCCGCACCTGTGTATATCGCAAAGATAACGGCCTGTATTTTGCAGTCTGCTGCTTTGCCGCCGGGCTCGTTATCTTTCTGCAGATCGTCTATGCGCTCTTGTTTCGCAGCGTCTGGGAGGCGGAGAGCGGTGCACTGTTTACGGGCGTCCGCCTTTTGCAAAATTTCCTTACGGACGGCGCCCTGCCGCAAGGCCTTTCCATCAGCAAAGACGCCATGATCGCGGGGTGGGGGATGAGCAATAATTTCGGCGGGATGCTCGCGATGTTCATCCCTGCGACGCTATACCTCGCCTACAAAGTGAGGAGGGGATGGCTGTTCTATCTCTTTGCCTTTCTGCAGCTGGGCGCCGTTGCCTGCACGCTCAGCCGCACTGCGCTCCTGACGGGCGGGGTCCTGCTCGTCGGCGGAGCCGTCATCCTTTCTGTCGCGCGCAGCCCGCGTCGCCCCTTTGTGCTCGCCTGCAATGCCGCCGTCATTCTCGCCGCCGCTGCGGCAGGGGTGCTGTTCTTTGACCGCATCCGCGAGATCTTTGCCGTCATCTTCGACCGCGGTTTCGGCGACTCTAACCGCTTCGCGATCTGGGCATATGGTTTAGAAAAATTCTTCGAATCGCCTCTCTTTGGCGCCGGATTCGACCTTCATTTTTATCCGGATTTCGGCTTTGACATCGCAAACTGGGTCTTCCCGGATATGTTCCATAACATCTTCGTGCAGATCTTCGCCAGCTGCGGGCTCGTCGGTATGGCGGCGTATCTGTACCATCTTTCGCAGGTGCTGTGCCTGCTGTTGCGCCGCCCGACAGCAGACCGCCTGCTTTACCTCGGCATTTTCCTCGCCGTCAGCGGCGCTTCATTGCTGGACAACCATATTTTCCACATATTCCCGGCGCTTTTATATTCCCTTGCCCTCGGCTTTTGGGAAACGGATGCCGCTGCCGCCGCCCGTCTGCCGCTAGCCGCCGGAAAAGCGTGTTTTTTCCGTCCGTCTCCCTCTCTTAAACCGCTGCCGGAAAGATAAACTACATTTTTTATAAAATCGTTGTTTTAGGTATTATCTGTTGTAAAACATGGTAAAATCTGTAGAATCGGCTTACTCCCCGGCCCGGCATGGCGGAATTTTCTTGCAATTTTTTCGAACTTTTTTCGCGGAACTATTGAAAATCATAAGATTCTATTGTATAATAGTTTAAGAAGAAAGGCACATGATGCCGCAAAAACGGAGGAAGATGATGGACAATACAGTCGATTTCCCGTTGTATGTATTTCACCACGGCAAGAACTATAAGGCATACGAATTCTTCGGTGCGCATCCATACAAGGAAGATGGCAAAAAAGGGTTTATTTTCCGCGTCTGGGCGCCGCACGCAGAGGAGGTATCTGTCGTCGGCGACTTCAACGAGTGGAACCCGGAATCGAACAAGATGCGCCGCCTGTTAGACGGCGAGACGTTCGAGCTGTTTATCCCCGGCCTGAAGACTTATTCGATCTACAAATATTGTATCCGCACCAAAGACGGGCGCTTCCTTTATAAGGCCGATCCGTATGCGTTCCATGCGGAGACACCCTCAAAAACGGCTTCCAAAACGTATGATCTTTCCGGCTTCAAGTGGTCGGATAAGGAGTACCTCAAAAAGCGTAAGACGCGCAACCCGTATTCGTCGCCGATGAACATCTACGAGATGAACGCGCTCTCGTGGCGGCAGTACGGCGACGGCAACTATTTCGACTTCAACAAACTGATCGACGACCTGATCCCGTACCTGAAGGAGATGGGCTATACGCACGTCGAGTTCATGCCGCTGAGCGAGTATCCGTACGACGGCTCGTGGGGGTACCAGGTGACCGGCTATTTTGCGATCACCTCCCGCCTCGGTACGCCGCACGACTTCATGCATCTCATCAACGAGTGCCACAAGAACGGGATCGGCGTCATCATGGACTGGGTCCCCGCGCATTTCCCGAAGGACGCGCACGGCCTGTACGAATTTGACGGCCAGCCTCTGTACGAGAGCCCCGCTTGGGACAGGCAGGAGCACAAGAGCTGGGGCACCCGCCGCTTCGACTACGGCCGCAGCGAAATCTTGTCCTTCCTGATCTCCAACGCATATTTCTTCTTTGACAAATTTCATATCGACGGGCTGCGCGTCGACGCGGTTGCGTCCATGCTCTATCTCGACTACGACAAGCGCCCGGGAGAATGGCTGCCCAATAAATACGGCGAGAACAAGAACCTCGAGGCGATCGAGTTTCTGCGCCGCCTGAACACGACCATCTTCTCACAGTTCCCCGACGCGCTGATGATCGCCGAAGAGTCCACCGCGTGGCCGCTGGTCACAAAGCCGGTCGACATCGGCGGCCTCGGCTTCAACTTCAAGTGGAACATGGGCTGGATGAACGACGTGCTCGACTATATGCAGACAGATCCGTACTTCCGCAAGGGCAATCACAACAAGCTGACCTTCTCGATGATGTACGCATTTACCGAGAACTACGTTCTTCCCATCTCGCACGACGAGGTCGTGTACGGCAAAAAGTCTCTCATCGACAAGATGCCGGGCAGCTACGAAGAGAAGTTCGCCAACCTGCGTGCCTTCATGGGCTATATGATGTCGCATCCGGGCAAGAAGCTGCTCTTCATGGGCTGCGAATTCGGCCAGTTCAAGGAGTGGAATTATAAAGAGGGGCTGGACTTCTTCCTCAAAGAGTATCCGCTGCACCAGAAGCTGTCGGATATGAACGCCGCCCTGAATAAATTCTATGCGACGACGCCCGCATTCTATGAGATCGAAGATTCGTGGGACGGCTTCGAGTGGATCGCCGCGAACGACGCCGACCGCAACGTCGTGGCGTATCTGCGGCGCGACAAGGCGCAGACGACCTATCTCGTCGTCGTGAACTTCTCCGGCGTCAAGACGGAGGGGTACCGCCTCGGCGTCCCGAAGGGCAAGTATAAGGTGGTCTTCAATACAGATCATCCGAAATACGGCGGAAGCGGCGAGATGAAGAAGCGCATCTTCAATACCGAGCGCAAGCCCAGCCACGGCAAGGAATACTCGATCAAGATCGAGATCCCGAAGCTGACCTGCATCTATCTGCAGAAAATACTGTGACCGAGCATTCGGCCGCGTATTGATAAAAAAGTCAAATTAATTTTTGGGGGTAAAATATGCAAAGAAAGAAAGAATGCGTTGCAATGTTGCTTGCCGGCGGGCAGGGGAGCAGGCTGTATGCACTGACCAACAATATTGCAAAGCCGGCAGTCCCGTTCGGCGCGAAGTATCGTATCATCGACTTTCCGCTTTCGAACTGCGTCAACTCGGGGATCGACACCGTCGGCGTCCTGACGCAGTACCAGCCGCTTGTCCTGAACGAGTACATCGGCAACGGGCAACCGTGGGATCTCGACCGCAACTTCGGCGGCGTGCACGTCCTGTCTCCCTATCAGAAAAAGTCGAAATCGGCTTGGTATGAAGGGACGGCAAACGCCATCTACCAGAACCTGAACTTCATCAAGATGTACAACCCGAGCTACGTCTTGATCTTGTCCGGCGACCACATCTACAAGATGGATTACAGCAAGATGCTGCGCGCGCATATCGAAAAGAATGCCGACTGCACGATCGCTGCGATCCAGGTCCCGCTGAAGGAGGCTTCCCGTTTCGGTATCCTCAATACCAATCCGGACGGCTCCGTCTACGAATTCGAAGAAAAGCCGAAACAGCCGAAGAGCACGCTCGCTTCGATGGGCGTGTACATATTCACGGCCGAAAAGATGTATAAATATCTGGAAGCGGACGACGAAGATCCGAATTCCTCCAAAGATTTCGGCAAAAACGTGCTTCCCGCCATGCTTAACGCGGGCGAGCGCATGTTTGCCTATCAGTTCGAAGGGTATTGGAAGGACGTCGGCACGATCAGCTCGCTGTGGGAAGCGAACATGGATCTGCTCGGCGAAGACCCTGCGTTCGACGTCGCGGACAACGCGTGGAAGATCCACTCGCGCAACCCGCTCGCTCCGCCCGCATACCTTGGCGACCATTCCGTCGTCAAAAATTCGATGATCGCACTCGGCAGCGAAGTGTACGGCACGGTCGAAAACAGCGTGCTGTCCAGCAACGTCATCATCGAAGAGGGCGCTGTCGTGCGCGACAGCGTCATCATGAGCAATACCGTCGTCCATAAGGGGGCGGTCGTCAATTATTCGATCATCGACGAGAGCGTCGCCATCGAAGACGGCGCAAAGATCGGCGAGGATAAAGAGTCGGCCAAGGGCATCAGCGTGCTCGGCCGCGGCATCACGGTCGGCAAAAACGCCAAAGTTGCAGCCGGGAACATTGTCGATAAATCTATTAAAGAAGGGGAGGAAGCGTAATCATGTCTGCAGTTGGCGTTATTTTTTCGAATATCCACGACGATAACATCCCTGAGCTTTCGCATCAGAGGACGATGGGCTCGCTCCCGTACGGCGGCCGCTATCGCCTGATCGACTTCGCGCTCTCCAATCTCGTCAATTCCGGCGTCACGACCGTCGGCATCATCACTAAAAACAACTATCAGTCGCTGATGGACCACCTGGGCAGCGGCAAAGACTGGGATCTCGCCCGCAAGACGGGCGGCCTCGTCCTGCTCCCTCCCTTCGGCGCGGTCGACAACGGCGGGCTGTATCGCAGCCGCCTCGAGGCGCTGAAGGGGATCACAGGGTTCCTCGTCCGCCGCAATGAAGACTACGTCATCCTCTGCGACTGCGACGGCGTCTACCACATGGACTTCACCAAAGTCATCGACTATCACGAGGCCAAACAGGCGGATATCACGCTCGTCTGCCATAATGAAGAGATCGGCAACTCCGCCCATTACACCCTCGTGCAGTCTGACGAAAGCGGCCGCGTCGTCGATATCAAGATGAACGAGTCTGTCGGCGGCTCCAACAAGTTCTTCAGCAACATCCTGGTCATCAACCGCAATTTCCTGCTGCGCCTGATCAACGACGCGTCGGTGCACGGCTACCAGAGTTTGGAAGAGGACATCCTTCGCCGCAACATCGTCAGCCTGAAGATCTACTGCTACGACTTCCACGGCTATCATGCGACGATCGACTCGCTGCGCTCGTACTATGCGCACAACATGGAGCTTTTGAACAAGCCCATTCGCGACGAGCTGTTCGGCGACCGCGATATCTATACGAAGGTCCGCGACTCCGCGCCCACGAAGTACGGCGACTTCGCCGACGTGCGCAACTCGCTCGTTTCGGACGGCTGCCTCGTCGAGGGCACGGTCGAAAACAGCATCCTGTTCCGCGGCGTCAAAGTCGGCAGGGGAACGGTGGTGCGCAATTCCATCGTGATGCAGGATACGATCATCGGCGAAAATGTGCGCATGAACTGCGTCATCACCGATAAAAACGTCGTCATCCGCGACCGCCGCGAGCTGTCCGGCTGCGAGATCCAGCCGTATTTCCTCGCCAAGGGCACGATGATCTGATACCCGGGAATATCATTGCACAATTGTATAAATCATTTCGAAAGGAGGGATCTATTTCTCATGCCGGCTAAAGCGAAAAGCAAAAAGACGGAAGATGCCGTTGTCGATAAGGGGGCGACGGTCGTAACGGAACAGGAAGCAACCAAGGCAGACGAAGTTTCGGCGGAACCGAAGAAAACGGCGGCAAAGAAGCCGGCCGCACGCAAGCCGCGCGCCAAAAAGGCCGCGCCTGCGGCGGAACAGCCTGCCGAGGAAAAAACCCCTGTAGAATCAATTGAAGAAGCAAAACCTGCCGAGGAGGCTGCAGCCGAACCTGCAGCCGCCGAGGCGCCTGCCGAACCCGCAGCCGAGCCTGCGGCGGAAGAGGCACAGCCTGAAATCGAGGAGGTATCGGAAATTACTGTTATGCCTAAAAAGAAGATCTTGTTTGTCGCATCCGAGTCTACCCCGTTCATCGCGACGGGCGGCCTCGCCGAGGTGATCGGCTCTCTCTCGAAGGCGCTCGCCGCCAACGAAAGCTACGACGTACGCGTCGTCATCCCGCTGTATTCGGATATTTCGTGGGATTACCGCAGCAAGTTCAAGTATCTCGGCAACATCTTCGTTCCGCTCGCGTGGCGCAACCAGTATTGCGGCATCTTCAGCTACGCGATGAACGGCGTGACCTTCTACTTCATCGATAACGAGTATTACTTCAAGCGTCCCGGGTGCTATGGCTACTATGACGACGGCGAGCGCTATGCGTTCTTCTGCCGCAGCGTCATGGAGATCATGCCCTTCCTGAACTTCTATCCGGACATCATGCACTGCCACGACTGGCAGGCGGCATTGGCGGCCATCTATCTGAAGACCATCTATTGCTTCCGCCCCGAATACCAGTTCATCCGCGCGCTGTTCACCATCCACAACATCGAGTACCAGGGCAAATATTCGCTGGATATTTTGGAAGATCTCTTCGGCATCTCCAATACCTGGAAATATCTGCTCGAGTATAACAAGTGCATCAACTTGATGAAGGCCGCGATCGAGTGCTGCGAGAAGTTCTCGACGGTCAGCCCGCACTACGCGATGGAGATCAAAGATCCGTACTATTCGCACGGCCTCGACCCGATCGTCCGCCGCAACGAGTTCAAGCTGGTCGGCATCCTGAACGGCATCGATACGGACGCGTATAACCCCGCGACGGACATCTCCATCTTCAGCCATTACAGTATCGACGACCTCGAGCCCAAAAAGCGCTGCAAGGAAGAGCTGCAGAAGATGTTCAATCTGCCTGTCAAACCCGACACGCCGATCATCGCCATCATCTCCCGCCTCGTCGCACACAAGGGCCTCGACCTCGTCCGCACCGTCATCGAAGAGGTATTGCGGCAGGACGTTCAGGTCATAATACTTGGCAAGGGCGATTCTTCGTACGAGAATTACTTTACCGACCTGTCTCGCCGCTACGTCGGCAAACTGGTCACGATCATTGCGTTCAATCCGGATCTTTCCAGAAAGATCTATTCGGGCGCCGATCTGTTCCTGATGCCTTCGAAGTCGGAGCCTTGCGGGCTCTCGCAGATGATCGCGAGCCGCTACGGCACCGTGCCCATCGTCCGCGAGACGGGCGGCCTGTACGACAGCATCAAACCTGTCGGCAACGGCGGCAACGGGTTTACCTTTGCCAACTACAATGCATATGATATGTTGTACGTCATTCGTGAGGCGATCAACTGCTACTATAACAAAGATTTCTGGCCTGAATTGATGCGGCGGGTCATGTCCGTCGATTTCAGCTGGCAGCGTTCCGCGAAAGAGTACGAAAAAGTTTATGGGGAAATGTTGAAATAATTTTTAACGGTAGGAGTAGGACATGAGCAGTACGAAAAGCATTACCGAAAAAGAAGTGCAGACATTGATCCAGGGCAAGTTGTCGCGTTACTTCGGCGTGTCGCCGAAGGAGGCGTCCATCGACCAGATCTACAAGGCCGTCGTGATGAGTGTTCGCGACATTCTCCTGGAAAAGCGTCAGCAATTCCATAAGGTAATGAAGAGCAAAAAGGGCAAGCGCGTCTATTATCTGTGCATGGAATTTTTGCTCGGAAGATCACTCAAAAACAACATTTACAACCTTGGTCTCGGCGATGCTTACAGCAAAGCGCTGAAGTATTTCAACCTGACGCTGGAAGACCTGTACGAACAGGAACCGGATGCCGGCCTCGGCAACGGCGGTCTGGGTCGTCTCGCGGCATGTTTTATGGATGCGCTGGCTACCGGGAATTACCCGGCCATGGGTTACTCCATTCGCTATGATTATGGCTTGTTCAAACAGAAGATCGTCGACGGCTGGCAGACGGAATTGCCTGATATTTGGCTCCCGGGCGGCGAAGTGTGGCTGACGCAGCGCAGCGACAAATCCTGCACCGTCAAGTTTGACGGCTGGGTGAAAGAGGACTGGACGGAAACCGGCCTCAAAGTGACCTACGGCGGTTACAAAGAGGTGGAAGCGGTCGCCTACGACATGATGATCTCGGGCAAAGACTGTGAAGCCGTCTCGGTGCTCCGCCTGTGGAGAGCGCGCAACATCTCGCACTTCGACATGAAGCTGTTCTCGCAGGGCGACTACCTGCGCTGCATGCAGGAGGAGAACGAGGCTGAAGTTATTTCTAAAGTTCTCTATCCTGCAGACGATCACTATGAGGGCAAGTCGCTGCGCCTCAAGCAGCAATATTTCCTCGTCTCTGCATCCCTGCAGAACATCATCAACGACCACAAGCACCGGTACGGGCCGCTCAGCCTGCTCCCGCAGCAGGCCGCGATCCACATCAACGATACGCATCCCGCGCTCGCAATCCCCGAGCTCATGCGCCTGTTGATGGATGAAAACGGCTTCACCTGGGACGATGCCTGGAACATCGTCACCTCGACGTTTGCTTACACCAACCATACGGTCATGGCGGAAGCGCTTGAGACCTGGCAGGAAGATCTGATCGCCCGCCGTCTGCCGCGCATCCACATGATCCTCAAAGAGATCAACCGCCGTTTCTGCAACGACCTGTGGGCGCGCTTCCCCGGGCAGCATCAGTTCATCGACAGCATGGCCGTCATTTCCAACGGCCAGGTGCGCATGGCAAACCTGTCCGTGATCGGTTCGCACAAGGTCAACGGCGTCTCTGCACTGCACAGCGAGATCATCAAAAAGAGCATCTTCAACGGCTTCTATCAGATTTGGCCGGAAAAGTTCACGAATGTGACGAACGGCATCGCGCATCGCCGCTGGCTTTGCCAATCTAACCCGGAACTGTGCGAGCTGCTCAACGATTGCATCGGCGACGGCTATGTCAAAGACGCGCAGCAGCTCTCCCAGTTCAAGAAGTTTGAAGACGACCAGAGCGTGCTCAAGCGCCTCGCTGAGATCAAGCATACGAAAAAGAAGCAGTTCGCCGATTACGCCTATAAAAAAGAGGGCGTCGTCATCGATCCGGACAGCGTCTTCGATGTGCAGGCAAAGCGCATGCACGAGTACAAGAGGCAGCTTCTTAATGCGATGAACATCATCTCGCTGTATGCCGAGCTGCTCGACGATCCGAACAAAAATATCCAGCCGCAGACCTTTATCTTCGGTGCAAAGGCGGCTTCCGGCTATCTGCGTGCAAAACAGTTCATCAAGCTGATCTGCTTCCTCGCCGAAGACATCAAAAAGCACCCGAAGATTCATGAAAAGCTCAACGTCGTCTACATGGAAAACTACAATGTGACGATGGCAGAGACGATGATCCCCGCGACGGACGTCAGCGAGCAGATCTCTCTCGCAGGCAAAGAGGCGAGCGGTACCAGCAACATGAAGTTCATGATGAACGGTGCCATTACGATCGGCACGCTGGACGGCGCGAACGTCGAGATGAGCGAAGTTGTCGGCCAGGACAACATCTTCATCTTCGGCCTGCGCGCGGAAGAAGTGGAGGAGATGTGGTCGAAAGGGTACAACGCCAGCCTGCAGTACAACCAGAACCCGCTTATCCGCAGAGTGATCGAAATGATGCTGCGCGGCTTCAACGGCGAATCTTTCTCCGAGATCACGAATTACTTGCTCACAGGTGCGCCTGTCGCCGACCCGTATATGTGTATGGCAGACTTCGAGTCTTACCATACGACGCAGAAAAAGATCAAAGACCTGTATGCGGAAGACAAGATGCGCTGGTCCAAGATCTCGCTGAACAATATCGCCGCTTCCGGCATCTTCTCGGCGGACCGCAGCATCAAGGAGTATGCGGATAATATTTGGCATCTGAAGGCGCTCAAGGTGTAACCAAGCAGCAAAAGTATCATGAATATCTACTATAATCCCTTAGACGTACGCTGTAAGAGCATCATCGGCGGGATTGAGCAAAACCAGGAATTGCATATCCGTGTTTACGGCAAAAGTACTGAGCCTTGTCTGTTCGTCCTGCATAAGGACGGACAGTCTGGGGCTCAATATTTGCATATGGATCCCGTTGCGGATGGATGGAGTTTGCTCTTAAACCTGCAGGAACCGGGCCTCTATTTTTACCACTTCCAATTCGGAGAACGCTATGTCGCCGGCTGCGGAAAATTTCGCAACATTGAATTTTCCGAATCGATCACAGAGTACCAGATCTTAGTATATCGCAAAGGTTTCCAAACGCCGGACTGGTTCAAAGGGGGGATCATGTATCAGATCTTCCCCGATCGTTTTTACAAGAGCGGCGACGTAACTGTCGCTCCGGAAAAATGGCTGCATCAAAGTTGGTACGAGGCGCCCGAATACCGCATGAACGCCGAAGGCAAGGTCCTCAACAATGACTTTTTCGGCGGAAATATTCGCGGTATTCTCGAAAAGCTCGACTATTTACAGAGCCTGCACGTCACGATCATCTATCTCAATCCGATTTTTCGCTCCTTTTCCAATCACCGATACGACACGGGTAACTTTATGGAGATCGATCCGACGTTCGGCACAGAGGAGGAGTTTGCCGAGCTCGTAGAGGAATGCCGGAAGCGCGGCATGCGCATCATGCTGGACGGCGTCTTCAACCATACGGGCGATGATAGCTTGTATTTTAATAAATACGGGCGTTATAATGAAGTAGGGGCATATCAATCTAAAAATTCAAAGTACTATGCGTGGTATAGTTTTATTCATTATCCTGAAAAGTACCACGCCTGGTGGGGGATCGATAATTTGCCCGCCGTTAACGAAGAGGAGCCGTCGTATGCCGCGTACATAACGGGCGAAGACGGGGTCCTCAAACATTGGATGCAATACAAGCTCGGCGGATTCCGTTTGGACGTCGCCGATGAACTCCCCGACGAGTTTATCGAGAAGATCCGCGCAGCCGTCAAGAGCTCAGATCCAAACGCGATCGTCCTCGGCGAAGTGTGGGAGGACGCCTCCAACAAGATCGCTTACAGCAAGCGCCGCAAATATTTTTGGGGCAACGAGCTGGACAGCGTGATGAATTATCCGCTCAAGGACGCGATCATCCAGTTTATCACCAGCGGCAACACGACGACCTTCCGCCAGACGATCGCCATGTTGCGCGACAACTACCCGAAGACCGTCCTCGACTCGCTGATGAACATACTCGGCACGCATGATACTGCGCGCATCCTGACGGCGATGGGCGGCGTCTGTGCGTACACCAAAGACGAGATGAGCCGCATCAAGATGGACGAGGCGGCCCGCAAAAAGGCTGCCGAGCGCGTCAAAGCGGCGACCGTTCTGTTGCTTACCGTCTTTGGCGTGCCGTGCATCTACTACGGCGATGAGATCGGCATGGAAGGGTATTCTGATCCATTTTGCCGGTTTCCGTTCGATTGGGAACACATGGATGCAGAGATGCTCGCGCATTACCGCCGCTTGACACATATCCGATCTTCTCTCTCCGTATTCCGCGACAGCGAATATAAGGAGCTTTTCGCCGATGAAAATTGCATCGTCTATGAACGGCGAAAGGGGAAAGAGGTAGCCGTCGTCGTCATGAACTGCGGCCATAACCGCTATGATATGAAATATCGCGGCAAGTTGTTCGACCTCCTCCACGGCAATGCGGTGCACCGCGACCACTTTGCTATAATGCCGCACTATTACACGATTTTAAGCAATCATCTGGTGTAAAACTTTCTTTTGTATAGTACTATGCCAGACATAATACCGTCTTAATCGCGATGAAGATCCGTTCCTGCTTATCAATCATCCTTATCCTCGCACTGCTTTTGTTATGCGGCTGTTCTGCCGTCTTTACGCGCGCAGATAGCCCGCAAGAGATCGAGCTGCAGCCCTCCGCACAAGACAGCGCCGAGGTCGATCCGTCCTGCCGCAGTCAGGGCGCCGTCGTCTCGATCGTCTCGATCGGGACTTTTCGGTATGGCCTCGCACTCGGTTCCGTCGTCAGCATCACGTCCGGCGTCATCATCGATCATGAGGGGTACGTCGTTTCCTCGTCGGAAGCAGCGCTGCCTACGCTGATCGATCAAAACGGCGATATCTATGTCGGTGAAGCGACGGCGATCTATGCTGTCCTTTCCGATGTGTATCAAAACGATCGCTCGCTCTATAAATTAGATCTTGTCGATATGGACGAAGATCGCGGCCTGGCACTGCTTTCCTTTTATGATCGGTTTTACTATGATGCCGAAGATTTCGGCTCCGGCGATAGGGTCGGCCGCACGGAAGGCTTCCCGATCGTCGCCGAATTTTCTGCTGAGACGGCTTTGACCGGAATGCCTTGCACCATCATCGGCAATGCGATCAGCGGCGTCATGAACGATCTGCAATATCCGTTTTCGATGGAATACGTCTGTCTTTCGGCTTCGCGCGGCATCGTCGCATCTGCAAGCGCCGCCGATTTTCTCATTTCTGCAGCCATCAGCGCAGAGATGGGCGGCAGCGCGATCTTTGATGCGAGCGGTTATCTGATCGGCCTCGTTTCTCAAAAGTTGCCCGGCGATACGGCAGGGGATTCGACCTATCTCGAAAATATCGCATCCGGCATTTGTTCCGCGGCGATCATCGATTACATTGATACTGTTTCGGCCTCGTTACATGTGCCGATCCCGTACACGGTCGCAACCGGGGAGGCCGCCGCATGAGACGCTGCAGACATTTTTTCCGCTTCTATTGTTTGCCGGTGCTGTTGGCCGCAGCCTTACTTTTACTCTCTGCCTGCGGCATCGCTGCACCGCCGGAATACGACGGCAACAGGCGCTTTGAAACAGCCTATACTGAAACGGACGAGAGCCTTTCGACCAACTTTTCCGAAGCCTATGCCGCCGCATCCGCATCCGTCGTTATGGTCGAAGTCCGTGCCTCTGCAGCCGATATCACTTACGGCAGCGGCGCCGTCATTGACGGCGAACAGGGCTACATCCTGACCTCTTCGTCGTTGGTTGCGCGCGATGCGATCACCGAGCCGACATATACGGTTACTTTTGCCGACGGAAACAGCGCCTCCGCGACGCTGTATGGGTACGGCGCGCGTTCAACCGGCCGCTGGTTCTATCGTTCGCCATCGGTGAGCGACGACCGCATCCCGAGCAACGCCGATATTGCCGTTTTAATTGTAGACGGCGCTGCAAATGGGCGCTATACCGACTTGAACGGAACGGAGCACGCTTTGCCGCAAGCGCTCGCCTTTGCGGATTCAGACGCGCTTACTTATGGCGAAAGCTGTTTTCTTATCGGGACCGTCGTCAGCAAAGATGGCGCCAAGCCAGGATTGGCTGCCGAAGGACTTATCTCCAAACCATCCAATACACATACTTCAAATTTTGAATTTGCAGACGGCAGCAGCCTGTTTGACGGCTCGTTTGCCTATCTCGTGCAGACGAGCATCCAAACGAATAGCGGAAATGAAGGCGCGCCGTTGCTCAACGAGGCCGGGCAGATCGTCGGTCTGATCAACCGCCGCGCCGAGACGACGGAGCGCTATGTACAAGGCGAAGCGTACGGGCTCTCTTTTGCGACACCTTCGACAGTGATCTGCGATACGCTCGCTGACGGCGGGATCGATATCCAGCCGGAAGAAACGCCGCTGCCTACGCGCGAAAGTATCATTTCAAACGCCGATTCCATTCACATGGCGACCGATCCCGTCGCACAGATCCTGATGCGGCGCCGCCCGGCCGTCACGTCCTCTCAAAGTCAATACATCGGCAGTTCCGATTATTACGTCGCCGATGCAAGCTCGCCGATCATTTTCGCTGCGGCAAAACAATGGGCGCAAGCATCTACAAGCGCGCAAAAAGTCGCCGCGGCGACACTGGATAAAGTCGTCAAAATTATTGTTTACTCTGATCACATCGGCGCAGAAGAAGTGATCAATCTCAGTGAAGGAAGCGGCTTTCTCGTCCATTCGAGCGGCCTTGTCATGACGAATTTGCACGTCCTCAATAAATTGACCGAGCGCAACCAAATCGAAGCGGGTACCGCCAACGCACGAGTCGATATCGAGGGTATTTCAGTCTTTGCCGTCTTTGAAAACGGAACGGACCGCTATGGACGCTTTATCCTGTTGCCGATGGATGTCGTCGCTTATCAGCAGCAGGGGGACCTGGCCGTGCTGCGCTTCCAAAACCAGATCTTTACCGAAACGGACAGCGACGAACCCGCAGAGGGATTTGCCGATATCTGTACCTTTGAAAAGACGCTGCCGCAGCGCGGCGATACGGTCTATGCCATCGGCAACGCTGTCGCGTACGGCATTTCGATCGCGGACGGCATCGTTTCACTGCCAAATTCATCGTATTACCGCGACGAATTCGGCTATGACATGATCCAGACAGATTGCCCGATCAACGGGGGCAATTCCGGTGGCCCGATGTTGAATGCCGAAGGTCACGTCATCGGCGTCAATACGCTCGGCATCGGCGGCGAACTTACAACAAAATATGGCTATGAAAATATCAGCTGGGCCATCCCGGCAGCCTTTGCAGAACAATTTTTGCAGGCGGTGCTGCAAGGCCAAAGCGGAAACGGCGTCACCATCGTGTGAACGCCGTTTTTTTATGCCTCGCGAGAGGAGAGCAAAACACTGCGTAAAATACTGCGCGTAGGGTATCGCTCGCTGCGGGAAGAGAGCGCGCCGTTTTGCCAAAACCGCCGGCCAAACGCATCGGTGCCCGGCATCACGCGGGCCATGATCGACCGCCTGACAACAAATTATGCAGCTCTTTTGACGAAGTCGAAAAGACGTCCGTCATTTTTATTGGCTTGATTGAAAGTGCAATGGATGCTGCGCGCCGTACAGATCAAACAAAATGCGCCGCGAGTGACAGAATATAGGCGAGCCATCCATCAAAGCCTCGCACAAATTCTGTCTCAGCGCGCCTTAGAGGCTCTTTTGTTCATATATAAATTCAATGAAAACAAACACACCTCAAACCGCCGCGATAACCGATAGAATCTGAAAGGCAAACTTGTGCACCAGGATGATTCATTTTATAAAGGCGGCGCCAAAGCATCAAAGCACGAAAGAATTCAAAACATTAGGCCACACCACCTCGTTTTATGCCTATTTATTCGTAAAAGTCGTGTTTTACGCAGTGTTTTGCGTGTCTTGTTTTCTCCTCTACCACAAAAAGATGCGTGGCGCGTCATTCAATATAAGGAAGCTCTCACGTATAAAATTGCCGCCTGATGCGCTCTTACCGGCCCGCGCACAACAATTCCGGCTGCTTGCAGGCATATGCAGGCCCCTATGAATTTTTCAGACAAATCGTTGATTTTTTTGCCGTCATGCGGTATAATATCCTATATATGGCCGAGCAATCTTTTTACCAAAAACGAAATATCAAAAATTTAGAGCGCATCGAAGGCCTTTTAGAAGAGCTTCCACCCTTTGTTGAAGAATACTTTTTGGGGATCGAGAACCAGACGAGCACGCTGACAAGGCTCAATTACGCCTACGATCTGCGCATTTTTTTCGATTATCTCTCCAAAAAGCGGCTGCACGGAAAGGACGTTCGCTCCATCACCCTATCCGACCTCGAGGCGGTCTCTGCGACCGATATCGAGCGGTTTATCAGCTATCTGTCCAATTATGAGTTCCGCGGGGCGCACGAAAGCTGCAACGAACGCGCAAAAGCGCGCAAACTGTCGACCATCCGCGCCATGTTCAAGTACTTTTTTAAGAAGGAAAAGATCAGCGTCGACAACGCGGCAAAGGTTACGATGCCCAAACTGCACGAAAAAGAGATCATCCGCCTGGAGCCGAACGAGATCGCCGATTTGCTGAACTGCGCCGACTCGGGCAGCGGCATGAGCAACCACCAGCGCGCGTTCCATGACAGGACGCGCGTGCGCGACGTCGCAATTTTGACGCTCTTTTTGGGAACGGGCATCCGTATCAGCGAGCTCGTCGGGTTGAACGACGAAGACATTGACTTTTCTTCTAACAGCTTCAAGGTGACGCGCAAAGGCGGCAACCAGGCTATCCTCTACTTTTCGCAGGAGGTCGCCGATGCGCTCGCGCGCTACATGGCTTTTAAGGAAGAAGACCCGGAGATCCCGGAAGGCGAGCACGCACTGTTTCTGTCACTGAAAAAGCAGCGCATCAGCATCCGCGCCGTCGAAAACCTCGTCAAAAAATACAGCCGCATCATCTCGCCGCTGAAAAAGATCTCTCCCCATAAACTCCGCAGCACCTATGGCACGCAGCTGTATCGGGAGACCAAGGATATCTACGTCGTCGCCGACGTACTCGGGCACAAAGACGTCAATACGACGCGCAAGCATTACGCAGCCATCAGCGAGGACGTGCGCCGCGACGTGGCCGAAAAGGTACACCTGCGCGAACAAGACCCTCCACAGGACAAATGAGCGCGATCATGCGCGATTTATGTCACGCATAGTACTTTGCAAAATATGGAAATACGCGAAAATATCGACCAAAACGGAATTCAAGAAAAAATTTATATCGTACAGCCCATCTTAAACGACGAGGCGCTCGCCCTGCGCGACGAGGCTGTATCGCTGATCGAAAGCGCGGGCGCGCTCTACGCGGGCACCATCTTCCAGAAGATCCGCGATGTCAACCCCGCAACTTTTATCGGGCCGGGCAAGCTGCAGGAGCTGCGCGAGCGGCTGGACGGGCTGGATGTGACCGTCCTCTTCAACGGCGAACTGACCCCCTCCCAAACGCTCAACATCTCCGCCGCGCTGGACAATAAAAAGGTGATCGACCGCACCACGCTCATTCTCGATATCTTTGCCAACAATGCGCGCAGCAGCGAAGGCAAGCTGCAGGTCGAACTCGCGCAGCTGCAGTATATGTATCCGCGCCTCAAAGGCAAAGGCGAAGCGCTCTCCAGGCTCGGCGGCGGGATCGGCACGCGCGGCCCGGGCGAAACGAAATTAGAAACGGATCGCCGTCGCATCCGCATGCGGATCGCCTATTTGAAAGATCGCCTCAACACACTTGAAAATCGCCGCGAGCTCGTCAATGCGCGCCGCAAAAAGGAATCTGCACGGCGCATCGCGCTCGTCGGCTATACAAATACAGGGAAATCGACCCTGCTCAACTTGCTGACGGGCGCCGATGTTCCTGCCGAAGATCGCCTGTTTGCGACGCTCGACCCTACGACGCGCCGCCTCGTCATCGACGGGATCGAGTTCTTGCTCACCGATACTGTCGGTTTTTTGCGCGAACTGCCGCACAACCTGATCTCCGCATTCCACTCGACGCTCGAAAGCGCGCTCAACTGCGACCTCGCGCTGATCGTCTGTGACGCGACGAGCGATTATCGGATGCAATACGAGACGACGCTGCAGACGCTCAAAGAGCTCGAATGTGACGTTCCTTGCCGCATCGTCATGAACAAGTGCGAATCGATCGATTGCTTTGACGAATATCCCCGCGATGCGATCTTTATCTCCGCTAAAGAGAATATCGGTATCGATCGCCTTCGGCAGGAAATCTTAAGACATTTTTCCGCCGATATGTCGACCGTCTGCCTGCGCATCCCCTACACGCGCATGAACGAATACGCGCGCGTCAAAGGTTATGCAGCGGAGAGCGACTTTCGCTATATGGATGACTGTGTAGAGCTGTCGGCACGCATCCCGAACATCCACCTGTCGAAGTTTGCCCCCTTTCGCATCCCCGACCGCGAGGAAAAACAGCCTCGGTAAAGGCGATCTACGTGTGGCATAGTACTCTGCAAAATCAAAAAATTCACTCTTTCGCGCTCAAAAACTATCATTTATTAATGAACATCCATACGCATCTCAAAAGTCTGTACGGCTTTCAGGATGCGTATTTTTTATTTGAATAAGGCGAGCTGCGCAGCCGTCTCTCGTGAGAACGCACGCACATGAAAGGAAGTGGGCCCGGCACATGGCCGGGCCCACAAAATCATATTTTTTGTTCCTTGTGCGGCGCGGCCGGCGCGCCGCACGTGGCAGGCTTCGGGCTGCGTCGTTTCAGTCTGCGAGTTGTTTTCAACCACAAAGTCGCCTTCAGCCTGGCGATTGTTATAGGCATACAAGTCTTTGCAGCTCCCCACGATCGATTCGAGCGGTGTCATCGAAACGTTGCCCGTCACATGGATATTGCACGTCTCATACGTGTTGCCCGTCGCGTATTGCAGCGACCCGACGAGGCCAGCAGCGAAGTTTGCAGACGAGATCGTTTGCGCCGTATTGACGTTGCCGGTCACCAAGCCGACGTTGTACATATGCCCGACAATGCCGCCGGAAGAACCGCCGCCGGTCACCGAACCGCTGTTTCTGTTGCCGGTGACCTCGATCATCTCTTTACGAGGATAGTTGCTATCCGCCCCATTGTAACGCGCCCAGCCGACGATGCCGCCCGTGCCAAACGTATTGGCAGAAGTTGAAGCATTGGTAACATCTGCCGTATTCACGTTATTCGTGATGCAGCCATAGTTCTGCTGTTCGCCGACAATGCCGCCTACAGACTCGCCATTGCCGTTGACGGCTCCCGTATTCGTGCAGCCCGTGACATTTGCCGAAGACAGGCCGACGATGCCGCCTACGCCCAAATAACCGGTCACCGTGCCGTTGTTGGTGCAGCTTTCGATCTGCATAGCGACATCAAGGCCGGTATAATATGCCGCACCGATGATACCTCCCGTATTGCCGCCCGTACCCGTGGCAGTGACTGCCGCATTGTTCGTGCAGCCACGGATCGTGCCCTGCACCGTCATGCGGCCGACGATGCCGCCGTTGCCGCGCGAAGCGGTGACGCTGCCGCTGACCGTTATATTCTCGGCCGTTCCGTTGCCGACCAGCAGGCCGATGGCGCCGCCGGCGCACTCGTTATCGGAAACATTGATCGCTACCTCAGAAAGCACGAGATCGCAGACTTTGCCGCCATCGACGACGCCAAACAGCCCGATGGCCGTATCTCCGCTGCCGGATGTGATCTTCAATCCGGAAATCGTATGATTATTGCCATCAAAAGTGCCGCGGAAAGGCTTACTCGCTTCAGTATAGGTATTGCCGTCGCGCTCGCCCTGCCCGATAGGCGTCCACTCTTGGCCGTTCAGGTCGATATTCGCCGCAAGGGTGACCGTCTTGCCGGAAAAATCATTCCCTGCATTGACGAGCTGCGCCAACCCGGCAAATTGCTCCGCATCGTTGATCGTGTACGCCGCTGCGGAGGCATCGTACCAAGACGTATCGACCGTCACACCATCCCACTGGCGCTGCACGACGAAGTAATAATAGGCGGGGGCACTCTCATCCTCTACCCAAATAAAGGGTCTCGAATGTTCGGACAGTCTCTTGTAGCTTGTCATTTCACACAAATCGCCCTGCACGATGGTGTACCCTTCAGCAGCCGTCAATTTGTTGATTGACCCGTCGTTGAGATTATAGAAAGTGCCGCCGATCACGCGAAGCGGTGCGTTTCCGTAGAAACAGTAGCCGAGGTTGGTATCGGTAAATGTTACATTGTTCGCATCCATATACGGGCAATCGAAGAAACCGCCGGAAACAAGCTCAATACCGTTTTGATTATAGTTGCGGAACGCAGTCAAAGTGCCGGCAAAATACCCGCCGGAAATTTCTTTGACGACACCGGAAGAGCTGATATACAAACCAAATGAACCGGACATGGCTGCAGAGTCATAAGTTTCAGGATGCCCCTTGTAACTGCCGCCGGAGATTTTATCGATCGTGCCGCTTGCCACATAAATGGCTCCGTAGCCGCCTGCGACCTCCATTGTCACCTGAACATTCACGTTGAGCTCGCCGATATTCCCATAATTTACAACGCCGTATCCCTTGCCGCCGACAATATTGCCGTTCGTAAGCGAAGTGATCGTACCGCGATTGACGATGCCGCTGTTCAATCTCGAAGTCAGCGTATAGCCGCCTAAATCGATGGAAACAGTCACTCCTGCAGGAACGGTCGCGTTTGGCTATCGACCGTGATGTCGTCTGCGAGGACGATTTTGGCGCCGTTCAGCTGCAGCGCGTTGAGCAGCGCAGTCTGATTAGTGACGGTAGCATTGATCGACGCACCGTCCTGCACTGTCACATTCGCGATGCTGCCATCGTTTTCCACTTCTATCGCACCGGACCCGCTAATATTGAGCGACGGGACGGTGACGCCCTCCTCGATGACGAGGTTGGTCGAAGAATTTGTTGCAGACGTATCGACGGAGACCGCCTCGACCGACGCGCCCTGTGCGAACTCGACCGTCGCCTTCGAGTTTGCCGAAGGCTCAGCCTCGACCGTGCCGACCGATGCGCCCGCCTCCACGACGGCGCGCCCGCTGTTGACAGTCAGCGTGTCGACGTTGCCGTACACGTGCAGGGAGTCCCCCGCGACGGAAGTCGCGGTGATACTGCTGGCATCGTTGTAGACGTTCACGGTGCCGTATTGCGCGTTGATCGTCAGCGAGCCGACTTTATAGCCGCAGACGTTGATGGTCTTGCTGTCGCTAAAGCTGATGCTGACATCTTGACTTGCCCAGGTTTCAGCCGAGCCGCCGAGCACGAGCGTTTCGCCGTCCTTCAGGTTGCTGATCGTGCTTTCGAGATTCGTCGTTGCATCCACGATATAGACGCAGCTTTCCGTCGCCGCGGCACTCGTATCTGCGTTGCCCTGCACCGCTTCGACCGTGAGCACAAACGCGCAGCTCTTCCCCTGCGCAGAGTTGCCCGCATACTCGGGCAGCTCGATGACTATGTAGCGGGTCTGCGAAGCGGCTGCATCTTTCTCCCACGCGCTCGTGAAGTTGTTGTAATAGGTGTAGGTACCCTCCGTGCCGGACGTCGTCGCAGCGCTCACGCCGAAGAGAAGCTGCTGCTGCAGCGCCTGATCGCCCGAAGCCGCCATCGTAAAGCGCTGGGCGTACGCCACGTTGGAGGTATTTGCGATCGAAATTTCCACGACGAGTTTGTCGCCCGGGGTCATGCGATCCAAAACGATGGAGCTTCCGTCGACGCTCGCCGTGCCGCCGTTTTCAAAGGTGCCGTTTTGAGCTGTCGCCTCACCCATCGAATAGGTCGTCGTACTCACGATCGTCGCCTGTACGTCGACCGTGCCGCTGCTCACCGCGATGTTGACCTTGCTCTCGCTCGTAAACAGCGCCATGACCGCGCCCGCGATCAGGCTCATGCACAGCACGATCGTCAAGATCGATATCGCCAAAACCTTTTTCTTCATTCGTTTGCCTCCTTTCAAAAAATTGAATTATGCACCGTAGCCCCACTGCTCTCCTTGAAAGAGAATATTGTCGCCCGTCGCATAACTTATTGCTTGCAATGTATTCTCCGAAACAGTATTGCTCGACGAAGATGTAGAAACCGCCAGCCCGCCGATACCGCCGCAGTAAGCACGGCCAAAGTAAGTCGTCCCGGACGAATAGTCGATGTCGTTTTCGGTTGCCGCACCCTTGACGTCGGCAGTTATTTTGCTGCTTTGAACAGTGCACCCCGTGACGTAAGCCGTTTGTGCCACAGAATAATACAGCCGATCGCCGCCCGCACCGACAATGCCGCCGGCATTGGCCGTCCAACCGTCTGAAACGGCAGACACCTGAACGTTATCCGCCGTACAATTTTTGACGGTGCCGACATACGCATGATATCCGCTCATATTTGCCGCGATGGTTACGCCTGCCACGCCGCCGGCCGAACTGATAAGCCATGCCTCCGCCGTTACGGAGGAATCTTTTACGGTAACATCTTCGATCGTTCCGAAATTCACGCCTGCAACGATCCCTGCGTACACGTCGCCGCGCTGCACGGCCCTGCCGTCGCTCGCGGCGCCATTATCCGTAACATTGACGGTGCAATTTGTAAAGTTCAAATTCTTGACCGTACCCGTAACGACGCCGAATAAACCCGCATAGTTGTACGAGTTTTTATAAGTTTCCCAACCGGTGGAGGTCCCGCCCAGCACGGCGTTCGATGCGGAAACGGACATATTTGAGATCGTATGTCCGCCGCCATCCAACGTGCCGTCAAAGCAATAGTTGTCGACGTTTGTGCCGATGGGCGTCCAGTCGCTGCCGGCAAGGTCGATATCGTCGGTGAGCGTGATCGTCTTGCCGGCATAGTCGTCTCCGCCGTTCACGTCCTGCGCAAAGTAGCGCAAACCGTTCGCGTTTGAAACGATGTACCCGCCGGTTTCGTGGTCGTAGCTGAACCCGTCGGCGATGTACTCGGACAAGAGCGTGACGCCTTCCGAAATATTCCCCGCCGTAACGCCGATGTTGTCGCTCGCAAGGATGGAGATGCCCTCCTGCGAATTTTCCTTGTTGATCGCCTTGCTATTGATGCCGGTAAAGTTGTTGTTCGCAACGACAACTTCGCCGGGATAGTTTGTGTTGACGCTCACAACGCCGCGGGACGTATCCTTCAGCTGGAACCCGCTGAAATCGTTGTTTTCGATCGTAACGTCGATGACGAGGTTGTTAGGAACAGTGCCGCCCCAGGCATCTGCATTTTGGCTCATCTCGTTGACGCGCACGCCATAGCCGCAGCTCGTACCGATAAAACGATTGTCGGAAATGACGCCGCTGACCAGCTTGAGCTTGATGGGCGTGCTGTTATCGCCCGTCGCTCTGAACACATTGTTGATGATGGTCACGTTCCGCACGCCCGGGTCGTCGTTGCCGATGAGATCCCAAGAACCTGCTTCCAGCGTAAAGCCGTCGATGACGACGTCGACATCGTATTTCGCAAACAGGATGGCGCCGCTGCTATAACCGCTGGCCGTACTGCCGATCACCGTCTCTGCCGTGCCGCGAGAGGGGTCGCCGGCCGACACGCCGGCCTGTGCGCCCTTGAGCGTAAACGATTTATCGACCAGGATCCCGTAACTCAGATCACCGTTGATCGAAGAAGTATATGTATTTGAAGGCAGGTCGAACTCCCCTGCCGACACATACACGGTGCCGCCGTCGCTGACGGCGTCGATCGCCGCAAGCAGCGCCTGCCCGTTCTCTGCAGCCGAGCCCGCGGCCGTGACGAACACTTCGTCATTTTTCATCTCCGCGTTGCCCTGCACCGCTTCTACGCTGAAGACGATCTCTGTGCTGAGCTCCTGGCACTCGTTGCCCGCCGTCGTCGGAAGTTCGACCGTCATTTTGACCGCATTCGGCTGCGACCCTATGGGGAGCGCCTGCCAGATGCCGAATTGGATATCTTCGGCGGCGATGCGCAGGTTGCTGTAGAGCAGATCGTTGCCTTCATTGCGCATGAGCAGGCGGTATTGTGCATTCACGTTAGAGTTGTTTTTGATGTTGATCGTAAACGTCACTTTATCGCCGGGGGTCATGTTCGTCAGGATGAGCGAACCGCCCGCATCGATGGCAGCCGTGCCGCCGTTCGAAAAAGTATCGGTCGTATCATTCGCGGCATTTGTGCTGTCTGTGATCGTGCCGTCTGCGTCGATCGCCGTGGGCGAATATACGAAGACGGACGAAGTGTCGATCGTCGCCACGACGTCGACCGTGCCGCTGCTCACCGCGATGTTGATCTTGCTCTCGCTCGTAAACAGCGCCAAGACCGCGCCCGCGATCAGGCTCATGCACAGAACGATCGTCAAGACCGATATCGCTAAAACTTTTTTCCTCATTGCTATCCTCCCTCTGACCTTTCAGGCGGCGCCGCGAATGTCGATCCGCGGCGCAACCCGCTGCCAATTTCATACACTTTCTGCGCCGCTACGCCGCATGAGGCGGCGGCATTCACTCACTGAATAACGATCGTAAGGTTGGATGTTTCGACGCCGCTGTAATTGACCGTGGCCACACAGATATCTCCCGCAGTCGTTCCGCTGACGGTGCCGTCGTTGGTGCATCCGATGATGTTGGCGATGAGTTCATAATACCCCATGTTGCCCTCGATGCCGAGCGCGCCGGCAATGCCGCCCGCCCTGTTCGAGCCGGTGATCGTGCCGTGGTTTACACAGTTTTCGATGGTCGGAGCCAAGTGATCGACACTGTCATCATATCCGGTCAGGAAGCCGACAATGCCGCCGGCGCCATAGCCGCTATTATCGGTTACAGCACCATTGTTGATGCAATTGACGATTTTTGTATTGCCGCCGGCATTGTACGCCGTACCGACGATGCCGCCGGCCTGCTGTCCGCCATTGACCGTCGCTTCATTAACACAGTTGGTAACGGTGACGTCTTCGCTGACGATGCACCCGATGACGCCGCCCGTATAGTAGTTGCCCTTCACGTTGCCGGAAACAGTGACGTTTTCAACGGTGCCGTTTCTGATCCTGCCGACGAGGATGCCGACCGCATTGCCTGCCGCCGCGACGGATGCCTCTGCGATCGTAACATTTTTAAGTGTTACGCCCGCCGCAGCATACCCGAACAAGCCGATATTTCCTACATTGCCATCATTATTATTGATCGTAAGCCCGGTGATCGTCTTTTCGTTTCCGTCAAATGTGCCGGCGAACCTAGAACTACTCTGCCCGATGGGCGTCCACTCGATATTTTCGAGATCGATATCCGCCGTGAGAGTGATCGTCTTTCCCGCGAAGGTATCGCCGCCGTTTACGAGCTGCGCAATGTATCGCAGTTCGGCCGCTCCGGAAACGAAAAATTCTGTGCGCTCATCCTGCACCATCTCTCCGGAGAAGCCCGCATCGAACGTACCGCCTTTGATAATGGTGGGCGCGTTGCCGTCTACGCGGATATAATCGTGAATAAGGTCGGCAAAGGTGCCGTCGTTTACGGTGATGGAACCGGTACCGCTCGCACCAAAGAACGCGATGTCATTGTTTGCGTTCCTCGTATAGGTGCCGCCATTGAGCACGACTTCGCCGTCGTTTGAAGTATAGACGATGCGCCAAAGGTTCGTTTCCGTGCCATAACCGAGGGTATAGCTGCCGTCATTCACGGTGACGAGGCCGCCATCGGAAGAGATCAGCCCGTTGGTCCTGCCATAAGCATGCGCGTTCTCGATCGTGAGCGACGCCTCGCCGCTTTCGATGGGCCCGCTCGCAAAGACATATGCGTAGCCGCCTTTGGTGTAATTATCGCAGGCGGTAAAGTAACCGCCATTGATGGTCATCGTATTGTAATTGCGCACCGCGTTGCCGCGATTGACGCCGTTCGCGTTTTCGCGGTCGGTATCGCTGTCGCCGAACGTACCGTTGTTCACGATCATCGTGCCATAATTCTCCAACACGTGGCGGCCCTGCGCTTCCAGATCCGTCGTATAGACACAGCCGGTATCCGTCACACCGTCGGCATTCGTGTCGTTGATGGTGAGCGTCCCGCGGTTGCAGATCAGCGTGCCGGCATTGGAGCCGGCGATATCATAGCCGTTGAGGTTGAGAATCGCGCTGACCCCTTCCGGAATGACGAGCTGCTGCGAAGTTTCGATATCGCCCGCGAGGTCGATCGTGCCGCCCACTTGCAGGGCAAACACAAGTTCTTCCTGCGTATCGATCTCCCTGCCGGACATTTCGACGTCGCCGTCGCCGGAGACATCGACATCGGGGACGGCGACGCCCTCCTCGATGACGAGGTTGGTCGAAGAGCCTGTTGCAGACGTATCGACGGAAATCGCCTCGACCGACGCGCCGAGCACGATCTCGACCGTCGCATTGGAGCTTTCTGAAGGCTTAGCCACGACCGTGCCGACCGACGCGCCCGCCTCCACGACGGCGCGCCCGCTGTTGACCGTCAGCGTATCGACGTTGCCGTACACGTGCAGAGAGTTCCCCGCGACGGAGGTCGCGGTGATGCTGCCGGCATCGCTATAGACGTTCACGGTGCCGCTCGGGGCATCGATCGTCAGCGAGCCGACCTTATAGCCGCAGACATAGATGGTCTTGCTATCTTCATAACTGATGCTGACGGTTGCATTTGCCCAAGTTGAGGCCGAACCGCCGAACACGATCTTGTCGCCGTCCTTCAAGTTGCTGATTACACTTGAAAGAGCATCCGCGCTTTCCACGATATGGACGACGGCGGCATCTTCGCTCTGCACAGGGGCGTTGCCCTGCACCGCTTCGATGGTGAACAGCAGCGAGCAGCTCTGCCCCTGCGCCGAATTGTTCACATATGCAGGGAGCTCGACCGTAACATACAGCGATTCCGTCGCGGCATCCGAAGCCTTGCTGACCCACGGGGTGCTCACGGCGGCATAGTTATAAGTGCCGTCCGCCGCAGTAGAGACGCCCACCATGAGCTGGCGATATAACACTTCGCTGCCGTCTGCCATGCCGAACGTCATGCGCCGCTGATAGGCGACGTTCGAATTGTTTTCAATGCTGATCGCAAAGGTCACTTTGTCGCCCGGGGCCACATTCGTCAAAACGAGCTTACCGGTTGCGTCGATGACAGCCGTGCCGCCATTGACGAAGGTGTCGTTTGTATCATTCGCGGCATTCGCAGCGTTTGTGATCGTGCCGTCTGCACTGATCGCCGTGGGCGAATATACGGAGACGGTCGAAGGGTCGATCGTCGCCACGATGTCGACCGTGCCGCTGTTCACCGCAATGTTGACCTTGCTCTCGCTCGTAAACAGCGCCAAGACCGCACCCGCGATCAGGCTCATGCACAGCACGATCGTCAAGATCGATATCGCTAAAACCTTCTTCTTCATCGTTCAATCTCCCTTTGCATTATGCGTTCGTCTTTTGCAGCGCATAAACTTGCAAGTCAAACTCTAAACCGGCATTCTGCGCGGCATTGTTGTTGCTGTTGTCAGTAAACTCTGCGCGCACCGTAAAGGTCTGCGCGTCGCCCCCCGCATAAAATGCGCCGAGGTCGATGTCGACCGCATCGTCGAGCATGAACTGCCCCTTCTGTACGCCGCCTGCAGAGATGGTGATCTGAATTTGATCCGCCAGCGCAAGCTCCAGCGCCTCGGCGTCGTTGTCCTCATTCCAAAGAATGCGCACGCCGTAATCGAAGGCGACATCGCCAAAATTACGCACGCGGATCTCCGCCTCGTACCAGCAGCCGGGGACGATCGTATTGACGTCGAACAGCACGCTCGTATCGTCTACAAGGTCGACCATCGTCGTGTCCTTCTCTCCTACAACCAACATGCCGTTTGTTTCGTCAAGCTCACGGCTCTGGTAGCCGATACGCTCCAGCCCGACCTGCAGCGTCCCCGCCTGCAGGTGGTTGTTGACGGTAAAACAATCGGAAAACAGTGCATAGGTCGCACCCAACAGCAGCGCAAGGCAAAGACAAATCGTTACCAGCGCCACGATCACAGCGCGGATCCTTTTACCCATAGACACACCTCCCGTTCAATTTGCGCCGCTGCAAGACAAACGCATCGACGCTATCGACGACCGCCGAAGCGGTCGATGAATACGATCACCGGGCGCGCGCACGAAAATGTGCGCGCAGCGCCCCGATCGTGCCGCGCACGCACAGGCGCGCCCGACATCTCACTTATCGACGCACCTGCGCATCCCGCTCCGGCTCGTCCGCAGCGGGCGCTACCTCCTCCGAAACATCGCCCTGCGGCTGCTGTGCCTGCACAGGCACAGCACGGTCTGCGCGGTCTCCGCGCACGAGATCGATGATCACAACCACGATCGCGAAAACGCTCACGATCCCTGCCCAAATCATAAACAAAATCAGTGCAAGTTTCATTTCCGGCACCTCCTTATTTTTCACGCTCCGGCGTCCGGCGGATCAGACTGTTCCGCTTTCGGCTCCTCTGCCGACAGGCCGCTCTCCTGCGGCGCGCTCTCTGCCGCACAGTCCGCTCCGCTTGCCGTCGCTTCCGCCAAACGGCGCTTCAACTCCTCGATCTCCTCGTCCTTTTTCTTCTGCTCTGCCTGCAAGTCGTCCTTTTTCTTTTGCGAAAAGACGCCGACGATGCGGATAACTTCCAGCGCGATGATGATCAGGCACGGAACGATGATGATCAAAAACAGGCCCCACGGGCTGCGCACCGCCGTAAACAGGTACCCGAGTACGACGCTCTTGCCCGTCACTTTGCCCAAAACATAATTCGGGCTGTCGGTCTGCGAAGTGTCGATGACCTGCTGCAAGACGCCGGACTCTGTATTTTTATTGTCGCCCGCCAACGTAATGGTATAGCCGCCGTTGGCGTTCGGAATGATCTCGATAATGCGGTGCGTGATCGTCTCCTGCTCGGTATAGACGTAGCGAAACGTGAGTACGTCGCCCACCTGCAGCTCGCCGTACCAAGCGGAGGCTTCCTCCTCGCCTTCGGGGACCCGCTCGATAAAAATGAGCGAATGGACGGGAATATCTTTGATCTTGTACCCGCTCACGTCCGTTTGGTCGCACTTTTCCATCGACGGCGACAGTACGAGGCGCATCTCATGCCCGAACAGTTCGACAGCCCCGTCCACATCCCGCTTTGCCGTGATCGTCAGGATCAGGCCGAGCAGACACAGCAAGAAAAAACAAACGAACAGAACGTCGACAACGATCGACAAGACCTTTTTGATCTTTGCGTATTTTGCCTCTTTGATAGATTCCGACACGGCGCTCGACTGCCCCCTCTTCCTCAATATTCAATAATTATAAGTGATCAGGCGGGGCGGGCTTCCAGGGCGAGTACAAAGTCTGCGGCCAGCCCCTGCGCCTCATTCCCGATCTCCTCAGGCATACTGTAACGGACGATGAGAACGCGCTCTTCCCCTTTCGGCAGGGTGACCTCGGCAGTGTCGCCCTTCAAATATTTGTCCAGACTTTCCGCCGCGACGCTCTCGCCGTTCAATTCTAATTCTACATCGATGTAGGGCGATAGCGCCGCCGCATCGTCCGGCTGAAAGGCGACCGTGAGCGCAAAGGCTTCCTCCGGCGCACCGCTGAAACAGATCGAATATTCCGCACTTTGGCCGGGATACAGCCCCTCCAGGCTGCACTTCATCTCCGCCTGCACGACGCCGTCTCCGGTCAGGGTCACTTTTTTATCGAAATCGCTCTGCCGCGTCAACAGCACGATGCCGATGACGATACCGACGATCACGAGAGCGGATAACACGAATACCAATATGTAGGATAATTTTTTCAAAACTACCGCTCCCTCCTTCTTCCGCGCGGCAGCGCTTGCCGAATTTGACATGTATGAGCAAAGATAAAGCGCGCCGTATGCGGCGATTTTTACAAAAAAAAAGAGGGCGTGCGCGCCGCAATCGGCACGCACGCCCGTTTTATCAGCAGCCCGATATCCGGGTCAGCGAATATATCCTTCCAGCATAGAGACGCTGTTGGCGGTAAACGCCTTCATCTCTTCGGGAGACAGCTTCTTATAAGAGAGCATCGCGAGGTAGTAGACCTGGTTTGCGACAAACTTCTTCTTTTCATCATCGAGGCCGGTAAACGCCTGCAAAACGGGGTTCGCCGCATTGATGACGAGCGTCATGTCGCGGTCGGCATCTGCACCGGCGAGGCCGTAAAAGGCGTTCATTTCACCGAAGCGGCGAGACATCTCGGAGACGTTGATGATCGCGGGGATCTCGGCGCTCTTGAACTTTTCTGCCTTGACGGCGATCGTCGTGTTGTTGAGCGCAGCCTTGAACGCATCGACGAGCGCCTTGTCTTCGTCAGCGTTGCTCTCCCCCGCCTTCAGCGCCGCGTCGACGTCCGCATCGATGCGCAGGAAGCGATACTTGCCCGTCTCTTTATATTCGAGATAGCTCAAGAAGTGCGGATCGATCAGCGTGTCGCAGATGATGGCATTCAGCCCCGCCGTGCGGAACATAGAGATGTACTGCGCCTGGCCGACCTCGTCGGAAACATAGTAAATGGTCGTCGGCTCCTTGGGCTGCTCGTCCGCCTTTTCGTCTGTCTTTTCCTCCGTCTTTTCCTCCGGCTTCTGTTCGGCGTCGCCCTCGGCCGTCGCTTCCTTCTTTTCTCCGCCGACAAACTCGGAAAGCGTGCGATATTTGCCATCCAGATCTTTATAGAGGATGCAGTCTTTGACGCGACTGTAAAAGTCTTCGTCTTTGATGCAGCCCAGTTTGATGAAGACGGAAATATCGTTCCAGCAATTCTCAAATTTTTCGCGATCAGTCTTATACAGCCCGGTCAGTTTATCGGACACCTTTTTTGTGATGTGCTTGGAGATCTTCTGCACCTGCCGATCGTTCTGCAGGAAGCTGCGCGAGACGTTCAGCGGGATGTCCGGGCAATCGATCACGCCGTTCAAAAGCAGCAGATATTCGGGGATGACTTCTTTGATGTTGTCTGCGATAAAGACCTGGTTGCAGTACAGTTTGACCTTTCCGCGCTCCAGCTCGACCTTGCTCTTGACCTTCGGGAAATACAGGATGCCCTTGAGGCGGAAGGGATAATCCATGTTCAGATGGATCCAGAAAAGCGGATCGTGGTAGTCGTGGAAGGTCTTGCGGTAGAAGTCCTTATATTCCTCTTCCGTGCAATCCTTCGGGGCCTTCAGGTACAGCGGCTGCGTGTCATTGAGCGGCTTATCATCCTTGCCCGTGAAGTTGAGATAGATCGGGTACGGCATGAACGCACAATACTTTTCGATCAGGCCGCGAATGACGCCCTCTTCGAGGAACTCCTTCTCCTCTTTGGCAATGTGCATGACGATGCGAGTGCCGCGGTCTGCCTTGTCGCACTCTTCGATGGTGTATGTGCTCTCGCCGTCCGACTCCCAGTGCACGCCGGCCGCACCTTCGCGATACGATTTGGTAAAGATCTCGATGTTTTCGGAGACCATGTAGGCAGAATAAAAGCCCAGCCCGAAGTGGCCGATGATCCCTTCACCGCCCGCCTTTTCGTACTTTTCCAAAAAGTCTGCCGCGCCGGAAAAGGCGATCTGCGTGATGTATTTTTCCACCTCGTCCTCGGTCATGCCGATGCCGTTGTCCTCGACGGTGAGCGTGCCGGCGTCCTTATCGATGGCCACTTTGACGCAGTACTCCTTGTCGTCGGCAGCCGCTTCGCCGAGATCGGTGAGCTTTTTGAATTTGGTGATCGCGTCGACCGCGTTCGCCACGATCTCACGCAAAAAGATGTCCTTATCCGAATACAGCCACTTTTTGATGATCGGCATCATGTTTTCGCTGGAAATTCGAATATTGCCTTGTTTAGCCATATTAACACCTCCCTATATTGAAAAGCCCCGCACAAGATGCGGGGCTTCATTTTCAATGCATTAGTCGTTGTTTTTGTTCTGCAACATTTCCGCAATGGAAGCGCCGCCGGCACCGCCTTCGGTCCATTCTCTGAACTCGTCCTCTTCTCTGTTCTCCCTCGGCTGACGAGGCTTGCGCGCTCTGCGCTCGCCCTTGTCGTCGTCGCTGCGGCGAGAACGGACTTTGGTGACCTCGGGTTCAGGCAAAAGCGCCTTGATCGAGAGAGTCATCTTTTTGTTCGCAGGATCCAAAACGAGGATCTTTGCATCGATCTCTTCGCCGATAGAGAGCACAGAGGTCGGGTTCTCCAGCCACTCATGCGAGATCTGCGAGACGTGCACGAGACCATCGACGCCGTTTTCCACTTCGACGAATGCGCCGAAGGGAACGATGCGCACGACCTTGCCGTGAACGACATCCCCTTCCTTGTACTTGTCGGCGACAAGATCCCACGGCTGCGGCTGCAGCTGCTTGTAACCGATGGATACCTTCTTATTTTCCGCGTCCACTTTCAGCACTTTGAACTGATAGCGCTTGCCGATCTCGAGGACGTCGGTCACGTTTTTGGTGCCCGCCCAGGACAGATCGGAGATATGTGCGAGGCAGTCGAAGCCGTTGACCGAGACGAACGCGCCGAAGTTGGTCGCGCGCTCGACCTTGCCTTCCACGACGTCGCCGACGTGGATGTTGGCAAAGAACTCTGCTTCCTGCTCTGCCTTCGCCTGATCGCGCGCGGCCTTCTCCTCTTCGAGGATGACGCGCTGCGAAGCGATGATCTCTTTTTTACGTTCAGACTTTTTGATCTCGAGAGCCTTCAGGCGCAGCTTCTTGCCGACGTATTTGTCCAGCTCTTTGACGTAGCCCATGCGGATCTCTTTGGCCGGCACGAACACCGAATAGGTGCCCATGGAAGCGGTCAGGCCGCCCTTGTTGAAGCCGGTGCAGGTCACGTCGAACTCTTCGCCGTTGCTGATCGCCTCGATCTTCTCCTCTTCTTCTTTGAGCTGCTTGATCGCCTTCTGCGAGAGCTTGACGGGGTTGGAAGCGGAAACGACCATGACCTCGATCTCTTCGCCGATCTTTTTGGCGTAATCTTCCGCCTTGTACTCTTCGCACTCGATCTCGTCTTTTTCCAGCAAGATTTCTTTTTTGAAGAACGGTAACAACACAGCCACGCCTTCGTCGGATGCCGAAGAAATGATCGCTGTCACAAGCTGACCTCTCTTTAATTTGGACTGGCCGTTATCCATCTGTGCAACGACTTCTTCCATCTCGTTCGTTGCTTTCACTTCTGTATTGTTTTCCATCTGAAAAAGAACCTCCTGCGTTTGCGTGTGCGGAGTGGAAGCTCCGGACACAATGCCTACATTTTTAAATTTTTTGATTTTTTGAAACTCAAAGTCGCTCGAATCCGCGAACCGGAAAACGTTCGCGCACCGTGCCCGGCAGATCTCGTACAGCTTGTTTGTGTTGCTGCTGTTGAGGCCGCCGATCACGAGCATCGCGTCGCATTTTTCGGCCAGGGCCGCTGCATCCTTCTGACGCTCCTTAGTAGTATAACAAATTGTTTTGAAAATCTCAACTGTTTTTCCGCAAACTTTTTCAATATTTTGAATTATTTTTTGAAAATTTTCTTCGGGACAGGTCGTCTGCGCCACAACGGCGAGATTTTTCCCCTTTAATGGCGAAAGATCGGCGCTTGCGTCTTCGACGACGTACACGCTGCCGCTGCTCCAGCCGCAAAGCCCGACGACTTCAGGATGCGTCTTCTGCCCGACGACGACGATCGTCTTCCCCGCGGCGGAATGCTCGCGCACGATGCTCTGCGTGCGCCGCACAAATGGGCAGGTGCAGTCGATGACGCGGATCCCCTTTTCTTCGCACGCGGCATACACCGCCCTGCCGACGCCGTGCGAGCGCAGGATGAGCGTGGCCCCGGCGGGAACTTCATCTACCGATTCGACAGTGACGATCCCGCGCGCGCGCACCGCTTCCGTCACCGACGGATTGTGGATGAGCTCGCCGAGCAGGTAAACGTTGTCGGGCGAAATGTGCATCGCGGTATCCACGGCGTGGCGGACGCCGCTGCAGAACCCGCTGTTCTTGGCGACGAATACGTTCATTTACGCTTCTTCTTTTTCGCGGCAAAGTACTCGATCGCGGCGTGCTTTGTCTCGAGCATCTTCGTGCGGATGCTCTCTTCTGCGGCGGCGTAATCTTCCGCCGTCAATTTGCGGTCGTAAAAATCGGACAGGTCGATGGGGTCGCCGATGGCGATCTTGGTGCGCAGAAACAGGCGCGTCTTGCGCAGACACATGACGGGATACACGGGCACTTTCGCCTTGATGGCAAACAGCGCCGCGCCTCCTTTGAGCGGGAGCAATTCGGCGTCCGTACGGTTGCGCGTCCCTTCGGGGAACATCGAGATCTTTTCGCCCTTTTTCAGATAGCGCAGCGCCGTCATGATCGCCTTTGCGTCCTGCCCGTCGCGCGAGACGGGGATGGCCTCGACGATGTCGCACAGGTGCGCGAGAAACTTGTTTTTATACAGCTCTTTTTTGGTGATAAAGTGCACCTTTTCTTTCGTCGTACAGGCCATGTGCACGATGTCCCAGATGCGGTAATGGTTGCCCACCAGCACGCAAGCGCCGTCCTTGACCTTTTCCTTGCCGTACAGCTTGAAGGGAAAGAGGATCTGCGTGACGGCGACCATGAACTTTTTGAGAAAACCGTAAGTCAGCATTTTGCCCCCTATACCTTTTCCTGGATCTTCTTTTTCAGAAAGGCGACCACCTCGGCGGCCGTCATGCACGACGTATCGACGAGCAAGGCGTCGTCGGCGCGCCGCAGCGGCGAAAAAGCGCGCGTCTCGTCTCCGTGGTCGCGCTCTTCGATCTCGCGCCGCACGGCGTCAAATTCGACATCAAAGCCCTTGCCCTTCAGCTCATCATAGCGGCGCCCTGCGCGCACATCGACGGAAGCGGTGATGAAGAATTTGAAATCGGCATCCGGCAGCACGGCGGTGCCGATGTCGCGGCCGTCCAGCACGCAAGAGCGTTCGGAAGCGATCTTGCGCTGCATCTCGACCATCTTTTCGCGCACGCAGCGCAGCGCCGAAATGTGCGACGCCGCGAGAGAAACTTCGGGGCGGCGGATAACTTCCGAAACGTCTTCCCCGTCGAGGATAGTGCGCTGCGCGCCGCCGACATAATCGACGCGGAGGTCGAGCGACGCCATCAGCGGTGCTACGGTTTCCTCCGTGAAGTCGGCCAGCCCGGCGCGCTGCGCCTTGACGGCGCAGGCGCGGTACATGGCGCCGGTATCGAGGTACAGGATGTCGAGCTCTTTGGCAAGCTGCTTGGCAGCCGTGCTCTTGCCGCTGCCCGATGGGCCGTCCAGAGCGACCGAGAAACGGACGCGGTCCTTGCGCAGCGCGGCGGCGCGGCGCAGATAGACGTGCTGCGGACGGGCGTCCTTTTCAGCGAGGAGCATGACGCGGATGCACAGAGGGAGCGAGCCGCCGATCTCCGGTTCGGCCGCAGAAAAGAGAGCCGCCCGCGCAAAGCCCGCCTCGCGCGCGGCCTTCGCCGGATACAGAGAGCGGATATCCGCCGTATTTGAAAGGAGGATACAGACGATGTCGTCCTCCGCGAGCGCATTTTTATCACAGATCGCGCGCATCAGTTCGCCGACGGCCGTCCGGATCTCCTCCGGCGTATCGGCCTCGACGGAAGTCGCTCCGCGGATCGCTATCATAAACTTTTCTCCTTATTTTGCTTGATTTATGCGTGACATAGTACTATGCAAACAAACTTAAACCGCATTTCCGGCCGCAAAACCGGTCGCAAATGCAATCTGCAGGTTAAACCCGCCCGTGAAGGCGTCCACGTCGAGAAGCTCGCCGCAGAAGTACAGGCCGGGCACCTTTTTGCTCTGCATCGTCTTGGGATCGATCTCTTTAATGTCGATCCCCCCTGCCGTCACGATCGCCTCTTCGACCGGGCGCAGCGCGCGCGGCACTAGGCGGAAATTTTTGAACGTATGCAGCAGCGCGGCGCGCTGCCCCTTGGATACAGAATGAACAGGCAAAGTTTCAGAAACGGCTGCCTGCGCCAAAACGGGAGCGATCATGCGCTTGGGAAGCAGTTGCTCGAGCACATGTGCGACCTGTTTATTTTTGGCGGCATCGAACTCGCGCAACAGGCGACGATCCAGCGTCGCATCATCCAGCGCAGGCTTCAAGTCGAGCGAAAGCTGCACGGACGCGAGTTCGCAGTCGTTGAGCAAACTCGAAAGGGATAGCACGATGGGCCCCGATATGCCGAAGTGCGTAAAGAGCATCTCGCCGAACAGCGAGCCGACTTTGCGGCCGCCATATTGCGCGCTCAGGCGCACATTCTTCAAAGACAGCCCCTGCAGCGGTTCACAGCCGTCACAGACGATCCCGCAGAGGGCGGGGCGCAGTTTGCCGACGCGCAGGCCGAAGTCGCGCGCAAAGGCATAGCCGTCGCCCGTGCTGCCCGTCGCGGGATAGGAGATGCCACCCGTACAGACGATGACCGCATCCGCCTCAAGCCTGCGTTTATCGGTGGTTATGCCAAACAGAGTACTCTGCAAAAGCTCGATTTTTTTGACTTGCTCGGAAAAAGCGAAGCGCACTCCTGCATTGCGGCAATAACGTTCGAGACACTTCGTGACGTCGCTCGCCTTGTCGGATGCGGGAAACACACGGTTGCCGCGCTCCACTTTGAGCGGAAGACCGCCCTCTTCTAAAAATCGCATCATCCGCTCGGGCGGAAAGGCGCAGATACAGCTGCGCAGGAACTTGGCGTTGTGTACGACGTTCGGAAAAAAATCTTCCGCCGAAACGTCATTGGTGACGTTGCAGCGGCCCTTGCCCGTGATATAGATCTTTTTCCCCGCCTTTTCGTTGCGCTCGAGGACGAGGACGTCGTTGCCGCGCGAAGCCGCCGCATAGGCAGCCATCAGCCCGGACGCACCCGCCCCGATGACGATCACATTTTTCATCAGATATCTGTAAAAGCAGGCAGAGCGGGAGAGCGCTATGCGCCGATTCCGCCCTGCCTCCGTCCTTAAACCGGGTAAACTCCGCTGCCGTCGGCGAGATTTTTGTCGACGCCGCTCTCGGCAGCCTTGCGCCACTTGAAGAAGTTGAGCGCAACCTGACCGAACACGGCATAGGACAAGACGTCCTCTTCCTGTTCCATGTAATCGGCGATCTCCGCCTTGAACTGTTCGTATTCAGGCTTGAGGTCGTCGGCGGGGCGATAGTCGATGCGCTTTTCGCCGCCGATGCACTTTTGCACGACGGCCGCGTCCGGCTCAGCGGGCAGCTTGCCATATTCGCCGCGCAGCAGCCCCTTGAATTCCTTGGTCACCATCTTATAGCGCTCGCCGGCGAGCACGTTGAGCACGGCCTGCGTGCCGACGATCTGGCTGGACGGCGTCACGAGCGGCGGATAGCCGCAGTCTCTGCGGACGTTGGGCACTTCCGCGAGCACCTCGGCCAGCTTATCCGACTTGTTCTGCTGTTTAAGCTGGGAGATGAGGTTGGAGAGCATCCCGCCGGGGACTTGGTAGATGAGCGCGTTGATATCGATGGAGAGCACCTTCGGCGAGAGGAATCCGTCCTTCTTCAGGCGGTCTGCGACCCCCTTAAAGTGTTCGACGATGGGCAGCAGCTTGCGGATATCGATGCCGGTATCGTACGGCGTCCCCTGCAGCGTCGCGACCAGCGGTTCGGTCGCGGGCTGGCTGGTTCCGTTGCCGAGCGGCGAGAGCGCGCAGTCGACGATGTCGGCGCCCGCCTCGATCGCCTTGAGGTTGACCATGTCGCCCGTGCCCGCCGTGTTGTGCGTGTGCAGGTGCACCTTCGTTTCCGGCTTGAGCTCCTTTTTCAGGCGGGACACAAGGTCGTACGCCGTGTACGGGAGCAGCAGGTTCGCCATATCCTTAATGCAGATGTTGTCCGCCCCCATGCTCTCGAGCTGCTTGGCGAGCTTGACAAAATACTCCGTCGTGTGCACGGGGCTGGTCGTATAGCTGATGGCCGCCTCGCACACGCCGCCGTATTTTTTGATCGCCTTCATCGAAGTTTCGAGGTTGCGCGGGTCGTTGAGCGCGTCGAAGACGCGCACGATGCCGACGCCGTTCTCGATGGACTTGGCGACGAACTTTTCGACGACGTCGTCCGAATAATGGCGGTATCCGAGCAAGTTCTGCCCGCGCAGCAGCATCTGGATGGGCGTCTTTTTGAGATGCTTTTTCAGGATACGGAGGCGCTGCCACGGGTCTTCGTTGAGGAAGCGCAGGCAGGTATCGAAGGTCGCGCCGCCCCACGCTTCCAGAGAGTAATATCCGATCTCATCCAGCTGTTCGAGCACAGGGATCATTTCGTCCGTGCGCATGCGCGTCGCCGCCTGCGACTGGTGCGCGTCGCGCAGGATGGTATCGGTGATCATGACTTTTTTGGTATTCTTTTCAGCCATAGCCGTTCTCCTAATTCAAATTCGCTCCCGCGATCAGCCGCCGAAGCAGGCGAGCAGGAAACCTGCCGCGATCGCCGAACCGATGACGCCCGCTACATTCGGGCCCATCGCGTGCATCAAGAGGTGGTTGCTCGGATCCTCTTCTCTGCCGACGTCTTCGGATATTCGCGCCGCCATCGGCACCGCCGACACGCCGGCCGAACCGATGAGCGGGTTGATCTTGCCGCCGGAGAACTTGTTCATCACCTTCGCCGTCAGCAAGCCGCCCACGGTGCCGAAGCAGAAAGCGAACAGACCGAGCAGGATGATCGAGATGGTATCAAATGTCAAGAAGGTCGTACCGACCGCCTTGCAGCCGACAGACACGCCGAGGAAGATGGTGATGGTATTCATCAAGCCGTTCTGTGCCTGCGTCGAAAGCCTGTCGACGACGCCGCTCTCGCGCATCAGGTTACCGAGCATGAGCATGCCGAGCAGCGGGATCGCGTCCGGCAGAAGCAGGCCGACGACGAGCGTCGTAAGGATGGGGAAGACGATCTTCTCCAGCTTCGACACTTCGCGCAGCTGCTTCATCTTGATGGCGCGCTCCTTTTTGGTGGTCAGCAGCTTCATGATCGGCTTTTGAATGATCGGGATGAGCGCCATATACGAGTATGCCGCGATCGCGATCGTCGCGAGCAGGTCGCTGCTCGTAAACGCCGAAAGCATCTTGGTCAGGTAGATCGCCGTCGGGCCGTCCGCGCCGCCGCTAATGGCGATGGAAGCGGCGGCCGCCGCGTCGAAGCCGAGGATGACCGCGCCGACGAGCGTCATGAACACGCCCAGCTGCGCCCCCGCGCCGATGAGCATGCTCTTCGGATTGGCGATCAGCGGACCGAAGTCGGTCATCGCGCCGATGCCCATGAAGATGAGCGGCGGGTAGATGACGTTTTCGACGCCGAAGTACAGATACCACAGCAGCCCTCGATTGGTCACGTCCATATAATCGTGACTGATGACGAGCGCGTCGCTCGTAAAGACGGTCACGCCGTTTTCGATCGCGCCCTCGACGAAGCCCTGCAGCGTATATAGCTCAGAGAAACTTCCGTTCAAGACGAGAGTGGAAGCGGTCCCCGCCTGCAGCGCCTCAAAGCTCGCATAATAGGTCAGCGTATCGCCGCTCAGGTACCCTTCCCGCACATAGATGACGGCGTTCGTCAGCCTGTCGAGATAGACGCCGACGTATTCCGTCTCTCCGCTCGAGCCGATCGTCAGTGACAGATCGGCCGTCTCATATCTGCCCCAGACGATGTTCTGCGCGCCCGGAATGTTGATCAGGAACATACCGAAGGCGATCGGCAGGAGCAGCAGAGGCTCGAATTTTTTTACGATGGCGAGATACATCAGAACGAGGGAAACGACGAGCATGACATAGTTCTGCCAGTCGCCGTTGGCGAGCCCGGAGGACTCCCACAAGTTCACGAGCATATCGCCCATAGACTCCAACCATTGCATCGCGTGCCACCTGTCAGCCGATCACGGCGAGCAAAGTATTCGTCTCGACGTTGTTGCCGACGGCCGTCTTGAAGCTGATCTTGCCGTCGCAGGGCGAAGTGATGTCGTTGTCCATCTTCATCGCCTCGAGCACGAGCACGGGCTGGTCCTTTTTGACGGTCGCGCCCTCTTCGACGAGGAACTGCTTGATCAGCCCCGGGAAAGGAGAAAGCAGCTTCTCGCCGCCGGCAGGCGCTTCGGCCGCCGGAGCAGCCGGCTTTGCAGCAGGCACTGCAGCCGCGGCAACGGGCTGCGAGGCGCCGGCACCGGCCGTGACCTCTTCAACGCCCACTTCGTAGTTCTTTCCGTCGATGGTAACGATAAATTTACGCATGATAGTTCTCCTTATCCCTTAGAGTCTCTTGATTCGTTTTACTTGAAATTCGCACGCGGCGTTCTCGCTCGCGTAATAGGCGGCGATCGCCGCCATGATCGCGACGCGCACCTCATCGCTGACGCCCTCTTCTTCGGGAGAAGCTGCCGGCACGGCGGCCGGCGCAGCCTTCTTTTTGCCGCCCAAAGCGGACAGACGGCTGACGATCTTGCCGCACAGCCAGACGATGAAAATGAGCAGGACGATGCCGATGAAAGTGACGATAAAACCGATGAGCGCATATAAGAGCGACTCGCCCAGCCAACCGCTGCCGTCTTCCGCCCCGAAATACGGGACCAGCTTACTGCCCTCCTGCACGGTATGCAAAAGCAGATTTTCGATCATGGACGGCACCTCACTTCAGCAGCATCTGCAGCGATGCGACGAGATACTGCTTTACGAACTGCGGGCGGATGATGTTGTCCACATAGCCGTTCTTGGCGGCATTGATCGGATCGGCGTGTTCGTCGGCATAACGCGCAGCAAGCTTGGCTGCGTCCGCCTTCTCTTCCGAAAACTCGATCTCCGCCCCTTTTGCGTCTTCAAACAGCGCGATTTGCGCCGTCGCGAACGCGTAGCTATAATCGAACCCGGCCGACTTGGCGGCAAACAGGGTGTAGCCGAGGCCTATGGCGCGCTTCCAGACGACGGAGATCTTCGCGCTGTCGATCAGGTCGTACGTCTCCAAAAGTTTGAAGCAGTTTTTCAGCACGCGGCTGTCATTGGTCTGCAGGTCGGGGCGGATGCCGCGCACATCCGCAAAGGTCACGAAGGGAAGGCTGTAATAGGATGCAAACTCAGCAAAGTCTGTGATCTTGGCGACGTTGTCGGCATCCAAAAGCACACCCTCCTCCCCGTCAAAGACGACGGCGGCGGCGGCGATGCCGCCGACGCGGCCGAGCACGCAGCGCACCTTGGGCGAACAGCCCTTGCTCACTTCTACCGCGCTGTCTACATCGAAGACGGCTTCGATCAGCTCGTCTGCCGTGCAGCCCTCATCCAATGCCGGGAACACGGCATTCAGGTCTGCACCGTTTTCGATGACTGCGCCGCTGAAATCGGGCAAAACATCCAAAATTTTGCGGATGGTCTCGCGCACTTCTTTATACTCTTCCGCCGCGAAGGAGACGAGACCCGTATGCGGCAGCGCCGCCGCCCCGCCGACCTGTTCGCCCGGCAGGTTCTTGCCGCTCTTTGCGGCGATGACGAGCGGGCTGTCCGCCGCCAGAACGCCGTCCTTCATAAAGAAGGTGAAGTCGGCACAGGCCGCGAGCAGGGCGCTCTGCCCGTACACTTCGCCGTCGATGACGGCAAACTGCGGCACGACGCCGTGCAGCTTGGCCGCCTTGGCAAGCAGCTGCGCCATGCCCTCGAGCGCGGTGATACCCTCGCCGATCTGCATGCCGCGGCTGTGCAGCACATAGACGATCGGCGTAGAATTTTTCTCCGCAAGCGCGAGCATCCTGCCGATCTTGTCGCAGCCCGCCTTACAGGCACCGCCGTGCAAGACGGCAAAATTCTGCGCCGCAACATACACGGGGTAACCGTCGATGGTCGCAAAACCGGTGACGACGCCCTCCCCTTCCGCTTCCGCATCGAAGAAATCGTTCTTCGAAAAGCTGAAGCCGGACAGCTCGACAAAACTGTTGGCATCGATCAGCGAAGAGATCGCCTTGCGGATCTCCGTTCCCGCAGCAAGGACTTGCTCTCGCCGTGCCTGCAACAACTTGATCTTGTCCATATGACCTCCCTATAGAAATCCAAATCTAACCAATTCACATTATATCGTATTTTTGTCAAAAAAGCAATGCTTTGTTCCATTTTTCCGATCATTCGATGATGAAAATTTACACTGTATGTACATAAATATTGCGTACCGGCGACCGCGCCATGCAAGCCTTTTTCGGAAAAATCAACGCCCGCACGGGTAAAATAATTGCTTTTTTTGCCAAAGTGTAGTAGTATAGTAAAAGGAAAGAGACAAAGTTGCCTCTGCCGTTTTGTGGATACAGCATCCCCCTCCTAAGGCAGTGTTCTATCCACAAGTTATTGCTTCAAATGCACGGTTTTGGGGCAAAAGCGCGGTATTTTCTCCGCTTTTTACGGGACGGAAAAAACTTGGTATAAATTTTGGTATAAAATTTTTTCGAGCGTTCTTTTTCATTCTGTGCAATAAAATTCAATATGCTTCCGTAGTTAAATGGATATAACAGCCCCCTCCTAAGGGGCCGTTGTGGGTTCGATTCCCGCCGGGAGTACCATTCAGACCACAAGATATTGTGGTCTTTTTCTTTATTTGCCCAATATTTAGACAAGTCAACGCAAAATCGGTTTATACCAATTTTATACCAAAAAAATCCGCCCGTTAGATCAAGGAATGACCGCATGGGCCATTCCTTAATCCGTCAGGCGGCTTAACGCCGAGATCGCCGCGTCTTGCGTATCGGGAATGAAGTGGCTGTAAACCTTTAATGTGACGGTCGAGTCGCTGTGTCCCATATATCTGCTTACCGTCTGGATCGGGACGTTCTGCGCCAGAAGAAGGCTGCAATAGGTATGCCGCAACCCGTGGCAGGTCACGTGCTTCATGCCCCATTTGCGCTCGTAGAATGTCAGCCATTGCCCGATGGACTGCGGATAGAGCGGCTGCCGATAGACGTTGACGGCGAGGTAGTATTCATCCAAGTGCTCGTCAAACTCACGGTCGGCGAGTCTGAACCAGTCCATATACTTTTTCAGATCCCCGATGAGATCCTCCGTCAGCGGAATGTCGCGGACGGACGTCTTTGTCTTCGGCTCCTTTTCGTAGTAGCCGAACTGCTTGGAATACAGCCTGTTGCGCTTGATATGTATGACCTTCTTGACCACAAGGCGAAAACGCGGCGATCATAGCCCAAATCGATCGCGATGCGAGCTTTTCTTGTAGACAATCAAGTATACCGGCTGAGTCGGGCGGGGCTTTCTGATTTATAGCAAAAGGCAAGCCCGAACAGGCTTGCCTTTCTCTCTTTCATACCGTTTGCCGATAGCCGGCCTGTATTTTATTTTGTTTCTTTCCTTAAAAAACACGTTGCCAGCGCCAATATCACCGACAAGAGCATGACAACGCCGAAACATATGATCCAAGGCGCCTGCTGCGGGTCACCAAACATCACAATACCGCAAAAAAAGTCGACCAAGCTCAAAATGCCACCCAGGATATACAAAGTAAAGGCTGCACCGATCAAAACAGCGGCTATGATATCCAGTATTTTGGAATACTTTTTCTTTGCAAACAGAATACCTGCAACCTGCGCGACAACGGAAAGTATCGAACAAATAATCGACGGAACATACTCTGCCGGATATTCAGATAATTGCCCTCCGATATTTGCCATATAAAAGATAGGGACGATCGCCAAAACCGCCGACGCCGCAGAAATACAAGTGACAATGATGTTGCGCGGTTTATTCATTCAAGTCCGTCTCCTTCTTTGTCTTCTTTTTTAACACGCCCGTCATCGTTAAAACCAACAGGACCGCAGACGCCGCACAAAGCACGCCGCATACGATACAGGCGGCAACCGTCGCATACTTCCACCAAGGCGTATGTTCGATGATCTCGTCGTTCACGCTCTGCCCGTTGATCACATTGCTGTTCAGCAAGCAATATTGCGTGCGCTTTACCGCATCGCGTGCCTTTTGATACAAAAAGCCGTCCCCTTCTTTACTGATCGCTCCTTCTATCACAGACGGTATGCTCTTATTCCCTGCTGTAAACAGATCGGTACCGGCATACAATATTTCAACATGATTTTTACTATAAAACAGGCTTGCATCCGTCTGGAAATACCCCAAGTATCCCCATTCGCCGCGCGCGAGATCCGTCAATAAAGCCCGATTTTCATAAGAAGCATAACATCCTACTCTATTGAAGGACAGCATGCAGCCATACGAAGCGGCGCCCGTCAAGACCCCCTCGAAAGCGCGCAGCGTATTTTCACGAAAGCTCTGCTCGGTAAAAAACACAGACAGCCCCTTACGGTTGAACTCTTGATCGTTGGCGGTAAAATGCTTGATCGCCCCGCTGACGCCCTTGCTGCGCAGGCCGAGCGCCTCCACTTTGCCCGCCAAAAACGCCAGATTCGGATCTTCCGTCATATAGTCCATGCTGCGGCCGCCGAACGGCGTGCGGTGCAGGTTGCCGCCGATGCCGAGCGTCGCCATCACTTTGGTGAAGATGCAGTCTTCTCCCATCAATTCACCGCGGCGGCGGTACAGGTCGGAATTGAACGTCGCCGTCAAAATCGGCTTCGCCGCATAGCAGGTACAGGGCTCCCCTGAAAACGGAAGTCTTTCCGTCAACCCCGTAGGGCCGTCTTTGATCTTGCCCCGATTGACACCCGCAAAGTCCACCGCCATGGTGCCCTGCGCGTCGATCAGCGACTCCGCCAATTCGCCCACTGTATACTGGTCTAGATACGTATCCCAGAGCGGGTCGTCATACGGTTTGCCGAGCAAGTCGAGCAGCTTGACTTTGAACGACTTTTCGCCAATCGTAAATTCGGAAAGCGCCGGCGCATCTGCGGGCTTTTCGTAAAATACGCCGTTCAGCCGCCGCATCATCTCTTCGGTCGCCTCGGGCACGGTTTGCTCCGTCGGATACGTCCCTTTCCAGTCTGCGCGCGACAAGTATGCGGCAATCGGTGTATCATAAAAATAGTTGATGTCGCAGTCATCAAACAAGTTCGAAATTTCGTTGCCCGTATAGCGCGACACCGCATACGTTTGGGTATCTAACTCTTCTTTCCAAGAATACGTCTTTGTCGGATCGCCCGCCGCAGGATCTCCGAACGCATCGTACATGCCTTCAGCCCCTTTTGCCGCGAGAATGTTATTGAGCGCATCGTGCGCATCCGCACCGATCGCGATATAGTAATCGCCTTCGGAGAGGATATACGTCTTGGCAGCGTTCTCATCATAGCTCGTCAAAAAGTATTCGTCGAACGAGATGGTGAGCGTCTGTGATTGGCCCGGTTCGAGCATATCTGTCTTGTCAAACGCGACAAACTGCACGGCGCTCTTTTCGATCCCATTTTCGCGTTCATATTGGCCGTACGGCGTCTGCGCATACACTTGCACGACCTCTTTGCCGGGCACGTCGCCAATGTTTTCGACCGTGACCGTCAAGGTATATGTCCCGTCTTGCTCCGATACGGCGTCCAGCGTCTGCGCAAATTGCGTATAACTCATCCCTGCGCCAAACGTGTAGCACATTTCGTCGGCATAATTCCAGGCAGAACTTCCGAACGATGTCCCGACCGAACTGCCAGCCCCGCCCGCGCCGAGGATCAAGTCTTCGTACCTCGTCTCATAATATTTATATCCGATATAAATATTTTCCGTCTGTACGCTGACGTAACTATAATAATCTGCCTGGTCATCGATCTTGCTCCTCATCGACTCCCAGTTTGCATACTTCGGAGTCTGCGTGCCGCTGTTGACGACGGCGGGTGCGGACAGCGAATTGGCCGCCCACGTATCGGGAAGCCTGCCGGACGGATTCACTTCGCCCGTTAAAATATCTGCCACAGCTTCCATGCCCCACTGCCCCGGATAACCGATCCAAAGGCAAGCATCGATATCGTACTCTTCCAGCCAATCTAACTCCATTTGGTTGGTCATGTTGAGGAGCACAATCACCTTATCGAACGCGTCGCTCTCGGTAATGAGGTCCAACATGTCTCGCTCGTTTTGGTGGAGCGCGAGACTGCTGATGCCCTCGTAGTCTTTTGTATACAGGTCGTAGCCTTCGCCCGCCTCGCGCGTGATCACGACGATCGCTGCATCGTTATACGCATCAAAGCTGGAAATGATCTCCTGCGTATATAACGAGCGCGGCGCTTCGCCAATGTCGCATTTTTCGACCGAATCTTGAAAGATGCGCTGGACGCCGCTGTTTTCATATGCGCTCCACAACACCGGGTTGATCTCAAACCCTTCTTCTTGCAGGGCTCCGTCAAAAGAAGCATAGTTTTTTATAACGTCACCCGGCTTGTTCGCCGCGCCGTTGCTGGAGAGATAGACAAAATTAGTCGCATTGTTGCCGAATACCGTGATCTTCCGCTCGCCCTCTTCCAACGGCAGGGCCCCGTTGTTCTTCAAAAGGACAGATCCCTCCGCCGACTCGTTGTATCCCTGCTCATGGGCAGCCGCCAGCAAAGCCTGTTCGTTTTCCGCCGAAACGGTGCCGTCTCCGAACTCGCTCGGATAATACAGCGTAGACGTATCGCCTTCGCCTGCCGAAACGATCTCCGTTGTCTCGATCCCCAGAGCGTCGTTGATGACACCATCCCAAGAGAACATGAAAGAAGTCCCGGCCGTACAGATGATAAATAAAATGGCAAATACAACGGTCAAGCCACCCCACAATTCCTTGTTATACATATAAACCGATCACCTCCGATCTATGCTTTTGACGGCGCGCCGCACGCCTGTACACGCCGAGTTATGCATACACGCCGCGCACACCGCCGCCCGCTCAGTTGTTCCCGGGGAAAGCGACATTGTACTCAATCGGAATTACGAAGTCTTGTTCGCCGGCATCAAACTTGATGTTCGCCCAATCCTCCTCTGACCCTTCGTAATAGATTTTCGTAAAGCCAGAGTTCATAAAGACCGAAACGCCCATCGACTGCAAGGTTTTGGGGATCCAGATGGTCTCGTATTCGCCGCCCATAAAGAACGCCCACTGTTCCAGCCGCTCTGCCACCTGCGACAATACGATATCTTTGATTTCCAATGCCCCTTGCGCACCATCGCCGTAAACGCGGATGCCATTGCCTTTGAACTGTTTGACGCCTGTGCATTTTTTGATCGCCATCGACCCCGTCGCCTCGACGCTGTTTGGAAGAATCAGCCCCTCCATCGTCGAAAGGCCCTCAAAGCACTCGTCGGCGACCGCCTTCACGGGTTTGCCGTTGTATTCCGACGGGACGACGACCACTTTATCCGTACAAGTGCCGATGCCGGTCAAAACATAATAATCGTCGTCGTCAATCACCGATGCATATGAAAAGTTAAACGTTTTTCCGTTGTCAGAGATGTGTTCAAACTCCAACCCCTGCGACGCCGTAAGCCCGTCTGTATAATCAATGTTCTCCCCGGAACATGCCGTAAGCGCAAACAGAGAGAACATACAAACGAATGCCAACAACACGGAAATAATAGATTTTTGCAACGATTTCATAAAAACCTCCTGAGAAAGAGTTCAGACCTCACACGTCTGAAAGAACAGAGATCTGCCTGCTGCCGTGCGGCAAATTGTTCGAACATCTGCAGTATAGCGCCAAGCTCGCCAAGCGGCAAGAGCAGTTTTCGCCATTAGACGAATTCCATTCGTAACTGGCAAAAAGCGGAGGGCAGCCGCACCCTCCGCATATCTAAAATTATACCGCATGAAACAGCATGCGGAGCACAAACCGCCGCCCCTCCTGCCGCATGACGACCGTCCCTCCGTACTTTTCACAAATATGCCGGATACTTTTGGTACCATAACCGTGGTACTTGCGCTCTGCCTTGGTTGTAACGGGAATGCCGTCTGCAAAGGCGAGGTCCCGTGCGCAAAAGTTTTCAATGCATACGCGTACCCAACTGCTTCTGCGCTCTACTTCAAGGGCAATATTCCTGTCGTTCTCTGCCGCTTGCATCACACCTTCGATCGCATTGTCGAGCGCATTGGAAAAGAGGACGTATAGATCGGCCGGGCGCATAAAGTTGAGCAGCTTCCCCTCCGCAAAAGACGTCAGCGTAATATGGTTTGCGCCGCATAGCAGCAACTTTTCCATCAAAACAATGTCAAGCGTTTCATTGCCGGTATGAACGGACGCATCATAAATGTTGACGGCCTGCTCCAGCTCGCGAATGGCGCGGTCGCGCTCTTCTCCGTCGCCGACGAGGCGCAGGGCTGCGATCTGCCGCTTCAAGTCGTGGCACTTGATATTGATGGTTTCAATACTGTCTTTTGAGAGCTGCTGCTGCCTGCCCTGCAATTTGAGCAGTTCATGCGTCACGTCGTTTTCGTACCGCAACCGCGTTTCGTTGAAGAAGACAAATTGGAAGAGCAAGATCATCACGTCGACGATCGCCGCATATACGCGCGCGACGAGGTTCATATCCCCCTCCATCGTCCCGTAATAATTCAAAAAACAGATGATGAGCAGCGTAAATACCTCAATGATCGCGATATGTGAGTTTTTTACGTGGAAATCGTATACCTTTTTATATTTTTTAACGAATACAAAGACGACCGTCAAAAAGATCGGGATCTCGACCAGCTCTCGATAGACGGAATACAAAAACGGACGCGGATCGTTATAATCAGCCACATTGACCGATCCGTCAAAAAATGCCAAGTTAATGATGTTGCCGATCTGCGTTCCGAAGTTTTCAATAATATATGCAGCCGTACAGAAATAGAGGATGTGCGAAAACTTTTCGGCATAACAAAACCATACGAGTAAGATCGAAACGAGAAAATACAGCACATACCCGAAATGCACGTCTTCCATAACGAGGTACACATTCATATAATCGACGACGCCGATCACGTTGTTGGTACACACAATATACGGAATAAAGACGAGCGCTCGCAACCAAAAAAACTTGCGGCGGCGAAGAAGAAGCGTGCAGATGATCAACTCGTACATAAGTACAACGAAATTTGTATCTTGGATAAAGAGCAAAACCTGATTGGGCAATTCTGATAAAAACCCCATCGCGCACCTCTATATGCCTTCTGCAAGCGCCGCCATGAACTCCTTTTTCTTCATGCGGCTGATCTTCAATTCGGCATTGCCGACCGTCACCGTTTCCCCCTTCACTTCACGTACATGATGCAAATTGACGAGAAAACAATGATTGCAGCGGGCAAATGCCCCTTGCGGAAGAAGTTTTTCTGCATTTGCAAGCGAATCCCAGGTCTCATAATTCCCCCGCGCCGTATGATATATGACGGCGTGATTGACAACTTCTAAATAAAAGATGTCGTCCACGTTCAAGCGGACATGCACCTTGTCAGCGACAATGGAGATGCTCTTTTTTGAGTTCCGCAGGGCGCTCGTCAGCACCCTTTCAAAATGAAACGCGAACGCCTCGTATCGAAGCGGTTTAACGACATACCCTCCCGCAGAGACAGAATAGCCCTCGATAGCATATTGCGCAAGATTGGTGATGAACATCAGACTGACCGATTGGTCCAGCTGGCGCAGCTTATGCGCAATTTTCATGCCGTTGCTGTGTGGCATTTCTATATCCATACACACAACGTCATATACCGAACGGTAACCGTTCAAAAAGTCGATGCCGTCTGAAAATGTAAACAGCGCAAAAGAATAGCCGGTTTCTTCTCCATAGCGGCGTATCATTTCTGACAACTGCTTTACAACGCTCTCCTCGTCTTCTACAATCGCAATGTTCATAATGCTCCCTTATATAACAAAAAAGAAGTATGCGAAGGCATACCTCTTTCTTCAAAACGTACCCTCTCTGCTTTTGCTGCTACACAAACTTTTCAAACGGTATGAAAAAAGAGAAATACAATTTTGACAAATGTATTTTTGTTTGAAACGATTGAGTTTGTGTAGCAATATTATTTTACACCATCTTTAAATACTTGTCAATACCCCTTTTCACTTCTTTTTTGCGCTATTTGTTATGTTACACTTGACTTGTTAATTCAAGGAGCCGAAAGGCGCCGAGGGTTGGCAAGTCTTTTTTAATTAGTGGCGACCATACGCAAAGGAGAAACAGCAGCAAAATGGCAAGAAATGAAAATGTGATGTCGGAAGAAGCAAAAGCCGAGCAGAATGCAGCGAAGCCCAAGTTAATTCAGCGAGAAGGTAAAAACGACCGAACTTATCCGCTCATAAGAAGGTGAATAAGTATCAGACGAAAGCAAATGCAGGCAAAAGGTAAATTTTTCCTTCATTGTACAGCTCCCCGCAGGGGTGTTTAGACAAAATGCCGATCGGGGCGGAAAAGCCCCTTTCGGCATTCAATTTACGAGGTATTTATGGCAAAGAAAAGTAAAAATTTTCGGCGTAGTTTTCGTAAAAATAAGCGTATCAATCATCCTACATATGTGATTGATAGAAACGGGAATGTGTATAAGTATATCGGCATTACGCATTCCCGCAAGACGAAAGATGAAAACAATATTCTGCTAAGGAAGAATCCAAACCCAAAAGACAATCATTCGGCTTATTTACGTCCAAGGGTTGAAAAAGATGAAATAAAAAATTTTGGACGGCGCTATGACGATTGGCGTTTTGGGGATGAAGATAGTAAACTTGTGCGGCATATGATT